>JABCZC010000019.1 GCA_013289875.1 Acidobacteriota bacterium | reverse complement strand
CCCCGTGGTACTTCCGCGATGAGGTCCTGCGTGTGCTTTTTCATCCGCATAGTCTCTCTCTTCTCAGAGCGACCGTCTCATCCCAGTTTTCGGTAAGTTGCCGCTTGGGGCAAGTCGGCGGGTTGAACTTACCGCAAACCCCGTTTTCGCTGCTCAGATAAGATGTTGCGCCTGCCCTTTTCGAATTCTTACCGTTCCTGAAATTGCCGCGGCCAGGCAATGGTTGTGCCTGTGGCGTCTGGCATGAAGTCCAACATGACATCGAAGGTCCGCTCGCAGCCGACCATCGTCCAAGTCTCCCACCAAGGACGGAACCGTGTTGATGCACCCGGGTCAGGGGTGGCTGGCTCAGACAACCCGTATCCCTCAAATCGCGTATTTTTCACGTCAAAATGAGCACAATTCCGTGCAAGAGAATTAGCACCGATTTCGGCATGCGTCAGAGCGTCTTTTTGCAGAATGAGGTCGGCATGGGTAGAGCCGGGAAATCCAGCGATACCATTTATTTTTGCGCCATCGTCGGCCACGTAGAAATACAGATTTAGAACAGTGTCATTCCCACAGCCCTTTACAGGCACAACTTCTTTCCACGCCCCTGAGTTTGGAACTCCATCCTCGCCAAAAGTAATTGGTTTCAGCGAGCGCACATTACTCCCATTCGATACCAAGCTGGGGCAGGTCTTGAAAACCGTTGGAGGTATTATCGCCACTAACTTCGTAACAAGGTTCTTATGGGCTTCAGAAAATAGAAATGCGTGCATCTTCTGTTCATCAACCTGCTGAGCGTTACCTGCCAGAACGCAGGCGAAGACCACCACGGTGCTACAAATCAACGAGCGTTTCCGTGGGCGTGTCATTTCACAGGAATCCCCTTCTTGCCTACAAACACGCCGCAAATGATACACCCCATCTCGGGTATTTACGATCAAAGGTGAGCCGACAATTGACCGCGAAAACCTATCATTCCTTCCACTGGCCCTTCGGACGAAGTTCCCGGAAAGTCGGCTTATAGTTAACTTCGCGCTGACCAAATTGACCCACTAGCGGAACTTCAAACCGTTGAGGTGCATTTTCTCCCATTGCTCCTGCCATGCCGACCTTTGAGGATGGCCCAAAACCCCGTTCGGACGGCTGGCGCCGGGGTGATATTGCCTGCGGGCGCGATGGTGTATTTCACCGCGCCTCCCGGGTGATTTGCGAGCATGATCTAGAATTGTTTTCGTTCGTCGCATCGGAGCAGAGCATGAGCCGGGTTCTGGTGATTGGAAATCAAAACCAAGTCAGCCAAGAGATTGGCGATGCACTCGCTGCTGCCGATTTCCCTATGGAGTACGCGGCTGGGGAGTGTGATGCCTTACAGCGATTGCGCACGCGATCCTTCGGGGTGGTGATTACGAGTCCCGATAGCGCTGTCGATGAAGACCTGGCGCTGCTCGAGGAGATGCGCCTGATCAGGCCAGGAGTAAAGTGCATCATCATGGCTCGTCACAGCACTCCGGACGAAGTGGTTGCCGCCCTTCGCGCACGCGTATTCGCCTGCTTCACCCCTCCGTTCGATACGCGGGATATTGCACGCATCGCCCGTGGCGCGGCATCCGACAGCCAGTGGCGAGACGACGTTCAGGTTCTATCGGCCCGGCCAGGCTGGGTGTCGGTTCGCGTGAATTGCCGCATGATCACCGCGGAGCGCCTGATGACGTTTGCGAATGAGTTCAGCATGCAGCTGCCGGAGGTGAATCGGCGGGACATGATGCAGGCGTTTCGAGAGATTCTGCTGAATGCCATGGAGCACGGAGCGGCGTTTAATCCTGAACAGGTGGTTGAGGTTACAGCAGTACGCACCGGGAGAGCCCTGGTGTTTTATATCCGCGATCCCGGGTCCGGCTTCCGCCGCGAATCGCTTGCGCATGCCGCGATCGCAAATCCAGCGGATGATCCTGTAGCGCATATTATGTTGCGCGAAAAAGAGGGGATGCGGCCGGGGGGATATGGTCTTCTCGTGGCAGCGGGCACCGTCGACGAGTTGCTCTACAGTGAGATCGGTAACGAGGTGCTGCTCATCAAGTACCTGGATTCAGCCGAAGCTTAGCGGCGCGCCGATTGCCCATCTGATGATTCCATGAAGGGTTTAACAGGAGGATGCAAGAATGCCGAAGTTTGTGATTGAGCGCGAGATTCCGGGAGTGGGCAAACTGTCGCCGGAGCAGCTACAGGGGGTTTCGCAGACGTCGTGCGCCGTTCTGCGAGAGATAGGCACCCAGATCCAGTGGGTGCAGAGTTATGTCACCGACGATAAGATCTACTGCATCTATATCGCTCCGGATGAAGCCACGATACGCAAGCATGCCGAGATGGGTGGGTTTCCGGCCAACAGCGTCTCGCGGGTTCGATCGATGATCGACCCGACTACGGCTGAGTAGAAGGCTTGATCCATGCGCTATCTGAGTTCATGAGCAATTCCGGAGGAAGCCTGCAGTGTGACAAATTCCGCGATCGCGAGGAAGAGAGCATAGGCGCCGAAGAGGAAGGCTCCGTACCTCCCGGCTGACGACGGTTGCATTCGCGGCATGAGAAGGGCAAAGTTCGAGAGAAGTATGGCTTCTCCAAGCATGCCGGGCAGCGCGATGAGGAGAGCTGCAGAGGCCCATTCGGGGGCGGGAATGTGCCGCCATCTGAGGATCGCCACGCACACTGCCGCGGTCACAATCGGCGTGAGGATAAAGTTGATCCAGTAGCGCAAACTGGTTGTTTCAAAGACGAGCGATCCGCGCTCTTCGTACCAGAGGGTTCCGACGATCCAGAAGAGCAGGCCGAAAACGAGGAAAAGGACTTTGTCGTGTATTTTCATGAGAAGTCTCCTGATTGAATGGCCGGTGTACCAGGTGGTACATCAACAGTTGTACCAGATGGTACATTCATAAGCAACATGCGTCGCAGAAAAATGTCCGGAGATCGAGATCAGCTGCTGGAAAGTTGCCTGGCCGCGTTCATTCAGGCGGGCACTCTGGACCTGAGTCTTGATCTGCTCGCAAAGAAGGTCGGCAGCAGCAAGCGCATGCTGATTCACTACTTTGGTAGCCGCGAAAATCTTGAAGTGATGGTCATGGGCCGGCTGGAGGAGAGATTGCGCGATCGATTCCGGGTTGGCTCGTTTCCGGCAGGAACGCCTCTTCGTGCAGTCGTCACGGCCCTGTGGGAACAAACGACGAGCCTTGAGTCGCGTGGGGTGCTGCGGCTGATCATGGATGTGACTCGCCGTGGCTGGAGCGGATCCGCTCGCGCGAAGCGGTTCTATAAAGAGCAACAACGTCTGTGGATCGAGTTGTTGAAGGAGTTTCAGCCGGATCCGGCCGCGGTGGAGGCCTTGCTGCAGCTCTTCCAGGGAGCCGTGCTTGCTTATCTGGTAACGGGCAATCGCGAGCCGGGCAGGCGGGCGCTCGTAGGGATGACGAAAGACCCTCCAGTCGATGAAAACATTCAGCGATAAAACTCAGGAACCGGCCAGCCCGTAGACGTCGATCCTGCCGTCGTATGTGGGCACGAATATCTTGCCGCCGCTCACGACGGGCACATTGAACTTGGGATGGTCGAAGGTGATATTCCATTGCTGGCTGTCCCACAACACTTTCAGTTGCTGGCCGCCATATCCGGAGGATGCTGGGGCGAAATTCTCAGGGTCGTAGCAGAGGAGCCTGCCGGGGGTGATTTCGGCATTCGCGTCGCCGTAGGGGATGAGCGCCCAAAGAAGAGCCGTGCCCGGTTTGTCTCCATTGGCGGAGAGAGTCATGAATCCGCCGGGCATGCCGCCGCCAGGGTTGGTGGAGTTGATGGACGCAACCTCGGCGCTGGAGGCGAGCAGGGTCAACGCTCCGGCGGGACTTAGCGACCAGGCACGGAGCTGCGAGTTTTCACCCCAGCAGAAAAGCATCTTGCCGTGGATCGGGCTGGTGTACTGCACTGACGTGGAGTGCATGTGCCGAGTCTTGTTGTCGTAGATGAAGTCGAGGGTGCTCGAGTCCTGGGGGGCGGCATCGATGTTTGGATCGGGAGTGTAGGTGTACCAGACGGGCGGCCTCACCAGCTTGGCGTAATTGGTTTCAGCGTGGGCGAAGTCCGCGGGTTTGGTCCTGCCCATGTTGTTGATGTTTATCTCGTATGCAATGCCGTCTTTGCCGCATGCCAGCCCGATGCCGTATTCGGGAATCAGCGACAGTCCTGCGGAGCCGAGGTCTTCGTCCGCGAAGCCCTCGCTTACTTCCGTGGCGTTGGGTTTGGTGATGGTCTTTTTGCCCTCCACCGCAGCGCCCGCGAGATTGCGGTCAGACATACTGTTGACGGGCATATTGTGCGCTAAAGAGGGAGCGCTGACGCCGGAGAGCTTGGGCGCGAGTTTGTTCGCACGGAAAGCGCTCGGCGCGGATTGCGTCGGGTCTTCGCCGACGCGCCCGGCGTCGGAATAAGGCGTCCACCAGTCGACAACAGCGAGCGATGCGTTTCTCCCGGCGGCCGGCGGTGTGTACTTCACTTTGAAAACAGTCTCGCCCCAGTCGGAGATACCATCGAAGCTGCCGTTGCCCGTCATGCCATAGAGGTAGCCTTTTTCATCGGCGCATAGCCCCTGGCCCGCCATCCAGATTCCGGCGCCGTATCCGCCGCTCATGGCAAGACACGCGGAGATGCGGGCACTCGCAACATCGTAGGCAAAGATAAATCCCGCGGAGCCAGTCGCGGTCTCGAGAACCGAGCCTGAGGCGAAGAAGATTGTCTTCACGCCGTCTATTCTGGTCATGAGCAGGGCCGATCGCTGCTTGCGCATGGTACTCGCATACTTCTGAACGGGAAGGCCATGGCCGGCCGCGTAGGTTTCGGATGCGAGGCTGAGGGGCTCGTGAACCTGACTGCCGTCCTTCAGATTGAGGACATAAATGTAATGCATGCCTTTTTTGGGGTCGCCATCTGGAGACGCCCAGGCGACGCCATACCAGCGCCGCGTGTCGGGATCGATGACGCCGGTGCTGAGAATTCCCCAATGGTCGTTGATGTTGTGGAAGTCGATGGCGGTGCTGCCGTTGATGGGAACGGCGAGCTTTTGCACCCAGAGGATGTCGGAGTCGTTGGCGTCATAGGCCCATACGAGATTGTTCATGCTGGAGACGACGGCTACGTCGCGCACAGTTCCGTCGACGACGGGGACTTTGGGCAGGATGAGGGTCTGCGATTCCGCCCCTCGCGCGTCGCCCTCCATGTAAAGGGAGAAATATTTCCGGATGCCCGATGCGCCCACGTTGGCTTGCGTGAGGATGGTTTCGTGCAGGTTAGCGCCGGACCTGCTCGCGTCATAGGATCGTGTGAGAACGGGCGACATGATGCCGGAGACGACGGCCTGAGCTCTGGCAATTGACCGGCAGAGGCTGAAGGCAGCTGTGCCTGCGGAAAGCGTAAGAAACGTTCTGCGCTTCATCGTTCAACTCCTCAAGCCTTGCGGTTATTTCGGTGGAGTACGAGAGTCCCACTGCACGCAATTCTGCATGGGATCATTTGTATTCAGGGCCATGCAGGAAGCAACACTGTGTTTCTTGACGTTCTTGCCGCCGAAGGGGGCAAGTGTGGGCGGGCCGAGCAGTCCAAGCGCAGCGCTGTCCCACGTGGTTGGCACCAGAGAACCATTTTTCATGTTGAGGGCAAGGGACGTCGGAGTCGGCGAATCCTTTACCGGGTCGAAGGTAAGCGTCACCTGCTTGCCGCGCTGAATCCAATGAGCATGCCAGGTTTGCGGGGCTTTGCCGGTCCAATTCTGTTGAACAAGGGCTGTGCCATCCTCGGCGAACTGAATGAGGACCACGCGATGGACATCCTCGGTCATGCCTCCGCTGCCCGTATAGATGCCCTTCAACTTGTCAGCACGAGCGGCGGACGCAACAAGAAGCACCAAAGCAAAAGAGAAAGCAGCACGAAGCGGGGGACGCATGGTAGGAGCAATCCTACACAAAGTCCTGGCGCCTTCCTAGATACCGCGTTTTGGCAGGCGGTCAACCAGCCAGAACTCGACTTCTCGGCTCCGTGGGTTGCGTGTTCTTGAAGTACTTCTTCTGGAAGTAGAGAGCGACGTTCACGAGCGCGATCATCACGGGTACTTCAACCAGCGGGCCAATGACCGCCGCAAAGGCCGCACCCGAATTGATCCCGAAAACCGAGACGGCTACGGCGATCGCCAGTTCGAAGTTATTTGAGGCAGCAGTGAAGGAGAGCGTCGCCGTTTTCGAATAGTCAGCGCCAAGCTTCCGTCCCATGTAGAACGACAAAAGAAACATGACGACGAAGTAGATCAGAAGCGGAACGGCGATCCTGAGGACGTCCAGAGGCAGGCGCACGATGTAACTGCCCTTGAGAGAGAACATCACCACAATGGTGAACAACAAGGCAACCAGCGTCAGCGGTGCGACTCGAGGTACAAAGTTCTGGTCATACCATTCGCGTCCATTCGCGCGGACCAGAACGGTGCGCGTCAGGAAGCCGGCGATGAACGGGATGCCGAGATAAATGAAAACGCTCTTTGCGATCTCACCGATGGAAACGTTGACCACGGCTCCGTGCAGGCCGAACCAGCGGGGAAGCACCGTGATGAACACCCAGGAATAGATCGAGTAGAAGAAGACTTGGAACAACGAGTTGAACGCCACCAACCCGGCTGCGTATTGCGTGTCTCCCTTCGCCAACTCATTCCACACGATCACCATTGCGATGCAACGCGCGAGTCCGATCATGATGAGGCCGGCCATGTATTCCGGGTAGCCACGCAGAAACACCACTGCCAGCACGAACATGAGCACTGGCCCTATCAGCCAGTTCTGTGCCAGTGATAGCCCCAGCACACGCTTGTTGCGGAAGACCTCATGCAGTTCTTCGTATCGGACCCGCGTAAATGGCGGGTACATCATCAGGATCAGACCCGCCGCAATCGGTACTGAGGTTGTGCCGATGTTGAATCGGTTCAGAAACTGCACGACGCCAGGAGCAAGCCAGCCGAGGGCCACACCCAACGCCATCGCAGCGAAGATCCATCCCGTCAGATAGCGATCTAGAAAAGACAAGCGACTCTTCTTCACCGTTGCCTCCTACGACCGGCCTATCTGGTCGATTTCGCGCTTAATGGCCATGTTTTCGAGCGTCGGGAGGGGCAGCGAGAGGAATAGCCCGATTCTGCGGTCAAGCACTGTGAAGGCATCTCGAAATGCGCGTGCGATTTCCTCTGGGGTGCCCTTGACCGCCGCTGGATCAGCAATACCCCAGTGCGCCGTCATCGGCTGCCCGGGCCAGTAAGGACACTGTTCCTTCGCTGCGTTGTCGCACACGGTGAAGACGAAGTCGAGTTTCGGCGCACCCGGCCCTGAAAACTCATCCCATGACTTGCTGCGCAAGGCCGCCGTCGCGAGTCCGGCCGATTCGATCTGCTGGAGTGCTTCCGGCCGCGGCTGTCCAGTCGGATGGCTGCCTGCGCTATAGGCCGTGAACTTGTCTTTGCCTTTGTGGTTCAGGATCGCTTCAGCCATGATCGACCGTGCCGAGTTCCCCGTGCAGAGAAATAGAACGTTGTAATGATCGACCATCTTGTTATTCCCTTGTTCCTGTGATCGCAGTCGTGCAGCATCCAGGTTGACAGCAGGCGGCTTTGGACTTGTTGGCCCGCACGAAGGCACTGAAGAACTTCTCATTGACTTGGGGGGCGATGGCATCCACATCAACGCCTGCTTCGGTAAGAAACTGGCGGGCATCTTCTACGTTGTAGACGCGCGTGGGATCGACGGATACGTCTTCGAATCCGGCGGATTTCAGCTTCGCGAGATACTCACTCTCTTCGAGCGCTCCGGCAATGCAGCCGACCCAGAGAAGCATGCTCTTGCGCACCGCTTCCGGCACGCTGCCGCGCACGACCACATCGGAGACTGCGAACCGCCCTCCCGGTTTCAGCACGCGGAAGGCTTCACCGAAAACGCTATCTTTGTCAGCGGAAAGATTGATGACGCAGTTCGAGATGATGACATCAACCGAGTTGTCCGGTAGTGGGATGTTCTCGATCTCGCCCTTCAGAAACTCGACATTCGTAACGTCCGCTTGCCTCTGGTTTTCGCGCGCCAGGGCCAGCATCTCGTCGGTCATGTCCAGCCCATAGGCTTTGCCGGTCGGCCCGACGCGCTTGGCTGAGAGCAATACGTCGATGCCGCCACCGGAGCCCAAGTCGAGAACTGTTTCCCCAGGGCGAAGATCAATCAATGCGGTCGGATTACCGCATCCTAGCGAAGCCATCACTGCCTTCTCCGGGAGCACTCCCGTTTGATCCGTACTGTAGAGATTGGTGGTAATCGGATCGCAGCAGCGAAGGCCAGAGTCACAACATGCCTGCACGCTCCCGGATTGCGCCACAGAGCGAGCGGCACTCCCGTACTTCTCCTTTACCTGTTCCTGAACACGGGTAGATGATTCCACGATGAGTCTCCTCGTATACGTTAAAGCGAATATATTCTCCTCCAGACACATCCGTCAAGGCGTATATTATGAAACTGTGACTCAGCCCCCAAGGACCTACGACCTGGCTTTGTTGTTTGCCGCGCTTGCGGATCGGACCCGACTCAGGTTGTTGAACCTGATGAATGGCAAGGAAGTGTGCGTCTGCTATTTCGTCGAGATCCTTGGTCAGAGTCAGCCCAAAATTTCGCGACATCTCGCCTACTTGAGACGTGCGGGCGTTGTCGCGGCTCGGCGTGAAGGCAAATGGATGCACTATAGAATCGTCGCGCCGTCTAACCCGAGCGCGGCCAAGATCCTGCGAGAAACGCTGGTCGTTCTTAGCGACGAGAAGGCGATGCAGGCCGATCTCGCACGCTTCAGCAACGCGTGCTGCAGTCCGCAAAAGCTATCAGCACTGGAGGGGGCTCCGCTGCCTGTTCCTGTCGAAGCTAGCTCAGCCAATCTTGCCTTGAACAGTGACTCGCTCTGACATCGAAAGGAATTCCAAATGGACGGCACAAATGGAGTGAAAGAGACCACGCGCGTGACCGCGCCTGTCGCGTCGAACACGCTGAGTGTGAACGTTTTTACCGCACCGGGAAAGGCTATGGTCGGCGAGCGGCCAAAGCCCTTCGGCGAGCCGCTCGGCTTTGATCCGATCACGTCGACTTTAATCTTCGGCGAGCACGACGCGGTGCTGGTAGACGCAATGACGACGGTGGCTGAGGCCGAGGCTCTCGCGGATTGGGTTGCGTTGCACAACCGCAACCTGGAGACCATCTACATCACGCATGCGCATTTCGACCACTTCTACGGTCTGAGCGTTCTGCTCGACCGTTTCCCGGGCGCTCGGGCGATCGCAACGCCCCAGACGGTGGACGCCATGCGGATGTATTTGTCCCCCACAGTGGAGCGGCTAGCCCGCCGGTTGTTTCCCGGGCAAGTGGCTACTAAGTTGGTTGCACCTGAGCCCTATGAGCACGACACGTTCACTCTCGAGGGCCACGAATTGCGCATCATCGAACAGGGCCACACCGATAGTCCCGATACGACGTCTCTACACGTTCCATCGATCGGCCTGATCGTCGCTGGCGACGTTGTGTACAACCAATGCCGCATGTACGTCGGCGACACCACCCCCGAGAGCCGAAAGAATTGGATCGCGGCGCTGGACCGGTTAGCGGCGCTGAACCCGGCGATTGTCGTCGCCGGTCACAAGAAGCCCGGTGCGCCTGACTCTCCCTCGGCCATCCAGGAGACCAGGCGTTACCTGCAGGACTTCGATCGGCTGCAGAAAACCGCGACGTCCGACCAGGATCTGTTCGACCAGATGACGGAGCTATACCCGCATTGGGTAGCCAATCAATCGTGGTTGATGTTCGGATTTCCTCAGCCATAACCCACATCAACCGCTGATGCGAATGTTTCCTCGGCGGATGATGGAGGGTAAGGAGTACATCTTCGGCAGAAACAGAACACATGGTCTCTTGCGGAGCTTTTTCGACGACGAGAAATCTGCCCGCTACTGCGCCGACGAGGCCCTGGTGAAGTCCGGCTTCGATGGCGAACACACTGAGCCAAACCATCGGCTGATGTACACCTGAGCGTGGGCTTCTCCGCAGTAGTGCCGCGCTTCGGGCGCGTTTGCGGCCTCCGCGTTCCATTTGAGAACCGTGAGCTCCCAATCGCCGCATTGAATCACGAACCAGTGGGCAGGATTGCTGGTTACAGTTCCGCAGACTTCACATCTGAATTCCTGAAGAGAGGTCATAGATTCCTTATTGCGTTGTGCCTTCGATTGCGTCTCAAATCGGCTGTCTGAAACTCAGCCGGCTGAATCGGTTGTCGGCGAGAGGCGAAGCGATACGCGATCGCATGCCGCACAAAGGCAGAGTCAGCCCACCATGAGCATAATCTCGGTTGACTTGATGACCGCCGTGACCTGATCTCCTACTTTAATGTTCATGTCTTCCACACTTTGGCGAGTGATCACACTTTCTATCAGGTTGTCGCCCACGCGAACGCTCACCTTTGCCGTGACTGTTCCAAGAACAACCGCTTCTACGGTTCCTGGTAATTGATTGCGCGCTGAGATCTTCATGTGCGCTATTGTACGGAATCCGGTGCGGGTTCGAACTGACCCGCCGCCAGTTTCTCCAGCAAGCGAGGCGCAATCTGGGATACGTTGCCGGCACCGAGGGTGAGAATTGCGTCGTTCGGCTGTGCTTTTCCGATGACCTGTGCAATGGCCTGCTCGCTGGAGGCGGCATACTCCACGCCATCGCGGTCGATAGCTGCAACCAGGAGCTGCGCGGTAACGCCCTCGATGGGTTCTTCGCTGGCGGCGTAAATATCGAGCACTTCGACGGTGGACGCGTCGTCGAAGGCCCTGATGAAGTCTTCCAATAAGTCGCGGGTGCGGGTGTAACGATGCGGCTGGAAGATGACGTGGATGCGGCTGTAATTGCAGTCCCGGGCGGCGCGCAGAGTGGCGCGGATTTCGGTGGGATGATGTCCGTAATCGTCGATGACAGCGATGCCGTTGACGCAGCCTTTGAGCTGGAAGCGCCGGTCGACGCCGCGAAAGTTGGTTATCCCCTGCGCAATGGCATCGGGCTTGATTTCCAACTGGTCAGCGACGGCCACGGCGGCTGTTGCGTTAAGGACGTTGTGGGCTCCGGGGACGTGCAGCTCAAAGGGGCCGAGCACGCAGCCATTGCATGTGGCGACTTCGAAGCGCGAATGCACTCCTTCGATCGGCGGCAGCATGCGCAGGATGTAATCGGCGCGGGAATCGGTTCCGTAGGTGAAGACCTTTGGGCGGATGCGCGGCAGGATGGAGGCAAGCTGCGGATTGTCGAGGCAGGCCACGCATGCTCCGTAAAAGGGCACGCGATCCATGAACTCGATGAAGGCATTTTCGATGTCGGCCATGTCGCGGTAGCAGTCCATGTGCTCGCGGTCGAGATTCGTGACGACGGCGAGAATGGGCGACAACTTCAGGAAAGAGCGGTCGCTCTCGTCGGCCTCCGCGACAAGGTATTGTGACTTGCCGAGGCGCGCGTTCGAGCCGAGGGTATCGACGCGGCCTCCGACGACGACGGTGGGATCAAGTTCGCCGGCGGCGAGCACGGTGGCAATCATGGATGTGGTGGTGGTCTTGCCGTGCATGCCGGCAACAGCGATTCCATATTTGAGGCGCATGAGCTCGGCGAGCATTTCGGCACGCTGGATCACAGGGACTTTGCGACGGCGCGCCTCGACGACTTCGGGATTGCGCTCATTCACCGCGGAGCTAGCGACGACGACTCCTGCACCGACGACATTGGCGGCGGCGTGGCCCTCGAAGATGGTCGCGCCGAGCGATGCCAGCCGTTCGGTGATGGGCGTGTGGCGCAGGTCGGAGCCGCTGACGGTATTGCCGAGGTTGAGGAGAATTTCGGCAATGCCGCTCATGCCGATGCCGCCGATTCCGATGAAGTGGACTCGCTGTGGTTTGAGAAACATGATGCTGATTTAAAGTGCCTACGTTACTCTAACAGCGCCGTTCGGAGATGCCGATGCGATCCCGCTTCGCTGCCCTGTTTCTTGTGCTCCCGATGCTCTCTCTCCCGCTACGCGGGCAGCTTGCCGCGCCGCACGTTCGCATCTCCCAGGGAGAACTCGAAGGCGAAGTTTCCACCATGGGGCCGCTCGTTTTCAAGGGCATTCCCTATGCCGCGCCTCCGGTAGGCGATCTCCGTTGGCGGGAGCCGAAGCCGGAGCCGGGATGGAGCGGCGTGCGAGATGCGACGAAGTTTGGCACGGCGTGCATGCAGCCGGAAACGCCTCTTATGGGCATACCACGCTCCACGATGAGCGAAGACTGTCTTTCTCTTAATGTCTGGACGCCGTCGCTCACTCCGACCGTACCTGCGCCGGTGATGGTGTTCATTCATGGAGGCTCATTCATCACCGGATCGGGCTCTCAGCCGCAGTTCGACGGCTCCAATCTCGCGAATCGCGGAATCGTGGTTGTCACGATCAATTACCGGCTCGGCATCTTCGGGTTCCTCGCACATCCTGATTTGAGCGCCGAGTCGTCACGGCATACGTCGGGCAACTACGCTCTTCTCGACCAGATGGCGGCGCTGCGGTGGGTGCGGCAGAATATCTCTGCACTCGGAGGCGATTCGCGCAACATCACCGTATTCGGCGAATCGGCGGGGGCGAGCAGCATTGGCTATCTACTGGTCGCGCCGGATGCAAAGGAACTCTTCGACAAGGCGATCCTCGAAAGCCCGAGCATCGTCTTTCAGCCGTCTCCGGAGTTGAGCAAGGAGTATCGCGGCCTTGCCAGTATGGAAAGCATTGGCGTCGCCGCCGCGCCTCATATTGCCGACCTGCGAAGTCTCAAGAGCGAAGAGATCATGGAGCGCGGACAACAGGCTGCGGAAAAGGTTTTTGCCGCAGGCATAGCGCGCGCGCGACTGCGACCTGAGACTCCGCTCAATAACACGCCGTTCGTGGCATCGCCATGGGCTCCTTTTGCAGATGGCGTTGTGATTCCCGGCCAACCGGCGCAGCTCTACGCTGAAAACCGCGCCATGCGCATACCTGTGCTCGTCGGCAGCAATACGAATGAAGGGAATCTCTTTCTGCGGAGCTACCATCCGAAGGATACAAGCAGCTTCAATGCGTGGGTGGAGCAGGCTTACGCTCCATGCGGCAAGCAGGTGCTCGCACTCTATGAGCCGCAGTCGCCCGCGACGCCTGACCAGATCCACGACGCGGCCGATCGTCTGCTCACCGATTCGATTCAGCTCTACAATGCCTTCTCGATCGCGCGGGGCACGCATGGATTCCTGTATCGCTTCACTCACGTCAGCCCCATTGGCGAGGCCTCCGGCATGGGCGCGTTCCACGCCTCGGAACTCGTCTATGTCTTCGGACACACGCATCAACCCGATGAGCATGCGCCGATGCTGCAATTCAAGCCTGCCGATCACCGGCTCTCCGACCAGATCATGACCATGTGGGTGCACTTCGCGCACATCGGCGATCCGCGCCTGATGATGAGCTCGGATTGGACGCGCATTGGATCGAACGGCGAGGTGCCGTACATGGACTTTGGCGACTCGCTCACGGTGAAGGACCTGCCGGACACGTCGCTGCAGATCTTTGGCGCGTTGTGGCCTCCGTCAGGTAAAGCGCCAACTTGCGCGAAGCGGTGAACGCGCGGCGCGATGCACGAGACGCCTGAAAGTTGCGCGTGCACGCGAAAATAAACATCCGCAACAATTCGTCTGAGCTCTTGTTCACATACGCAGAGCAGTTGAGTTGAAGGCCTTCGATAGAGGTTCGAAGCCACACTCGAAAGGGGCTCGTATGAGAAACATTCTTCGCACCCTCGCACTTACTGGCGTAGTGGCAGCGGCAGCTGTCGCGGGACAGGCACAGGCCCAGGCACAGGTTGGAATCGCGGTTCGGGTTGGTTCTCCTGCACCGATTTATTACGGCGGCTACGTCCCGCCCTGCCCTGGCGTCGACTTCTACTGGACACCCGGCTACTACGCGGGAGCGGTTTGGGTACCGGGCCGCTGGGCGCATCGCGACCGCTTCTATATTGAGCATCGCGACTATCACTTCGATCGTCGCGGCTGGGACCACGGACGGCGCTAAGAGCCGGCTCCGTCAGCCGCGCGAGCCGCGTTCCCCAGACGCTGCTCGAACCTGCACCCGGATGTTCCCGCATCCGGGTGCTCTGTTATTGGAGGCAAAAAAATGCCACTTTTGTGGCATCGAAGACTGCTTCCAGAAACAGGAATCCACGCAACTTTTCCCCACATCTACTGTTTGTAGAGGTAGGCTTAAAGATGATCCGGAAAGCGAGCTTTCAAGACCGGATTCCGCAAGCCGCGTCGGCCTGAATCAAAGGCGACGAGGAGGATTTCAGATGCGCATCCTGCGCTATTCAATTTTGGCTTTACTGCTGGTGGTTCCGTTGGCACTGATGCCCTCCGCTGCCAGCGCTCAGGTGGCTGTTGGCATCGGTATCGGCCCTGATGTCGGTTATCCCGCGCCGGTTTATGTGGCTGGTCCTCCGGTCTGTTCGTGGGGCTATTACGGGTACTATCCTTACGCCTGCGCGCCTTACGGATACTACGGCGCCAGCTGGTTCTGGGGCGGCTTGTTTATCGGCGCCGGACCTTGGTATCACGGCTGGTACGGCCACCCGTGGGGTTGGGGCTACGGTCATGCGGGCTACTACGGCTGGCGCGGTGGTTACGGCTATGGCGGTGGATACGGATATCGTGGCGGATATAACGGTGCTCGACCCACTCCCTATAGCGGCAGCCGTGCAGGGTTTGGAGCGACCAGTGGCTATCGCAGCGCCGGGTATGCTGGCGGCTATCGTGGAACGACCGGTTACGGCGGGACTTCGGGATACCGGGGCGCAGGTAGCTACGGCGGCGCTCGCGCTTACGGCGGGGCTACCGGTGGCTACCGTGGCGGTGGCGTCAGCGGTGGTGGCTACCGTGGCGGTGGCGTCAGCGGTGGCGGCTTCCATGGCGGTGGAGGCGGAGGCGGAGGCTTCCACGGCGGCGGCGGCGGCGGACACGGCGGTGGCGGCGGACACCGGTAAGTCTTAAGGATTCACGAAAAGGCTCGTTCTTCGGAACGGGCCTTTTGCTTTTTTGCGCAAGAAGCTAGCGGGCGACTTCGATTGCCATCGCCGCGATGCGGCTGGTCGCATCGGGATGGGCGAGGACGCGTGCCTGAGCGGACATTTGTTCAAGTGACTGCCGGTCTGTGAGGAGACGAGTCAGGGTTTGCAGAAGGTTCTCTGGGGTGAGGCCGGCTTCCAGGAACACGATTGCCGCGCCTGCCTCCGCAAGCGCTTCAGCGTTTTTCCGTTGGTGGTCGTCGGCGGCGTGGGGAAAAGGGATAAGCAGCGACGGCTTTCCCGCCGCGGCCAGTTCGGCGACGGTGCTGGCTCCGCTCCTGGAGAGGACCAAGTCGGCTGCTTCGAAGAGGCGGGGCATGTTGTCGAGGAAGGCGTGGACCTGCCAGCGATCTGAGGGAGCGTTGCTGGCCTGGTAGGCGGCCAGAGTGGTTTCGCCGTGACGGGCTCCCGCCTGGTGGAGGATGGTGAGACCGGGCACAGCAGCGAGAAGCGAAGAGGCGATCTGCGGCATCAATGTGTTGAGGATGCGGGCACCCTGGCTGCCTCCAAAAACAAGCAGGTGCGGCGGCGCACCGGCGGGGCGAGGCGAGAGGCGGAAGAATTCTGCGCGCACGGGGATTCCGGTGATTTGAGGGTTCCGGAAGTATTTGGCGGCGGCGGCGAAGTTGACAGCGGCAGCGTTGACGCGCTTGCCGACCAGGCGATTGGCGAGGCCCGGAAAGGCGTTCGGCTCGAAGGCGAGCGTGGGGATGCCGTCAAGAATGGCTGCTCCCATAGCCGGGCCGGAAGCATAGCCGCCGACTCCGATGACGACGTTGGGACGGAAGTCGCGCAGGAGTTTGCGGCAGCGGATGAGGCTGAGGGGCAGATCGAGCAATGTTCGCGCTTTGGTCAGGAGCGAAACGTTCTTGAGCTGGCCCACTTCGATGAGCGAGAGCGGGTATCCGGCCTGCGGCACGAGGCGCGATTCGAGACCACGCGAGGTTCCGATGAAGAGGATCTCGGCGTTGCAAGCGGATTTGAGCTCTCCGGCAATGGCAAGGGCGGGAATGATGTGGCCGCCGGTGCCTCCTCCGGCAATGGCGACACGCACGACGCTAATCCACCTCGCGGGTGATGTTGAGCAGCACGCCGATGGAGGCGAGCATGATGAAGAGCGAGGTTCCGCCGTAGGAGATGAAGGGCAGAGTGATGCCTTTGGTGGGGACAAGAGCGAGCACGACGCTGATGTTGAAAAACGCCTGGATGAGAAGGGTCGCGGTGATGCCGAAGGCCAGGAAGCGGGCGAAGGGGTCTTTCGACAGGATAGCCGCCCGCATGCCGCGGTAGCCGAGCACGACGAAGAGTCCGACAACGGCGAAGGCTCCGATAAGGCCGAGCTCTTCGGCAACGTTGGCGAAGATGTAGTCGGTGTGCGGTTCGGGTAGATAGAAGAGTTTCTGCCGGCCGTCCATGTAACCCAGGCCGCGAAGGCCGCCGGTTCCGACGGCAATGAGCGATTGAATAATGTGGAAACCCTTGCCGAGCGGGTCGGACTCGGGATTGAGGAAGGCGAGGATGCGGTCCCGACGCCACTTCACACGAAAGAGCATGAAATAGAGCACTGGCGCTGCGGCGAGCGCGGCGACGCCGAGATAGCGCATGTTCATGCCGGCGAGATAGAGCATGAGCGCAGTAACTCCGGCGCAGACAAGGGCAGTGCCGAGATCGGGCTCTTTGAGAATCAGCGCAATGAAGATGAGGCTGGGCAGCGCGGCGGGCAGGATGGTGCCGCGGAAATCCTCAATCGAGTGCATGCGGTTCTGCAGAAACCACGCGAGGAAGAGTACGAGCGCGGGCTTGGCGATCTCGGATGGCTGGAAGGAGAGCGCGCCAAAGCGAATCCAGCGGTGGGTGGCGTGCGAATCGTGCATGAGGAAGGCAACGAGCAGCAGCAGGGCGGAGACAGCGACGGCCGGGAAGACGACATTCGGTTTGTTAAAGCGCCGGTAGTCGACCTGCATCAGGATGGTCATGGCGGTGAGTCCGAAGACGGCCCACAGCGACTGGCGAATGACGAAGGCGTAGGGCGAACCGAAACGCTCCTTGGCCATCACGGCAGAGGCGCTGAAGACCATAAGCAGTCCGATGACGACGAGCACCAGTGTGGCGCCGAATAGCCATTTGTCCACTCCTACGCGTTTTGCCATTCGGCTCCTATGCGCTTTGCCATTCAGGGATCCCACGGCGGGCGAAGACCAGGTCCTTGAAGACCTGCCCGCGCTGTTCGTAGTTCTGAAACTGATCGAAGCTCGAGCAAGCGGGCGCGAGCAGAATGATTTCGCCCGGCTGTGCGGCATCGGCTGCTTTGGTCACCGCTACATCCAGCGTGCCGGAGTTGACAATGGGCGCGGAGCCTTCGAGGTGCGTGATGATTTTTTCTGACGCCGCGCCTATGGTGTAAATCGCCGTTACGCGCTCCTGTATGAGCGGACGCATGAGGCGGTAGTCGGAGTTCTTGTCCTTGCCACCCAGGATGAGGTGAATGCCTGAGGGGAAAGCAGCGATAGCCTTCATGGCCGCATCGACATTGGTGGCCTTGGAGTCGTTGTAGTAGTCGACGCCATTGACCGTGGCGACAAACTCGAGGCGGTGCTCGACGGCGCGAAAGGCCTCAACAGCGCGGCGGATGGCATCAGAGGCGACATCGGCGAGGCGAGCGGCACAGACGGCGGCGAGAACATTCTCGATATTGTGCTGGCCCTTGAGAGGGATGGATTCGACCTTGAGGATGAACTCGGGCGCAGACTGCTCGGTGGCGCGAAAGTAGATAGCCCCGTCGTATATGAAGGCTCCCTGACGGATGATGCGCGTTCGGCTGAACCAGAAGAGCCGCGATTTCGTGCGGGCTGCGGCACGCGAGGCGGCATCGTCGTCGGCGTTCAGGACGAGTGCGTCTTCGGGTCCCTGATTGGCGAAGATGCGCTCCTTGGCGGCAATATAATTCTCCATGCTGCCGTGGCGATCGAGATGGTCAGGCGTGATGTTGAGGATAACGGCAATATCGGGGCGGAACTGGTATGTGGTCTCAAGCTGGAAGCTGGAAACCTCAAGGACCGACCAGCCATCCTCGCGAGAGTCGTCGACCAGAGCGATGACAGGCACGCCGATGTTTCCGCCAACGTGGACGCGAAAATGCGCGGCGGCGAGGATTTCGCCGCATAGGCTGGTAGTGGTGGTCTTGCCGTTCGAGCCGGTGATGGCGAGGGTCTTGCCGGCGAGGAAGCGCGCGGCCAGCTCCAGTTCTCCGATGACAGGCAGGCCGAAGTTGCGCACCTGAACGAGCTCGGGGGTATCGAGCGGAACGCCGGGGCTGACGACGATGAGGTCCTGGCGGCGGAATGTAAGCAGGCCGTGGCCTCCGGCTTCCACCATAATGCCCTGGTCGAGAAGCGCGGGAAGATCATGGGCGAGCGCGGCGGCGCTGCGAACATCGGAGACAGTCACCTGCGCACCCTTGCGCCGGAGAAAGAGCGCAGCGGCCAGGCCGGACTTGCCGAGTCCGACGACGAGTACCTTTTTGCCTTTTAGTTCCATGCTCACGAGTTTAGAAGGTGAACCCATCCGTGGGAAATTGGCGCACTTTCGCTGCTCCGGGTTTCAGCCGGACAGGTCATTGTTGCACGTTCGACGCTGTGTTTATCGCAGCTTCAGGGTGGTGAGTGCAAAGAGTGCAAACACCAGGGCCCCGATCCAGAACCGGACAATGACTTTCGATTCGGACCAGCCCATCAGCTCGAAGTGATGGTGGAGGGGCGCCATTTTGAAGATGCGCTTTTTGCGGAGCTTGTAACTGCCGACCTGGAGGATGACGGAGAAGGCTTCGAGGACGAAGATGCCTCCGATGAAAGGCAGGAGCAGCTCCTGCCGGATGACGACGGCCACGGTGCCGATGGCGCCGCCCAGCGCGAGCGACCCAACGTCGCCCATGAAGACTTCGGCGGGGTGCGCGTTGTACCAGAGGAAGCCGATGCTGGCGCCAACCATGCAGCCGCAAAAGACGGTCACCTCGCCAACCATCGGCATTCGCTGCAACTCGAGGTAGTCCGAAAAGACCACATGGCCGCTGACATAGGTAAGAACGGTGAGGGCTCCGGCGGCGACGATGGTGCAGCCGATAGCCAGGCCGTCGAGCCCGTCGGTGAGGTTCACGGCGTTGCTGGAAAAAACAATTACCAGCACGATGAAGACAACAAAGGGCAGGAATGCCAGCAGGCTAATGTGCGGGATATGCGTAAGAGGGCCGAGCGAGAGATGAGGATGGAAGTTTTTGAGGAAGGGCACGGTGAGCTGGGTGGAGTAGATGCCCAGGCTCTGCATAGCAACGAGAACCACGGCGATTGCGGCCGACGCGAGAGCCTGATAGCCGAGCTTGGCACGGGCGGTGAGTCCGAGATTACGGCGGTGGACGACCTTGATGTAGTCGTCGGCGAAGCCAATGGCTCCAAATGCTACGGTGGAACCCATGACAAGCCAGACGAAGGGATTCGAGAGGTCGGACCATAAAAGGGTGGGCAGAAGGATCGCGATGCAGATGAGAACGCCACCCATGGTCGGAGTGCCGGCTTTCTTCTGGTGCTCCTTGGGGCCTTCTTCGCGAATGTACTGGCCGATTTGAAACTCGCGCAGTTTTTGAATAACGTAGGGTCCGACGAACAAAGCGATGAGCAGCGCCGTGAGCGTGGCAAACGCGGTGCGGAACGTCAGATACCGGAAGATGCGGAAGGGTCTGAAGTAAGGGAAAAGCTTTTGATAAAGAAGCCAGTAAAGCAAAAATCCTCCGGGAGCCGCGAACTTCACCAATGATAAGGCCGCGGGGCAGGCACGAGACGAGGTATTCACGCTGTTGTAATATTGGTAGCCGTCAGGAGTACATACACTGTAAATCGCTATGCAACAAGTGACTCTGGGTATTGAAGTGATCGCTGGCAAGTCAGAGGGGACGCGGGTGGTGCACGTCACCGGGCCGATTCTTCTAAGTAATTTCTTCGCGCTCAAGGCGGAATTGGAGAAGGAAAACCCGCCGGTCACGATCCTTGACCTCTCCGAAGTGGAATATATGGACTCGGCAGGCATGGGCGCGATTATCAACTATTACGTCTCGGCGCAAAGGCGGGGGCACAAGCTGATCGCGGCAGGACTTAACTTCCGCGTTATCGAGCTGTTCAAGCTGACGCATGTGGATTCGCTCATTCCGATGGCGGCGACGGCCGAAGAAGCGGAGAGCCTTTGAGGCTGCGCTCCTTCGATTCGAGATGAATCTCAGATCAGTTCGGTTTCCCAAAGATCGTGCAGGTGGACGACGCCTTCGATCGTTCCCGACGAATCGATTGCAACCAGCGACGTAATCTTCTGTTCCTCCATCATGCTCAGGGCGCGCACGGCGAGTTCTTCGGCGGCAATGGTTCGCGGGTGAGGATTCATCGCGTCACCGGCGGTCTTTTTCAGGGCCTCCGGGCCATCGCGTTCGAGCAAACGGCGCAGATCGCCGTCGCTGATGATGCCAATCAGCCGGCCGTTGACTTCGACGGTGGTCATGCCCAGCTTCTTGCGAGACATTTCGTAGATCACGTCCGTCATGGGAGTGGTCATCGTGACCCGTGGAACTGCCTCGCCCGCATGCATGAGATCGCGGACACGGGAAAGACGCTTGCCGAGCTTACCGCCAGGGTGCAGGTCGGCGAAGTCCTCGGCGCGGAAGCCCTTCTTGAGCGAGACGGCAATCGCGAGGGCGTCCCCAAGAGCAAGCATTGCCGTCGTGGAGGCAGTGGGTGCGAGGCCCATGCCGCAGGCCTCTTCGGGAACGCTCACGTCGAGGCAGATATCGCTCGACAGGGCCAGAGTCGATACGGTATTGCAGCAGAAGCTGATGAGCGCGTCGCCGATGCGCTTGATGTTGGCAAGCAGGCGGAGGATCTCTTCGGTTTCACCGCTGGCGGAGAGGGCGATGACGACGTCTCCGCGGGCGAGCATGCCGAGGTCGCCGTGCACGGCCTCTGCCGGGTGTAGAAAGAGCGCGGGGCTCCCCGTCGAGCTAAGCGTTGCGGCGATCTTCTGCGCAATGATGCCGCTCTTGCCCATTCCTGTAACGACGACGCGGCCGCGAGCCTGTCCGCATTGGAGAATGCAGTCGACGGCGCGGTCGAACGCCGCGGACATGGGGCCTTCGAGGCGCTCGGCGAGGGCCAGCAGGGCCTGAGCCTCAATGCGCACCAGCCGCGATGGAGTGTGTGCCGTCAAACAGTCGATGCTATCAGAGACGTATTCGGAGGAGCGGCATCTACTAGAATGAAGAGGGAAAGGTTGGGACGGTGTGAAGCGGAATCATCTGGTAATTGTGGTGCTGCTTATTACCCTGGGCTTGATGGCGTGGGCTGGTGTGACGAATTACCGGCGGCGAAAGCAGGAGCAGGCATTTGCGAAAGACAAGCTGGTCATGCTGACGGCCCGGTCGGCTCCAGCTCCCGCCGGCGAGGCGGATGCGCCGTTCAAGAACCCGCTGGCGGACAAACAGGCTCCGGCCTTCACGCTGAAAGACACGACGGGCAAGAACGTTTCGCTCGCAGACTACAAGGGTAAGGCGGTCGTGCTGGATTTCTGGGCGACGTGGTGCGCGCCTTGCAAGATAGAGATTCCGTGGCTCACGCAGCTGCACGATCAGTATGCGAGCCAGGGGCTGGTGGTGCTTGGCATTTCCGAAGACGACCTCGACCTGGACGACAAGGCAGCTCTGCTTAAGCAGAAGCAGGAAATTGCGGACTCGGCAATGAAGCTGCACATTAACTATCCGGTGCTGATCGACGACAAGGAAGTCTCGAAGCCCTATGGCGGTATCGATGCATTGCCAACGACGTTCTATGTGGACAGGAATGGCAAGGTGATTGCGGCGACGATTGGCCTGGCAGATCGGGATGAGATCGAGGCGAATATCAAGAAAGCTCTCGGCAGCGGAGAGCAAGCGCAGAAGGGCGCGTCTTAGTGAATGTGCGGCGGAGCATCGTATGGGTAATTCTGACTTTGGCGGCTGGTCTGGCGGCCGCGCAGAAAATGCCCTGGGAAACCAACGACGGGCAGAGTGACGCAAAACAGTTCGTGAAGTTTCTCTATCCGGAGCAGGTTTCCGTTACCGCGAACCACGACAGTGTGGTTGAGCTGCACTTCAAGGTAAATCCTGGTCTGCACATCAACTCGCACACGCCACACGAGAAGAGCTTTATTCCCACGCAACTGCTGGTCGCGGAGCCGTCGGGAGTAACGGTTGGGCCAGTTGATTTCCCTGCAGGAGAAGATTTCTCGCTCGCCATCGAACCAAACGAGAAGCTGAGCGTGTATACCGGCGAATTTGTCGTGCGCGCTCACGTGAAAGCGAAGACTGGCGAGCACCTGATTCAAGCAGAGCTTCGCTACCAGGCATGCGATGCGACGTCATGCTTTCCGCCACGGAAGGCTCCGGTAACGGTGGACATAGTGGCGCGCTAACACGGCGGACTCGGTAGTAACTCACTGAAAAATTGAGGTGCCTCCGACGGGCAGCCGCTCTCATTGCTTTTTTGATATTAATGTGATATCATTTTGCTAGCATCGATTCAGCGATGCTGGAGGAACGTGCTATGTCAGCGAATCAAGCTGTCAATCAGGAGCGGGTGGTAAAGGTTTGGAATGGCGGATCATTACTGGCTCTGTGGATCGTATTACTGCCGGCCGATGCCGGCCTGCTGGTTTTCTCAGCGTTAAATCAGGTTGTCTGGGGAGCGGTTTGCGGCGTTCTCGTGTTGATCGCGCTGATGGTGTCGTTGAAAGGATTTTTCACTCTGCAGCCGAACGAAGGGCGGGTGCTGGTGCTGTTTGGCTCATATAAAGGGACGGTGAGGGCAAGCGGATTTCACTGGGGGAATCCGTTCTATACGAACGGGCAGTCGCAGATGGCAGCGCAGCTTGCGGGCCTGTCGGCGAAGAAGTTGAGCGGCTTTTCAGGCGCGACCGATGCGCGCGGGCTGGGAAGGAACAAGATTTCCCTGCGGGCGCGCACGTTAAACGGTGACACGCTCAAGGTGAATGACAAGCGCGGCAATCCGATTGAGATTGCGGCGGTGGTCGTGTGGCGTGTGCAGGACACGGCGCAGGCGATGTTCGATGTCGACGACTACGAGAACTATGTGCCTACGCAGAGCGAGTCGGCGCTGCGCCACCTGGCGAGTCTCTAGCTTATGACGGCGACGCCAGCGACATTACGTTGCGCACGAATGTGGACGAGGTTTCCGGCGCGCTGCGCGGAGAATTGCAGGAACGGCTGGGCAAAGCGGGTGTAGTGGTCGATGAGGCGCGATTGACGCATCTCGCGTATGCTCCGGAAATCGCGCAGGTGATGCTGCGCAGCCAGCAGGCGGAAGCGGTGATCTCAGCCCGGCAGAAGATTGTTCACGGCGCGGTCACGATGGTGGAAATGGCGCTGAAGCAGCTCGCCGAGAAGGATGTGGTGCAGCTCGACGATGAGCGGCGCGCCGCGATGGTGAGCAACCTAATGGTTGTGCTGTGCAGTGAGTCTGAGGTTCATCCTGTTGTCAACACAGGCACGCTGTACCACTAAGGCAACGGATGGCAGAGCGCAAACCATTTTTATTGCGGATTGATCCGGCGCTTTGGGCCGAGCTCGAAGCATGGGCACAGGCCGAGCTGCGGAGCGTGAACGGCCAGATCGAGTACCTGCTTCGGCAGGCGGTGGAGAAACGAAAACGCGGCAGCGCCGCAACAGACGCGCAGGATTGAGCCGGAGAGATCCGGCTCAGTCTGCCTTGCTACTTTCAGCCTTAATGCTTTCGGAGGAGGCCAGCCGCTTCACTACGCGATCCTTCCCCAGGTTAGCCATCACAGCGAAAAGGCTCGGCGCGACTGCCTGTCCGGTGAGAGCGACGCGCGATCCGTTGATGAGCGGGCCGGCTTTGATTCGGCTTTCGTCAGCGAAGGCGCGAAGGATGGTTTCGGTCTCAGCTTCCGTGAACTCCCTGGCAGCAGCGTAGCGCTGCGATAGCTGGACGAGGAATGCGCGTACGGCTCCGTCACTGAGGAATTTAGCGACAGCGGCGGGATCGTAGTCAAAGGTGTCGCTGAAGTACGCGCGAAAGATGGTAGCGAAATCTTTGAGGTTGCGGGCACGCGGTTTGAGCAGATCGATGGCGGCGAGGATCTCTTCCCGGGGGCGGGTGGGCGTGAATCCGGCCTTGGCCCACTCTTCCTCGATCAGGCGGGGCAGCTTTTCGGCGTCGTAAGCGCGAATGTATTCGGTGTTGAACCACGCGAGCTTGTCATTATCGAAGACGGCGTTCGATTTTGAGATGCCTTCGAGGGAGAAGAGCTGGATGAGGTCATCGGAGCTGAAAATTTCGCGATCTTTGTGTCCGGGGCCGGGCGTCCATCCGAGGAGCGCAAGGAAGTTGCGGAAAGCTTCGGGAACGATGCCCAACTCTTTGTAGGAAATGACGGAGGTCGCTCCGTGACGCTTGGAGAGGCGGGTCTTGTCCGGACCGAGGATCAGCGGGACGTGGGCGAACGTCGGCAGAGTCGCGCCGAGAGCCTGATACTGGAGCACCTGCTTGGGGGTGTTCGAAATGTGGTCGGCACCCCGGATGATGTGCGTGAGGCGCATGTCGATGTCATCGGCGACGACGCTGAGGTGATAGGTGGGGATGCCGTCTGAACGCAGGAGGACGAAGTCCTCGATTTCGGCGTTGGCAAACTCGATGCGGCCAAAGACAGCGTCATCGAAGCCTGTAGATCGTCCGTCAGGCACGGCAAAGCGTACAGCGAATGGCTCTCCGGCGGCCTTGCGCTGGGCGGCGAGGGGCGGATCGATGGTGCGGCAGCGGCGGTCGTACATCGGAGGGCATCCGGCGGAGACGGCCTGGGCGGCGCGGCGCTGCTCGAGTTCGGCCTTGGTGCAGAAGCAGGGGTAGGCGTGTCCGCTGGCGAGAAGCGTCTCGGCCGTCTGGCGGTAGAGATCGAGTCGCTGCGACTGAAAGAACGGGCCCTCGTCCCAGTTGAGGCCGAGCCAGC
Source organism: Acidobacteriota bacterium (assembly GCA_013289875.1). Lineage (GTDB taxonomy): Bacteria > Acidobacteriota > Terriglobia > Terriglobales > Acidobacteriaceae > Silvibacterium. The sequence goes on along the minus strand of JABCZC010000019.1, from coordinate 45,627 downwards.
GCATGCCTTCAAGGATGCCCTCCACCATTTCTTCAGAGGAGCGCTCGAAGTCAGTGTCCTCGATGCGCAGGATGAGGGTTCCGCCGGTGTGGCGGGCGAAGAGCCAGTTGAAGAGAGCGGTGCGGGCTCCTCCGACGTGGAGGTAGCCGGTGGGGGAAGGCGCAAAACGGACGCGTGGGGTGCTTGCAGGTGACATATCTGTTTGTGGGATCAAGTTTTGATGCTAGGGAGGATAGGATGGGGAGTCAAGTTAGGCTGTGCCAGATAAGTTTGCCCCAGCATCCAATTGCTTGACCAACTTGACCAACAATTACTTCTCCAGCGGCACGCCATCCAGCTTCGTCAACCGCCCGACCGGATATTCGCCCACGCGGTTCGCCGCGTACCAAGGTGAGTGGTCGTAGAAGAAGGACAGACGCGCGTAGGGATTGGCGGCGAATTTCGGGTCACTCTCGATCTTGCGCTCGAACTCTTCCTTAAGCTTCGGGTCTTTCTCCATCATTTCGCGAGCGAGTTTTTCGAGGACGTACGGCTCGCCGTATTCTTTCTGCTCGAAGATGCTGTCGAAAAAGCCCCAGGCCATCGCGGAATCGGGACCCTCGGGCTCAAGCCATTGCAAGGCGACCTTGGATAGACGCTGATTGAGCTGTATGACAACCGATCCGGCTGGATATGTAACTGTCTCGGTGACAAGATCGCAGTGGCCGAACCTGCCCGGCTCAAATGCTCCCTCGCCCGGGAAGATAGGATGGCGGCCCTCGAAGGGCGCGCGGTTCCACTGCATGTCGGTGCAGCGGTAGGTTTCTACCTGTCCGGTCCAGGGCGCGGAGGTGTGCTGCATCTCGACCTGATGGGCGGCAAGCACATCGATGACGTGGGTCCACTCGCGCGGAATGATGTAGGCGGCGGGAGGAACGATCGATGCCGTTACCTTGAATCCGGTCGCGAGCGGCAACGAGACGTCCCATGGTTCGTGGTTGTACTTGACCCACATCGTGCCGGAGACTTCGCTGAGCTGGCGCGTGTAGTGGTATCCGCGAAAGAGGAATGGCGTGGTCTCGCCACTCCAGCTTAGGCGAAGTGGAAACTGCTGGTTGCCGAGAGGGTGCGCTCCAAGTCGCGCGGCATCAGCGTCGGCATCAGCGTTGAGCTTTATCAACTTCGCGACGTCGCGGTTAATGACCTCCATCAGCACGCGGAGAAGCTCGTAGTTGCCGGTGACGCGGGTTTTGTAGTCCTTGAGCATGTGCAGCTCGACGAGCATGCCGGGACGGTTCTCGAGAATCATGTAGCCGGTGGAGAAGCGCGGCGGATCGTCGTTGAAGCCGAGACCCTTGGCAGGATCGGAGTCGTCGTTGAGCGTGATGTAGGTGGGTGAGGCGAGGTGGCCGGGCACGGCGTCGACCTGCTTGACGAGCGTGGGGGTGACGACATCGTCGATCCAGCGTGCCGTAGGGCCGTAGACGTTGGGGCCGTCGTCGATGGTGAAGGTGACGTCGTACTGGAAGTCGGCGCCGTCGGTGACGTGGTCGTCGACGAAGAAGTCAGGCAGCCACTGGTGAAACATCTTCATGAAGGCACGCGTTTCGGGCGTTTGGGCCTTCATGTAATCGCGATTCAGGTTGAGGTTCGTACCGTTGCCGCGCCAGCCCATCACATCGGGTCCGTTCTGGTTGATGCGGTTGTATGCGGAGCGGCGCTTGTGTCCATCGGCGTTGTACATGGGGATGAAGACGAAGACGGCATTATCGAGGAGTGCGGCACGCGTCTTCGTGATAACCATGTCGCGGAGGAGAGCGAGGCAGGAATCCTTCCCGTCCATTTCGCCGGCGTGGATGGAATTCTGAACGAGAACGATGGGACGGTGCGAGGCGTGAATCGCACCGGGATCGAAGACGCCATCTTTGGAGGCAATGACGATGTCGAGTTCCCTGCCCTCACCCGTGGTGCCGAATGGCTCGATCTTCACCTGGCCGGGCGCGGCGGCGGCTACGCGGTTGAGGTAGGCCATGGTCTCGGCGTAGTCGGGGGTGGTGCGGTAGTTGGACTTTTCGGTAGGTGTTTGCCAGTCGGGTGTTTGACCGAGAGCGAAAGCAGCGCTGGCCACTAACAGAGACACTGCGACATGAACTTTCATGCAAGCTCCATTTCTGAATCGATCCCTCTTGAATCTCAGTGCTTAACCGTCGGCTTAGCTGACCGGGCTTTAGATCTCCGCTTTTTTCAGCTAGGTGATGTCTTCGGTATCGAAGGCCGGCTTCCGAACGCGGCGCGGCTCGACGCCAGGGACCTGGCTGACTAGATCCTTGACTACATCCTCGAGTTGCTTATGGCTCTCCACGACGGCGCTCATGCTGCGCAGGGCTTCTGGATCTTCGACCTTTTCGAGCAGAACGATGGCGTGAGCCTGCGCGACGTGATCGACGTTGAGACCTTCGGGCGTCTTAGCTTTGATGCCAACGTTGGATGGTTCGACATTTAACAGGTCGGCGACATGCTCGCGAAGTTCGGCGGCGATAGGGCCGATCTTGGGCGCGGACAAGACCAGCGTGGTGTCTACGTTTACGATGCGATAGCCGACGTTTTGAATTTCTTCGAGAGCCAGGTTGAGAAAGATGGAGGAGTCGGCGTCCTTCCAACGAGGATCGCCCGGCGGGAAGAAGCTGCCGATGTCGCCGGCGGAAACAGCGCCGAGGAGCGCGTCGGTAATGGCGTGCAGCAACACGTCGCCGTCGGAGTGGCCGGCCAGGCCTTCGGGATGATCGATGGACAGGCCGCCGATCTTGAGTGGCACGCCCGGCTTGAATGCGTGTGAATCCCAGCCATACCCAATTCTGATGTTCATGGTCTTTCTGTCTGCCTCAGCTTACCGTGATCGTCGCGCTCCGCGAATCAATGATGCGCAGGCTGGCGCTGCAAATAGAACTCGGCCAATTCAAGGTCGCCCGGCTGCGTGATCTTGAAATTTGCGGGAGAGCCCAGCACGACGGCCACCTGCGCTCCGGCGCGCTCCACCAGGCTGGCCTCATCGGTGCCGACGAATTCGTCGGCTGCGGCCTCGGCAAAGGCGCGTCGAAGGAGATGGCAGCGGAATCCCTGGGGAGTCTGCGCCTGCACGATGTATTCGCGGGGAATGGTGGAGGTGATGATGGCTCCGTCGGCGGTGCGCTCGACCTGCTTGATGGTGTCGACCGCGGGCAGGCCGACGATGGCGGCGTCGTGCTTTTCGACGGCGCGGATCGTGCGCTCGATGGTGGCCGCGTCGATGAGAGGGCGGACGGCGTCGTGAACCAGGATGATGTCGCCAGGGTCGCATTCAATGGCGTTGAGCGCATTGGCTACGCTCTCCTGGCGATTGTCGCCGCCTTCGACAACGTGGACCTTGCCAGCAAAGCCATAGTCACGGACCTGGGCGGTGAGACGGTCTATTTCGCTCGCGCGCACGGCCACGTACATGGCGGCGACCTGCGGCACCTCGGCAAATGCACGCAGCGTATGGATCAGAATCGGGACGCCAGCCAACTCAAGGAATTGCTTGGGGGCTGCTAACGATGGATGGCCTGCCGTCATCCGGGTGCCCAGACCGGCGGCAGGAAGGATCACAAATACCCGCATAAACAGAGGAGTATATCAGCTATGGGCGGCTAAAGGACCGGTATCCAACAGTGGTGCCGGGGGCGCCGCGACTTCCGTTGCATTTGCGCCAGAAATGTATGAAGCCATTTTCCTCACCGATCACTCGATTCCCGGGGCGAATTTTTGATTCGACTGCGAGCCAGCCCCGCCTGACCAGAGGTAGAATTTCTACACAATCGAAAAGCAGGAGGGAAGATCGCATGAATCGCCGGGAATTCCTCACCGCAGCAGGCGTTGGACTAGGTACTGCTTACCTCAAGCCGTCAGCATTCGGATCGGTTGTCGATATTCCAACTCAACAGAAAAAAGTTCAGGCGACGGATACGGTCGTGCTGGGTAAGACGGGCATTAAGACCAGCCGCCTGGCCATGGGCACGGGCACTGTCGGGTTCGCGGGCGGATCGAACCAGACGCGCTCAGGCAAGCTGGTGCAGTTGCTGGTGAGCGGGTATGACAGCGGGCTGATCTTCTTCGATACCGCGGATTCGTATGGGAGCCATCCCGAGGTGGCCGCGGCGCTGAAGCAGGTTGGCCGCAGCAAGGCCATCGTGATGACCAAGTGCGACGATCGCGATCCGAAAGGGGCGAAGGAAGACATCGATCGCTATCTGCGCGAACTGGGGACGGACTATATCGATATCTGCCTGATCCATTGCGTGACGGAGGACGATTGGACGACGCGCTATCGCGGTGTGATGGACGTCTTCGAACAGGCCAAGGAGCAGGGGAAGATTCGCGCGCACGGAGTTTCGTGCCATTCGATCGAGGCGCTGCGGGCGGCGGCAAAATCACCTTGGGTCGAGGTAGATCTGGTGCGGCTGAATCCGGTGGGCGCGCACATGGATGCCGATCCCCAGACAGTGATCGGCGTGATCAAGGAAATGCGTGCGCAGGGCAAGGGCATCATCGGGATGAAAATTCTCGGGCAGGGCGCGATGCGGACGCGGCAGGATGAGGCGATTCGATTTGCGCTGAATTCGGGCGTGCTGGATGCGTTCACGATCGGGGCGGAGAATCGAAGTGAGCAGCAGGATCTGATTCGGAGAGTGGCGGCGGCGTAAAGGCAGCCATTAGCCATTAGATGAACGGCAACATTCCACTATTTGTGCGGACGGTGGAGTACCGGTTGCTGTTCATACTCCGACTAAAAGCAGGTCCTTCGACTACGTTTGGCGCAGCGCGCCAAACTTCGCTCAGGATGACATCGTAGTTTGTTTGCCTTCCACGTAAGCACCACATGCGATGAGACAATGTCCTCGAGATGGCTTTGGGACGGAGTGTCGAAGTCGAGGAGCGGCGCAGGCGGCCTGTCCTGCGCGTGCTTTTGGGTATTGTCGTCGTGCTGGTGGTCGCACTTGCTGCGGCCGTCGTAGGCGGCGCGTGGTGGCTGAAGCAGGCGATGCGCGAGGCGCTTCCGCAGCTTGACGGACAGCTGCGTTTGCCGGGGCTGACGGCTCCTGTTCTTGTCCGGCGCGATCATCACGGAATCCCCCACATTGAAGCAGCGAACCTCGACGATCTTTTCGAGGCGCAAGGGTATGTGACAGCGCAGGACCGCCTGTGGCAGATGGACATGGCGCGGCGCATGGCAGCCGGCGAAGTAGCGGAGCTTCTTGGAGCGAAACTGGTAGAGCATGACCGCGTGCAGCGGGTGCTGGGGATTCGGGCCAACGCGGAGCGGCTGGCGACCACGCTGAGCGAACGCGACCGGGGCTATTACGAAGACTATGCGAAGGGCGTGAATGCGTTTATAGATCAAAGCAATAAGGAGAACGGGCAAAACCTGTCCCCGGAGTTTCGACTGTTGGGCTACAAGGCGAAGCCGTGGCAGCCGGTCGATTCGCTGCTGGTGGTGATGAGCATGAACCAGATGCTCGATGAGGACTGGGACACAAAGATCACGCGTGAGCGAGTGACGGCGAGGCTGGGTCCGACGCTGGCTGCGGCGCTCTATCCGACGGGATCGTGGAGGGACCATCCGCCGACGCAGGCTCCTCCGGACCTGACGGCACCGCAGGAGAACATTCCAGATATACCCCTGGACGAGACGCAGACGAGCGTCCGTGATCTCAGTAAAGACCTGCTGCATCTGCGCGAGGTGCTGCAGTTAGGGCGCGTGCGGTGCGAGGAATGCGCGCCGGGATCGAATGAGTGGGTGGTTTCGGGCGCGCATACGGCCTCGGGCAAGGCGATGCTGTCGAACGATATGCACCTGGCGCATGGGATTCCGAATATCTGGTATGAGAGCGATCTGAAGGCGGGCGATTTTCATGTTGCGGGCGTGACGGTGCCGGGGATTCCGTACATTATCGCGGGGCACAACGCCCATGTGGCGTGGGGGTTTACGGCGCTGTATGGCGATATGCAGGATATCTATGTGGAGCAGGTGAACGCGCAGGACGAATACAAGGCAGCGGATGGGTGGCATCCGGTGGAGCATGGGCGGGAGACGATCCATGTGCGCTTTGGCAAGGACGTGATCGTCGAGACCGCGCGCACCGGGCACGGACCGGTGATATCGCAGCTGCTTCCTGGCGAGAAGCGGGTGCTGGCGCTGCGATGGAGCGCTTACGATCCGAAGTCGGGAGGGGTTCCGCTGCTGGATATTGACGCGGCGGCGAACTGGCAGGATTTTCGCGCGGCGCTGGGCCGTTGGTGGGGGCCGTCGCAGAACGTGGTGTACGCCGATGATCAGGGGCATATCGGCTACCAGGCGGTGGGGTTCATTCCGAACCGGCCGCAGGGAATTTCGGGGGTGCCGATTGCGGATGCGAATCATGAGTGGCAGGGCTTTGTGCCCTTCGAACAGTTGCCCGCGACGCTCGATCCGGCGAATGGAGTGATTGCGACGGCGAATGCGCGCATTACTCCGGATGGGTATCCCTACCAGTTAACGCTGGGCTGGGCCGATCCATATCGCAATGAGCGGATATGGAAGTGGCTCGCGGGCAAGGACAAGCTGACCGCGCCGGATATGTTGAAGCTGCAGACGGAGGTGTATTCGGAGGTGGACCAGGAACTGGCGCAGAGGTTCGCCTACGCGATCGACCATGCAAAGAAGACGGATGCCCGATTGCGGCAGGCGGCGGACCTGATGCGGTCGTGGGATGGTGTGCTGGGAGTGAATTCGGCTCCGGCGGCGATTGTAGAGGCCGGCAATGGGGCCTTCTGGGAGATGCTGCTGAAGCCGAAGATTGGCAACGACTGGAAGCTCTACCACTGGCCGGAGAGCGGCTTTGCGCGCGAGGAGCTGATCGTGCACGCGCCGGCGGGATGGCTGCCGCAGCAATATGCGACGTGGGACGATTTTCTCACCGACGTGGTGAGGCAGGGATTGGAGGCAGGTCACGCTCCGGCGGACCTCGCCCAGTGGCGATACGGGCAGGAGCACACCGTGGAGCTGGAACATCCGCTCTATGGGTTGCTGCCGTGGTTTAAGGGCTGGACGGGGACGGGCGCTCTGCCGCAGTCCGGCGACAAGACCACTGTGAAGCAGGTCACGGCTGCGATCGGGCCGTCGCAGCGGTTGACGGTTGACTGGAAAGACGTGGACCAGGCGACGGAGAATATCGTGATGGGCGAGTCGGGCAATCCGTTGAGCGCATATTACCGCGACCAATGGCCTTACTGGTATGGAGGCACGACCTTCGCGCTGCCCTTCAGCGACGGTGCCGTGGCGGCGCAGACTTCGCATACGCTGCAGCTCGTCCCGTGAAGTTTCTGCGCTGCTCACCGTCGACTGCAGCGGGCCATGCGATGCGGCGGCGGTGGTCCCTCATCCTTGCTTCAGTCGGGATCGCGGTTCTTCCACTGGCGTGGCGGGGAACGTCGTGCGGACACGACTTCGATTTTCACCTTGAGTCGTGGATGGAAGTGCTGCGGCAATGGCACCAGGGCGTGGTGTATCCGCACTGGGCGGCGTCGGCGAATTATGGCGCGGGCGAGCCGCGGTTCGTGTTTTATCCGCCGCTCTCGTGGATGCTGGGCGCGCTGTTGAGCCTGTTCATGCCGTGGATCAGGGTTCCGCTGGTCTTCACGATGGTTGCGCTGGCGGCGATGGGCGCGAGCTTTTTCAGGATGGCGCGCGAGTGGATGCCGGAGGATAACGCAGCGCTGGCAGCGTGCCTCTACGTGGTGAGTCCTTACGTGCTGTTTGTGGCTTACGAGCGGGCGGCCTTCGGCGAGCTTCTGGCTGCGGCATGGATGCCGCTGCTGGTGCTGTTTGCGCTACGGGAGAAGCGGGCAATCCTGGAGCTGGCGGTGGTCGTGGCGGGGCTGGGGCTCACGAATGCACCTGCCGCGGTCATGGGCTGCTATGCGCTGGCAGTGATGGTGGCCGGGGCGGTGGTGACGGAACGGCGCTGGAATTTGATCGGGCGCGCGGCAGGCGGAACAGCACTGGGATTGGGGGTGGCGGGGTTCTACCTGGTGCCTGCACTTTATGAGCAGCGCTGGGTGGAGATTCAGCGGGCGGTGGCGCAGGGGATGCGGGTCGAAGACAGCTTCCTCTTCGGGCATACGGGCGAGGCTTTCCACGATCAGGTGCTGATGACGGCATCGTGGATTGCGGTGGTGCTGCTGGCAGCGACGGCGATCGCGGCGGCGTTTTCGTATCGGGCGCGACGGGCTAGAAGCTTGTGGGGACCACTCGCTGTGTTAGGCGCGGTGATTGCCTGCCTGCTGCTTCCCTTTTCCGATGTTGTCTGGCGGCATGCGCCGGAGCTGGCATTTCTGCAATTTCCGTGGCGATGGCTGCTGGTGCTGAGCCTGGCGCTGGCGGCGTTGACTGGATTGGAACTCCGGGGTGAAATGCTAACACGGCGTGCGGCTCTGGCGAGAGTGGCGGCTGTTGTTGTGGTGGCGGGGTGCATGTCGGGCGTGGCGTGGGAGTATTTCTGGCAGCCGTGCGATGAAGAGGACAATGTGCGGGCGCAGCTGACGACTTTTCAGGGCGAGGGGTTTGCAGGGACTGACGAGTATACGGCCGCTCCCGCGGACAATGGCGATATTCAGCAAGGGCTGCCGCGGATTCGCGTGCTGCAAAGCGCGGGTGGCGATGAGGCGGACAGTTCGGTTGCGCAGAATGCGGAATGGCAGGCGAGCACCGCGGATTTGCAACCGTCCGAGATACAGATTCGACGCTGGGATGTGGAGCGGATCAGCGCGACGATTCATTCGGGCGCGGGCTTCGCGGTGCTGCGGGTGATGGACTATCCGGCGTGGCGGGTGAGCGTGAACGGCGCACCGGTAAATGCGAGACCGCGGCGCGACGATGGGCTGATGACGATTCCCCTTACTGACGGAACGTCGAAGATCGAGGTCCGGTACGGGGCGACGCGGGACGTCTGGCTGGGTCGCTTCCTTTCGTTGATAGCAGTAGTCTTATGGATTGGGCTGGCAGCGTTTCGACGCCGCCAGCAGGTATCATGATGCGAATGCAAGCTGAAGTTCAGGTGAAAGAGATATTGCACACAGGCGCGGAGTTGACCGACCGTGCTCTAGAACGATTGCTCCCCAGTGAAGATCGGGTTCCGTCATCGATCCATCGCGCGATGCGGCACAGCATGTTTGCAGGCGGGAAACGGCTGCGGCCGATCCTGGCGATGGAAGCGGCGCGCATGATCTACCTCCGGAAGGCTGGCAGGTGCGAGCTGCCCGCTGGGGTTGAAGATCTGGGTGCGGCGATCGAGATGCTGCACACGTATTCGCTGATCCATGACGATCTGCCGGCGCTGGACAACGACGATTTGCGGCGGGGTAAGCCGACCTGCCATGTGGTCTTCGGCGAGGCGATTGCGGTTCTCGCTGGGGATGCGCTGCAGACCCTCGGATATCAGACGCTGGCCACGCTGCAGTGTCCGGCCAAGGCGACCGTCGAGATTATCCGGCTGATCGCGGAGGCGACGGGCACGGTGGAAGGCATGATCGGCGGACAGGTGCTCGATCTCGAAGGCGAACACTCGAAGCCGACAGCTGCCACCGTGGATGCGATTCATCGTGCCAAGACGGGCGCGCTGATTCGCGTGAGCCTGGTGGCAGGCGGCGTGTACGCAGGCGGCGATGCGGAAGATGTTCGCAGGTTGACGGAGTTCGGGCGCAGGGCGGGGTTGGCATTTCAGATTGTGGACGATGTGCTCGATGTGACGCAGGACTCGGAGCAACTGGGTAAGACGGCGGGCAAGGATCTGACCAGCGACAAGGCTACATGGCCCGCAGTCTTTGGCATCGAGGCCTCGCGCGCGCATGCGAATAAGCTGATCTCGGAGGCGTTCGCCGAGCTTGAGCCCTATGCAGATGCGGCGGAAGCATTGAAGGCCGTGGCACGGTATCTGGTCGAGAGAACGCATTAACAGCAGGAGGAATAGCTTCCCGCCCTTGCTGCGCAAGGATGGGGCACCCAGAGTTGCGGCCAGGGGGAGATGACATTGACGGAAGAGGATGTGCTGACGGCGCTGCGCGATGTTTACGATCCGGAGCTGCCGGTGAACATTGTCGATCTGGGGCTGGTGTACCGCGTGGCGGTGGCGCCTGATCCGGATGCGCCGGGTATGGTTCCGCGACAGAAAGTTGAGATCGACATCACGATGACCTCGAAGGGATGTCCGTCGCATGAGCGGATCATCGAGCAGGTGCGGAACCGGCTCGCAGGCGTGCGGGAGATCAGCGCGACGGCGGTAAACCTGGTGTGGGAGCCGGCGTGGCATCCTGAGCGCATCAGCACGGCGGCACGCCAGCAGCTGGGAATCGAGTAGCTACGAACCACCGAGGGTCTGGCGCAACTTATTGCCCCGTTCCGCAATGTCCTCGACGAACTCTTCGGCGCGCACCAGCATGTCCTTGGCGGAATGCAGGTAGCCGGGCACACCCTTCCATAGCTCCCGCGCGTATTCGGGGTTTTCAAGCAGGGCCACAGCGGCTCCGCCTGCGGCAATGGCGAGGGCGGCTTTCCGCCTGCCGGTGAACAATAGCCATGCGCTGGCGACCAGCGAACCGGCGGCAACGACGCGCGTCCAGGGAACGTCAGGGACAGAGTCGGGGAGGCGAGCTTCAATTTGTTTGGGCAGCTTGATCAGGGTCATGTGTGTATCCCGTAGTCCTCGTTCAGTGTGATGCAGATTCAGTCGAGATCGAAGTCGCGGAGGGGCTTGCCCTCGTCGGGAGACTCCTTGGCCTTGCGCAGGGCCTCGGCGAATTTCTTGGCCATCACGTCGTCCTTGTTCTTTTCGGCGTCGACGGATTGGCGGAAGAGGCTTTCGCGGCGCTCGTCCTGCTCACGCATGTGGCGCGCGGCGGTTTCCATATCTTCGAAGGTGCGCTTGCGCGGCGCGGGGGTGTGGGCAATGACAGCTTTGGTGGCGACGTCGATCTTGAGGGTGGCGCCGCATTCGGGGCAGGCAACTTCGAGGGTTTCGGGTTGTTTTGGACTCATAGATGGAACCATTGACCGCAAGCGGCTGCAGACAAATACCCATTCTAATCCGAGAGTGACGGCTTATCGAGAACGTAAAAGCAGGTCCTTCGACTACGCGCCTTCGGCGCTTCGCTCAGGATGACAACCTTTGTTGTTACAGGAAGATCGCCTTGTGGCCGGGGCACTCCTGAGCAGCCTGCTCGATAAGTTGCGGGACGAGGGATTCTCCGTAGCGGGCGAGGAAGGCCACGGCTCCGATGATGCGCTCCTGCGGGTGCTGGTCGGGAAAGAGATTGAGATAGAGCGCGTCGACGTGGCGGCGGAGACTGGCCTCGGTCTGGAGCTGATAGTTCGCGGCCAGACGGCGAAGGCGGTTCATCTGGTAGCGCATCTTTGACGCCGACACATCTGCGGAACGGCCCAGACCGGGGTCGAGGGCGTGCATCCATTGGGTGAGGCTGGTGAGCTCCTCGTCGAGAGCGTTGCCGGCAGAGGCCAGCTTGCGCTTGCCTTCGATTGGCATGGAACGCGCGCCCAGACGCTGGGCCAGGTCGTCAGGATGTACCGCGAGGATGTCATCGAGCGATAGCTCGTGCCGAGCAAGGACCGTGGCGACGGAAGGCTCGATGAGGGTGGCGCTGAGGCGCGGGATGACGGGCGTGGTGCGGCCGAGAATCGCGTCGTAGAGCACTTGGGATTGTGCAAAGTAGGCGATCTCGGCAGGTCCTCCGATGTAGGCGGCGGTGGGCAGGAGAAAATCCTGAAAAACGGGACGCAGCAGGGCGTTGGGACTGATGCGCTCGGGGGCGGAATCGAGAATGGCGAGCAGATCCTGTGTTGAAAGGGGCTTCTTGCCTGCCAGCCAGGTCGACGCGTCCTTGCGCTTGAGGGCGAGGCGCGCGCCGGTTTCGTCGTCGAGGATAAAGAGCAGGCTCGACGAGGGGGCGACCAGCACTTGGGCGTGATAGCCGCGAGCTTCGAGCAGCTTATTGCGATCGAGGAGGGCGGATTCGAGTTCGGCGGCGTGCTCGATGGCGTGACGCAGGACCGGTGCTCCGAGGGCGTGGTAGCGGTGGTCGACGGCGTCGATGAGGATGAGTCCGTCATCGGCAAAGATCGACGCGAGCAGCTTGCCGAAGGCCTGGGCAAAGGTTGCGTCGGGATTGTAGGCGGCTTCGAGGGTGTCGAGGATGGGGCTGGGGCCGAGCAGTTCGGCTGCCTGATCGAGGAGCGGACGAATGCCTGGACCAAGCCGGAGGTTGCCGACGGGCTGGTGGCTGTCCGCCTGGGCCACGCGCAGCTTGTGTACCTGATGGCGCGAGGGGAGGGTGACGTGGTCGGCTTCTTCGAGGTCGTGGTCCTCGGTCGCAAGCCAGAAGATGGGAACGGCGCCGGTGTCTTTGGCTTTGCGAATTGCCGTTGCGGCCTTGAAGAGGGTAAAGAGGGGTCCGCCAAAGAGCGTGACTTGCTGGCCAGTGACGATGGCCGGGGCTCCCTGGCGAAGGCGGGCAATGTTAGCTAGTGCTGCGGGGCTAGCGCCGAAGCCGCGGTTTTGCTCTTCAAGCAGGTCGGCGACAGCGGAGCGGAGGGCCGGGTCCTGGGTCGGGGCAGTCCATTGTTGCAAATGAGGGCTGAAGGGAAAAAAAGGCGCGAGCGGCTCGCGGCTCTCCGCGTAATCGAGGAAGAGGCGGCTGAGCCGCGGAAGGATCGAGACGGGGTAACACTCGGTGTGCAAGGCCTGGGCTCTCTCCTCAGAACGCGCTGCTTCAGTTTCTCATGCGGGTGCCACGTTTCGGCCGCTTTCCGGCTGGTGTGTCCTATTTCGGCGCTGCCGGTTTGCGCAGGGCTTCAAGAAGCGCCTGTGCGTTTTGTACGGGCAGAGCGCCGAGAGCGTGTACGGCCAGCGAACGATAAAGGTTCGCAAGTACTGGATGCCCATCAAGGGCCTGAAGATGCAGGCGAATTGTGCCTGCGTCTCCCCGGGCAAACGGGCCGCTGAAGCTTCGGGCTGGACCCTGGGAGAACACGTTCTTCGCGGTGGTCTGGGCGAGCGCTTCAACCCAGCGGGTTGCGGTCTTGCGGTCGAGTCCGGCGAGGCGAGCAGTTTCGATGGCAGCGGTGAGCTCGGAGACGAGCAGCGGCGACGCGAGGGTCCCGGCAGCATGGTAAAGGGCCTTGTTTTCTGAGGCGATGTTGAAAGGCTGGCCGCCAAGTTTGCGAATCAGGGAATGAAGTGTGCTCCGCGTCGCGGCGTTGACTGTCTCGACCGCAAAAAGCACTCCATCGAGCGGGACGGCGCTACGGTTGGGAAAGGTCATGGCGGGATGCGCGGAGGCGACGGCGGCTCCGGCGCGGCGGGCGGCTTTGAGAGCGTCGACCGTGAGAGCGCCGCTGGAATGGACGAGGATCTGGCCGGAGAGATCAGGACGACGGCTGGCGATTTCCGTGGCCACGTCGGAGATAGCGGAATCGGGCATGCAGAGCCACAGGATTCGGGCATCAAGAGCAGCCTTTGTCCAGGGGACGGTGGGATATGGTGAGGAGCGCTTTCGCCGGCGAACGACGATTTCGCGCGGGGGAATTCCGGCACGGATGAGCGCCGCGACGAGCGACGAGCCCCAGTTGCCGAGGCTGATCACGGCAACATCGATTCGATTTGCGGAGTTCACGGAATCGCCTCTCACCGGATGGTACCGTAAAGAAAATCCTGAATTGAGGAAGAGCATGGCGAAGAAGACAGAGAAGAAAGCGGCAACGGGGCCAGTGGTGGTGAAGAGGAAGCTCAAGATCAAAGAGGGCAAGCCGGCCAAGGTCGTCTCGTCGGAACTGGCCTTTGAGGTTCCGCTGTTCAAGGTGTTTACAGATCAAGTCCTGGAGGCAGGAGCGAACAAGCCGGTGCGGAGGGACGTGATCCGGCATAACGGGTCGGTGGTGATTCTGGCGGTGGACGACTCGAAGAGCAAGAAAGATCCGCTGATCGTGATCGAGCGGCAGTATCGGCATGCGGCCGGGCAGTATCTCTACGAGGTTCCAGCAGGCAAGATGGATGAGGGCGAGGATCGCCTGGCGGCGGCCAAGCGGGAGCTGATCGAGGAAACCGGTTTTCGTGCGAAGAAGTGGACGAAGCTGACCCGCTACTTTGCGAGTCCGGGGTTTCTGGGCGAGTGGATGCAGGTATTCGTCGCCGAGGGGCTTGCGCTTGGGAAGGCCCAGCCGGAAGCAGACGAGAAGATCGAGATCTACCTGGTACCACTATCGGAGGTTTTAAGGCTGATCGATGCGGGTGAAATCCGCGATGGCAAAACGCTCGTCTCCGTGATGCTTTACGACCGGCTGAGAAAGGAAAAGCGGAAGCATTAAAACCGCCGTCGCTGCATCCGCAAAACTGCGTTGCGAATTGTAGAAAACCAAAGCGTGCTACACCGCGTCTCTACTGTAGGCAGGTTGGTAACCCCCAACCGCAATCTGCTATCAAGAAAGGCAAGCGCACGTGGCTCAATACAAGGGCAAGGTGAAGTGGTTTAACAACGCCAAGGGGTACGGCTTTATCGGGCGTGATGACGGGCCGGATGTGTTCGTGCATTACAGCGCGATCCAGATTGACGGGTACAAGAGCCTGAAAGAAGGCGACGATGTTGAATTCGACATCGTCGAGGGACAGAAAGGACCACAGGCGGACCAGGTAACTCGCCTGAAAGAAATCGCTTAACCCACAAATCGCTAAAAAGGCCCGTGTACACACTGCTTTCCTGCTGAAGGCCGCATGGTTTTATGCGTCTTTTTGCGAAGACGCAAGAGCCCAGCCGGCTGATCCGGGCTGGGTTTTCTATTTTCAATTGGAATAGCCCATAATCAGAGTTTGCAATGGATAACCGCACGATTGCACAACTGTTGGGCGAAACCGCCGACCTGCTGGAAATCGACAATGGCGATTCCTTCCGCATCCGCTCCTACCGGCGTGCGGCTGAGGCGGTGGAGTCGTGCACCGTTCAACTGAGCGAGATCGCGAACGATCCGAAAAAGCTGCAGGAGATTCCCGGCATCGGCAAGGGCATGGCGGCGAATATCCGGGACATGGAAGCGACAGGCACGCTGCCTCTGCGCGAAGAACTGCTGCAGAGATACCGGCCGAGCATGCTGGAGCTGATGAGGCTGCCGGGGATGGGTCCGAAGACGGTGGCGCTGCTGTGGACTGCGATCCAGGTGAGTTCGGTGGAGGAGCTTGAAGCCGCCATCATCGCCGAGCGTCTGGACGATCTGCCTCGCTTTGGCAAAAAGCAGATTGAGAAACTACGCAAGGGCATCGAGGACTACAAGAAAAACAGCGGGCGCTTCCCGATCGACGATGCGGAGATGGCTGCGGAGAAGCTAATGGCGTACCTGCGGGCGTTTCCCGGGCTTGACGTGATCGAACCGGCGGGCTCGCTGCGTCGTGGACGCGAAACCGTCGGCGACCTGGACATTCTCGTGACCGGGCCGGCATGTGCCGAGGACAAGGTAGACGCAGCAGTCGAGTATACGGCGGCGTATCCGCCGATTGCTGCGCTGCTCGCAAAGGGGCAGAACAAGGTCAGCTTCCGTCTGAGAAGCGGGCTGCAGGTGGATGTGCGTCTGCTGCCCGAGGCGTCGTATGGCGCGGCGCTGCAGTATTTCTCCGGATCGAAGATGCACAATGTGACGCTGCGGCAACGCGCGCTGAAGCGCGGCTACACGCTGAACGAATACGCGCTGGCTCGGATGGACGACGGTGCGGTGGTGGCAAGCCGGACCGAGGACGACATTTACGCGGCGCTGGGGATGGACTGGATTCCTCCGGAGATGCGGGAGAATAACGGCGAGATTGAAGCGGCGGAGGCGCACCGGCTGCCGAAGCTGATTGAACTCAAAGACATTCGCGGCGATGTGCACATGCACACGACCACGACGGATGGACGCAATACGATCCAGGAGATGGCGGAAGCTGCAATTGCGCGCGGCTACGAATATATGGCCATCACAGACCACACGAAGAACCTGGCGATGACCTTTGGATTGGACGATGAGGCGGCGCTCGAGCATATCAAGAGAATTCGCGACGCGGAAACGGAGATGGAAGGCAGAATTCGCATCTTTCCAGGCATCGAGGTGGACATTCTCAGCGACGGCGCGCTCGACCTGTCCAACGAGGTGCTGGCGCAGATGGAGGTGGTCATCGCGAGCGTGCACAGCCTCTTCAATATGCCGGAGCAGGAGATGACGGAACGCGTTCTGCGCGCAATTGAAAATCCTTATGTGCGGATTCTGGGGCATCCAACCGGACGATTATTGTTACGCCGCGAGGGCTTCCAGATCAACCTTCCGGCAGTGCTGCGGCGTGCCGCGGAGCTGGGAGTGGCCGTCGAACATAATGCGTATCCCGACCGCCTGGATTTGTGCGATCGCGATCTGCGCCTGGCGAAGGAAATGGGATGCAGGATCGTGATCAACACGGATTCGCACCACACGAGCCATATGGAGAAGATGCGGTACGGTGTCCAGCAGCTTAGACGGGCATGGCTGCAGAAGAAAGATGTGCTGAATACGAGGCCGGCTGGGGAGTTTCTAGCAGCGCTGCGAGCGAGACCGTAAAGGGCAGGGATCAGGGACCAGATGAGTGAAGAAACGATAACAAGCAAAGCATGGTTTCCAGCGGTGGGAGCCTTTGCATTCGTCGTACTGGCGATCGGCGCGTATGTGTATTTCAACAGCAAG
This sequence comes from Acidobacteriota bacterium, assembly GCA_013289875.1. Taxonomy (GTDB): domain Bacteria; phylum Acidobacteriota; class Terriglobia; order Terriglobales; family Acidobacteriaceae; genus Silvibacterium. The sequence continues at coordinate 28,850 of JABCZC010000019.1, read as the reverse complement.
CCGCCCGTTCACGCTGGAGAAGTGCTGAGCGTGAACATCTTTCCCATTCATCGCGAACTGAGCACCGGACCGGCCAATGGGGCCGGCGAGAAAGGGATCACGGGGCAAGGGGATACTTTCGATGAAGTGATCGTGCTGGTCGATGCCCGCATCAAGAACCAGACGGATATTCCCCTGTTTCTGCACGATATGTGGGCGGTGGTGGATTTGCCAGGTGAGGAGGAGCAGCGCAGCCTGGCGGCATCGCAGACGGACTTTGCGAAGGTCTTTATCGCGTATCCCAGCCTCAAGCGGCTGCAGAAAGATCCCTTGCCACGCGACCTCACTCTAGCTCCGGGCCAGCAGGTGGAGGGGATGATGATCTTCAGCTACCAGATCAGCAAGGCGCAGTGGGATGCGCGGAGCGGTCTGGACATTACGATGACCTTTCAGCATCAGAAGCCGCTTCTGCTACACGTGGCAAAGTCGTAGAGCGCTATTGGCCCGACGTGCTGACCGGCACGGGCGCGCTCTTGGGGGTCGCGATGTAGCCCTTTACTGTGTTCTTGTCGACGCTGTTGACGACCAGTTCGTAGAGCAGGTTGTCTTTGCCGGTATAGAACTGCACGGGCTCGTTCAAGCCGCGATCCTTCTTCTCAATCTGCTTGTCGTCAGCATAGACCTCAAGCGTGTAGCGGCTATGCTTCACATCAGCCTTCTTGAGCTCCAGGCTGACGGTGGACACCGGCTTCTTCTGGCCCTTGGTGAGCGTGAACTCGTAGTAGTTGCGGTCGCCCTTGTGCTTCAGGATTTCCAACTCATTGTGGTTGGTCGCGATGAGCCCGCTCTGGACACCCATATCGCCCTTCATGCTCTGCAGCTGCGATTCGGCGGTCTTCAGTTCGGTCTTGGTCTGGGTCAGGTCGGTTTTCACGCCGCCTACGTCCGTTTTGACGGTAGAAACGTCGCTCGAGACCGTGCTGACATGCTGGTCAGTTGCCGCCTGCGCTGACTCGAGCCGCTTGGTGTCGGCTTCCTGGCGGCGCAACAGCTCCTGGGCCGTATCGACTTTAGACTCGAGCTGTTTCTGCGTTAATCCGAGGCGTTGCCCCAACGTTTCGGTGGTGACCTTAAGGCGGGCGTTGGTTTCGTCGAGGGCGGCGGCCAGTTTCTCGTTGCGCTGCTGCGCCTGGGAAAGCTGCGCCTCGGCATTGGTCACGCGGCCGGAGAGGTGGTAGCTCCACGCCAGACCAGCGATGGCGGCGAGGACAGCCACAGCCAACAACGCAAGAAAAAGTCCCGAATAACTGCGCTGCTCGGGGACCACGGGTGTTTCACTCATTCTTTTCTTCCCTTTCGTTCTTCTGAGCCAGAGATTAGAGCATCTTCAATATACGTGTCAGCAGGAAACTGAGTTGCGGTATACATTCATTCGATGAAACTTGGACCATCGGGGGACACATCGCACTACGATGGACCCGGACTCGTGCTTAGTCAGTTCCGGAAATCGCGCAATAGAATAGACGAAGTGAATCACTGCGAAGTCGGCATTGCGGGCGGAGGAATTATCGGGCTTTCCGCGGCACTGGAACTCGCGGCCGCTGGGCTGAAGGTAACCGTCTTTGAACGCGGACGCGCGATGGCGGAGTCGTCCTGGGCGGCGGCCGGCATGCTCGCCGCGGGGGATCCCGAGAACCCTGCTGCGCTACGGCCGCTGGCTAAGCTGAGCGCGGGACTCTATCCGCAATTTCTCGCGAATATAGAGCGGCTCGCGGGCGAGCGGATACCTGTTCGGACGTCACGCACAATCCAGGGCGTGCGACAACTGCCAGAGGGTCTTCACGATCTCGACACTGCCGAGTTGGCTGCGTTGGCGCCGGGACTGGCAGCAGGCAGCCTCAAATTCTTCTCTCTGGACGAGCCGAGTCTTGATCCACGAGACCTGGCGCGGGCTCTCCCCCGCGCGGTCAGGGCTGCGGGAGTGACGCTGCTTGAAAACACCGCGGTAACAGCGGTCAATGCACAAGCCCGGGGTGTTCGGATCGAAACAGACTCCGGCACATGGAGTGCGGAGAAGATGATCCACTGCAGCGGGGCATGGGCGGCCGAGTTGACAGACATTCCGATTGTTCCGCGCAAAGGTCAGATGGTGGTGGTGGAAGGGCCGGAGCGGCTCAACGTGGTTCTGCGCACGCCGGAGATTTACCTGGTGCCTCGCAGCAATGGCCTTATCGCGGTCGGAGCGAGCGTCGAAGAGGCGGGTTTTGACAAACAGGTGTATCCGGCGACAACCGCGCGGTTGCTCGATTTGGCTGCCGCACTCTGGCCTCCGGTGCGGACGATGCGTGTGGTCGATGCGTGGGCTGGGCTGCGGCCGGCGACGACTGACGGGTTGCCGGTAATCGACACATGCGGCGAGCATTGCTGGGTGGCAGCGGGGCATTTCCGGAACGGTATTTTGCTGGCGCCAGGGACGGCGCGCGTGTTACTTGAAATGATTTCTGGTGAGCCGCTCAGTGTTGACCTTGAACCCTTTCGCTGCGGCCGATTTGCTGCTTCATCCGTCCATACTTAGTCCGTTCGCACCACGGAGCGGGACCGGCAAATGACAATGGTTGCCGCGCTACGTTATAAACAATCTTTAGCCAGTCTTCGCCCGCGGGTCCGTCATCCAGTCCTACATCGCGTGCGAATTTTCATGCATCTGTAGATGAAGAGACGGCGCGGCGACGGCGGCGAAGCTGGAGGAAGAGAAGGACATATGGCGACTGCGGTAGCGGCAAAGGGGCTTGAGGGAATTGTTGCAGCCAATTCCGGCATCTGCTGGATCGATGGCGATGCGGGCGTGCTGGCCTACCGCGGCATCGACATTCACGATCTCGCTTCACACTCGACATTCGAAGAGACTACCTACCTGCTGTGGCACGGGACGCTGCCGGGAAAGACTGAGTTAGAAGCCTTTTCGAAGCAGCTTGCAGCGGCACGCCATCTTCCGCCGCAGATTCTCGAGATGCTGCGCACTTTTCCGAAGACAGCTACGCCGATGGAGGTGCTGCGCACGGCGGTTTCCGCGCTGAGCTTCTATGATCCGGATGAAAAGGCCGTCGATCACGACTCGAACGTTCGCAAGTCCTTCGATCTCACCGCGCAGATCGCCGTGCTGGTCGCCGCGTTCGATCGCATCCGCAAGGGCAAGAACCTGGTTGAGGCAGACCCGTCGCTTTCGCACGCGGGCAATTTTCTGTGGATGCTTACCGGCGAGAAGCCCTCGGAGACAGCAACCAAGGCCTTCGATGTGGCGCTCATCCTGCACGCCGACCATGAATTGAACGCCTCTACTTTCGCTGCGCGTGTGATTGCCGCAACGCTCGCGGATGTTCATTCAGCCATCACCGGAGCCATCGGTGCACTCAAGGGCCCACTGCACGGAGGCGCGAATGAAGCGGTGATGCGGATGCTCTTCAAGATCGACAAGGAGGGCGCCGACCCGGTCGAATATGTAGGAAAGATGCTGGCGCAGAAGAAGAAGATCTCGGGCTTCGGGCATCGCGTGTATCACACCGAGGACCCGCGGGCGACGCACCTGCGCAAGATGTCGGAGGATCTGGGACGGTCGGCTCACAACGCTAAGTGGTTTGAGATGTCGCGCAAAATCGAGGTATTCGTCGCTGAGGAAAAGAAACTCAACGCGAACGTCGATTTTTATTCCGCATCGACTTACACAACTCTGGGCATCGACCTCGACCTATTCACGCCGATCTTTGCCATCAGCCGCATCGCCGGCTGGGCGGCACACGTGATCGAACAGCTTGACGATAATCGCCTTATCCGGCCGCGTGCGGAATATATCGGGCCGGAATATCCGACAAAATACATGCCCATCGGCCAGCGATAAGCGTTGGCAAGCGGAAAAATCCAAAGGCGTCCCCTATGGTGTCGGGCAGAGCCACCTCGTGGCCGGCATGATGAACGCCGATGGCAGCTCCCGCTTGCACTCATAGCAACAGAACGGCCGGGCAACACAAGGGTCACCCGGCCGGATGTTGCTGCGACGGTTGGACTAGTACACGCGGCCGTAATAGGGGTACGGATACGGGTAAGGGTAAGCGTAATAGGGATATGGGTAAGGTCTCGGCGTTGCATAGGCTGGACGCCTCACCAGCTGCGGCTGGCTCGAAGCGAGCCTCTGCGCTTCCTGCCAGGAGACCGGCTGCACCGTCACCGGGCCCGTCAGGTGGAAGTCCACCTGCGCTTCCGGAGGCAGAATCAGTCGCGGGCCGTGTGTCGCCGAGGAAGCGGCCAGTCCACCCACGGCGCCTATGCCGGCTCCAATCGCCGCTCCAGCTCCGCCACCAGCGATGCCGCCGATGATCGCGCCGAGTCCTGCGGCGCCTGCTGTGTTTCCAACGGTATAGCCAGCCTTGTTCGGTCCCTTGCTTGACCAAGTATCGGTGCTGAACGGATATACCTTGCCGTCGAGATTCACGCCGGTCAACTGCAACTGCAACTCGGGCGAGCCACCCAGGTCGCCGGCCTTCTTCGAAAGAACCACTTGCCCCTGAATCACAGCGCCGCGCGGAATGGCCAGCACGCCATTCTGGTAGATGTCTACTGCCGCCGTCGCCTGAAAGAAGGCGCCGCTCTTGACCTTTGCCGTATCCAGCGGCTCACTCAAACGCACACGCAGCAAAGTTCCCGCCGGAATAGTCACCGGGCCACTCGGAGGCGGAGCGTTATAAGCGGGCTGCTGTGGAGGATAGTAGCCACCCTGCTCCTGCGGCTGGTAAGGCGGACGCGCGCCGTTATACGCAGGAGGGGGCGTCTGATTCTGATTCTGATTCTGGTTCTGGTTCTGGTTCTGGCTTCCCTGCGCGTTCGGATCCATATCCGCAGGCGGCGGAGGCACATTCGACTGAGCGTCGGGCGAGGACTGAACCGGAGTATTTGCTGCCTGCTGGTCTGCGATCGCTGTGTTTGCCGCCGGGTTAGGCGAACCGGGGCTCGTGACATTGATATTGTTCACAATCCCGCTCACACCCGGCGCATTCGCAGCGACCGTTTCCGCCTGCTGGCGCTGCGCGTCAGTCTGGACGGTGCCCGAGAGGGTAACGATGCCCTTCGCGGTCGTGCAGCCGATCTGTTGGCCCTGCAAGGTGGAGTCATGTGTCAGAGCGTAGCCAACATCGGATTGAATATCGGCATCGCTGCGCGCTGCCGGTGAGGCCGGTGGCTGCGGGCCGGCGGTATTGTCCTGCGCCAGCGCCGCAGTTCCGGCAGAAAACCATAGGCAAGCAGCCAGCAATGCCACAAAACCTGCCAGGAAAAACGTCTTCTTATCGCGATTGGTACTCATGTCGCTGCAACCTCAACGCTTCGTGATAAATGGACGCAAAACCAGGTCGAAGCGTTACCTGTAAGAACCCGGGCGGTCCGAAAAAGTTTTGGGGGATGAGCTGGCAGCCCATCCCCCCAAAGTCGTCACTCATGGCGGTTTAGCCCCGCTGTTTCTTGTACCGCGCAATCAGCGTATTCGTCGAGCTGTCGTGCTTGCCGCTGGCCGGTCCTTCCAGCTCGCCTATAATCCGCTTTGCCAGCACCTTGCCCAGCTCCACACCCCACTGGTCAAACGAGTCGATCTGCCAGATTGCGCCCTGCGTAAACACGCTGTGCTCATATAACGCCACCAGCTTGCCGAGAGCCTCAGGCGTCAGCTCCTCCATCAGAATGGTATTTGTCGGCCGGTTCCCCTCAAACACGCGGTGCGGAACCAGCCAGTCCGGCGTGCCCTCGGCCTTCACCTCTTCGGCAGTCTTTCCAAACGCCAGCGCCTCCGTCTGTGCAAACACATTCGCCATCAGCAGATCGTGATGATTGCCCAGCGGATTGAGCGTTTTTGCGAAGCCGATAAAATCGCACGGAATCAGCTTTGTGCCCTGGTGAATGAGCTGGTAGAAGGAGTGCTGGCCGTTCGTCCCAGGCTCGCCCCAGAAAATCGGTCCGGTTTCATAGGTGACGTGCTCGCCGCTCAACGTGACGTGCTTGCCATTGCTCTCCATCGTCAACTGCTGCAGGTACGCCGGGAAGCGCTTCAGATACTGGTCGTAGGGCAGCACGGCCACCGTCTGCGCGTCGAAAAAGTCGTTGTACCAGACGGAGAGCAGCCCCATCAGCACCGGCAGGTTCTTCTCAAATGGAGCTGTCCGGAAGTGCTCGTCAATGGAGTGGAAGCCAGCCAGCAGCTTCTTGAAGTTGTCTGGACCCACCGCCAGCATGGTCGACAATCCGATCGCCGAATCCATCGAATACCGGCCGCCGACCCAGTCCCAGAAGCCGAACATGTTCGCCGTGTCGATGCCGAATTTGGTCACTTCTTCCGCGTTCGTCGAAACCGCGACAAAATGCTTCGCCACCGCCTTCGCGTCGCCCAGTTTTTTGAGCGCCCAATCGCGCGCCGTGTGTGCATTTGTCATGGTTTCGAGCGTGGTAAAGGTCTTCGACGAGATGATGAACAGCGTCTCTTCCGCATCGAGATCGTGCGTCGCCTCGGCAAAGTCGGTGCCGTCCACATTCGACACGAAGCGGAAGGTCATATCGCGCCGGCTGTAGTGACGCAGCGCTTCGTACGCCATCACCGGGCCGAGGTCCGAGCCTCCAATGCCGATGTTGATCACATTTTTGATCGGCTTGCCGGTGTGGCCCTTCCATTCGCCGCTGCGAATTCGCTCGGAGAAAGCAGCCATGCGATCGAGAACCTCATGCACTGCAGGGACAACATCCTCGCCGTCGACGACGATCTTCTCGCCCTTGGGCGCGCGCAACGCCACATGCAGCACAGCACGCTTCTCGGTGATATTGATCTTCTCGCCGCTGAACATCGCGTCCAGACGAGCTTTCAGCCCACTCTCTTCAGCGAGTTGAAGCAGCAGCTTCAGAGTCTCGTCGGTGATGCGGTGCTTCGAGTAGTCGAGATAGATTCCCTCGGCTTCGGCAGTAAGACGCGTTCCGCGATCGGGATCATTGGCGAACAAATCCCGGAGGTGTTGCTTACTGATCTTCTTAAAGTGGTCTTCCAGCGCCTTCCAGGCCGCAAGCTTCGTCAATGGAGTCGTCAACGCCGTGTCAATGCTCATAAGTCGTGTTCCTCACACTTTCTCTAGCGCCTTAGATTCTGCCACAGGAATATGAGTCGCGTGCAAATCCTAAGGACACAATGAATTTTAGAGGACCGGCATGTCCGCTCCACCGGCGTTAAGGGCGCCGTCGAAAATGATGACTTTCAGGCCGACTCTGGTACGATTTGCCGAGGAGCGCTCCATGTTTCCGACACGTTTCCCGGTCCGTCTTGCAGCCGTTTCAGCCTTCGCCGTCCTGAGCGCCGCCCTGTACGGGCAGGCCCAGTCTCCTGCTCCGCCGAATCAGGCACCGCCACCCGCGAAGCCGCTAACCGCCGCGGCCGACGTGCAGCGCGCCTACAACGGCCTCAAAGCTAATATTCTGAAAGCGGCCGATAAGATGCCGGCAGAAAGCTACTCCTTCCGGCCCACTTCGGACATCCGGACATTTGCGCGGGTGGTGAATCACGTCACCGAAGCGCAACTGCGCATCTGCGGCACACTCAATGGAACCACTCCCGACGCGCTCCCCAAGGTACCACTGGAGACGGCCGACAAAACGGCGATCCAGACGGCGCTGCAGGCATCTTTCGCCGAATGCGACAAGGCGTACGCCGCCATCTCGGATGACAATCTACTGCAGATGTTGACGCTCGGTCCGGTAACACGGACACGCATCGGCTTTGCGTGGGGCAACGTATCGCATGACAACGAGCAATATGCCACGCTGGCGCTGTACATGCGACTCAAAGGCCTGGCACCGCCGAGCAGCGAAAAGTAACTATTCTCTCTAATTGCCCGTCGGAATGATCCCCGCGTTCTCGACCATCAGGATGACTGTCCGTTGCGGCGCTCGCGTGCGATGCACTACGCCTCGGGGAACGACATAGCCCTGTCTCGACGCCAGTTCGACGGTCTTTCCCTCCAAATCGATGAGCAGTTGCCCCTCGACGACGTAGAAGAACTCGTCGTCCTCATCGTGCTTGTGCCAGTGGTATTCGCCCTCAATCACGGCCATCCGCACCACTGAGTCATTTACCTTGCACAAGGTCTGATTGAACCACTTGTATTCGCAGGCGTCGGCAATCGCCTTCTCATCAATGACTTCCATCGCCGGAAAGAGAATGTTCAAGCGGGTTTCGTAGGGGTAAGCGGAAGCAGTCATGACAAGGACCTCGCAGGCGATTTGGCTCTCATGGTATCGCGGGCCTGTGATGCCTGGGTAAACGGGCGATCCGAACGTCACTGCAGACTGGTCATCGCAAATTCCCGCGCCGCTTCGAGCAGCTTCGCAACTGATTCCTTCGAGCACGACTCCGAATAGATCCGCAACAGCGGCTCCGTTCCCGAAGCCCTCAACAGCAGCCAGGTCTTCGCCGCATTCTGTTTGGTCTTCGCCTCGGGATTGTCCAGGAAAAACTTGATGCCATCCATCGTCTCTACCCGCTCGACAGGCATACCGGCGAACTCCTTCACACCGGCCTTCGCGCGTGCAATTGCTGCATTCTTCAGTTCGTCTGAGATGTGCAGGTCGATGCGTCCATATTCGTGCTCGCCATATTGTTGCTGAAGCGCGACCACCAACTGGCCCAGAGTCTTCCCTTCCTCGGCCATCACGTTGGCCAGCAGCAGCGCATTCAGAAGGCCGTCGCGCTCGGGGAGATGTCGGGAAATTCCAATCCCGCCCGACTCTTCGCCGCCGATCAAAATATCCTTTTCGAGCATCAGGTCCACGACATACTTGAAGCCGATGCCGTGCTCATGCAGAGTCCGCCCGTACCGCGCGCAGATACGATCGATCATGCAGGTCGTGTTGAAGGCGCGGGTCACATCGCCCGGCCACTTCCTGCGCGAAAGCAGCCACTCGAGCAGCACGGCAAAAATCTTGTGCGGGTCGACAAAGTTCCCGTGCTCGTCGACCGCGCCGATTCTGTCTGCGTCGCCGTCCGTCACCAGCCCGGCGTCGCACTTGTGCTCCACGACGGCCACTTCGAGAGCCCGCACGTGCGGCTCGATCGGTTCCGGATTGATGCCTGGAAATCGCGGGTCCTGATCGGCGCGAATCTCTACATAGTCGACGCCAATGCTCTGGAAGATGCCTGCGAGAATCCCGCTGCCCGCTCCGTACATGCAGTCGATGGCCAGTCTGAAGCCCGACTTCGCAATCAGATCCAGGTCCGCAAAGCGCTTCAGCGCGTCGATATAGTCGGGGAGAAAGTCGACCTCCTCAATCGACGCAGGCTTGTCCGCCAACGGCAGCGGCTGATCCAGATACGACTCGATGGCCGACATAATCGACGGCTTACCCGATCCACCATACCAAGCCTTGTATTTCACGCCATTCCATTGGTAAGGATTATGGCTCGACGTGATCATCACGCCGCCCGCCGCACCCAGGCCACGCACGGCGAACGACAGCGCAGGCGTCGGTGTCACTTGATTGGCCAGCTTTACGGGAATCCCGGCCGCAGACAGCACTTCGGCGACCGCTTTCGCAAACTGCGGCGACAAGAAGCGAGTGTCATACCCGATGCAAACGCCCTTCGACGGGTCTTCTTTCGGATCGGTACTCGCAAGAAGATAATGCGCAATCGCCCTGGCCGCGACCCGCACATTCTCAAATGTAAAATCGTCGGCGATAATCCCGCGCCATCCATCGGTGCCAAACTTCACCGGGCTACGATTCCCCATGCTGTCTCTTTCCGCTCCGTGTTGAGTTTACTGCTTTGAAAATGGGTTGCGAACAGTGAGAGTGTCGAGCTTCTGGCCGTTCTGCAGGTCTTCCGAATAGAGTGTCGTGCAACCGGCGTCGAGAGCAGCGGCGACTATCAGCGAGTCGTAAATCTGAAAGCCGTAGCGCCGGGCAATCTGAACGGCAGCTTCGTGTGTGCTTGCGGTGATTGGAACGGGAGGGCGACAAAGAACGCGTATCGCGCCCAGCGCCTGTTCGATCTGATCCCAACCCAGGTCCAGTTTCCGGCGCGCAACGGCTACAAATTCATTCAGAACCTGGACGCTTACCGTTCCGCTCCCGGACAGGAGTTCCTCAGCGATGGCAGCACGGGGATCGTTTTTCGTGAGCGCGTAAATCAGAACGGTCGTATCGAAGAAGGCCTCAGCGGGCATTCGCTTCGTCCCTGTCAAACCTGAAGCCGGGCGGAAACGGACGGCGAAGCTTCCTCAGTTTTTCCAGCGCCCGCTCCCTGCTACGGTCGCGGCTTACTTCGAATTCCCGTTTCCCGGCAACCCGAATCTCGATCTGATCGCCTTCCTTCAGGTCCAACGCTTCAACGACCACGGCGGGCAGACGCACGGCCAAACTGTTACCCCATTTTGCAACCTGCATGGCTGCGCCTCCCTCATTGGATATACATTTAAAATAGTATATCAACATCGCTAGACTAATTCAGTTTTACCCCTCGCGACCAACTCCTTCACCACCTTGCCCACATCCTGCGAGTGCTGCCGGGTAGTAATCAGAATCGCATCGTCCGTCTCGACCACTACCAGATCCTGAACTCCAACCAGTGCGACGAATTTGTTCGGGCAATAGACATAGTTACCGCGTGCCTCGATGGCCACGCTGTCTGCACTTTCGCCGACATTGTCGTAAGCGTCGATGCTCGTTTGACGTTCATGATGATGCTCATAGAGCGCCGCCCACGATCCCAGATCGTTCCAGCCAAACTCGGCAGGCAGGCAGTAAAGATGCGACCGGGTCTCCCCCTTCGCCGACCGCGGTTCCAGAATGGCGTAATCCACGCTAATGTTCTCGCACTTCGGATAGAGCTCCGCAAACACGCGCTCGAAGTTTGCGGTCCCGTAGGCCGCCGAAATCTGCTCCAGCAGCGGAGCCATCTCGGGCAGATGCTCCCGCACCGCATTCGCCAGTGTCCGCGCGCTCCAGACGAAAATGCCGCTGTTCCAGTGGTAATTCCCGGCGGCGACGAATTCCTCGGCACGCTCGCGATTCGGCTTCTCAGTGAAGCGGCGCACACGCAGCACGCTATCCGCAACCGCTTCTCCGGTTTCGATGTAGCCGTAGCCGGTTTCTGCGCGCGTGGGTTTCACGCCCAATACCACGATGTTTTCCCGGTCGCCGCCAGCTCGACTGCGCGTTCAATCTCTGCCAGAAACGCCGGCTCATTCGCAATCACATGATCGGCGGGAAACATCCCCAGCACTGCGTCAGGAGAGTCGCGCTCGATCAGAAACGCCGCCAGCCCTGCTGCCGGAGCCGTGTTCCGCGCCGCGGGTTCGCACACAACCTGGTCCTCGGGAACCGCATCGAGTTGACCGCAGATCGTCTCCGAGAGCAGATCGTTGGTGATCACCCAGAAATCCTCAGGTCGTGCCGTCGGCCGCAACCGGTCGACCGTACGCTGAATCATCGTCCGCTCGCCGTCGAGGGCCAGCACCTGCTTTGCACGCGCCTTGCGGCTGCGCGGCCAGAAGCGGGTTCCACTGCCTCCAGCAAGAATGATGGGGCGAAAATCAATCTTCAATGGCATCGCCTTTGATGGGGATTTTATGAGACAGCCTTGGGCAGAATGCGGATCACCTCAGCCGGCGACTCCGCGTCAATCCGGACATCACTTGCCGCCGCCGGAATCACCCCAAGCTGACAGCGGCTTACCGGAAACGCCTCGCCGCCCGCTGCGGATACACATACAGAACCCTCAGCGACAAAAAACATCTGTACAGCACCCGTGTTCGCTGTCAGAGCACCGGCGTCATCTCCTGCCTTGAGCGACCAGCGCTCGATCTCAAAATACTTCTCGTCGATCAACACCGTGTGGTCATTTTTCTTTTGCGGCGGGACCTTGCCTGCCCGCGTCTTCAGCCGCATCGCCTCCAGCGATTTGTCCAGGTGCAGCTCGCGCGGTCGCCCATAGTCGTACATCCGATATGTCAGATCGCTGGTCTGCTGCGTCTCCAGGATCACAACGCCTGGGCCCATCGCGTGCACCGTTCCGGCGTCGACAAAGAGCATGTCATTCTCCTGGACGGGGACCATCTGCAGCAAATCTTCCAGCGTCGCCGCCTTGATCGCCGCACGAATCTCCTCCGCCGTCACGCCTTCGCGAATGCCCAGCGCCACCTGTGCTCCCGGTTCTGCATCGAGCGCATACCAGCACTCCGTTTTGCCGCGCGGTGCGCCATACTCTCGCGCCATGGCATCGTCGGGATGCACCTGCACGCTCAGCTTCTCTTTAGGAAAGAGCATCTTGACCAGCAGCGGAAACTCGCCATCTCCTAAGGCCGTTCCCAACAGCTCCGGCCCTTGTGCATCGGTAATCGCCCGCAGCGACTCGCCTGCGAATTCCCCTGTCGCCGCCTTGCACATCTCGCCCGTCAACCACACTTCGCCGATCGGCTCGCCGTCTGTCTTGTAGTCGAACCACGGAGCAAGGTCGTGAAACCCCCAGATACGCGTCCGAAAATAAGGAGCAAGCCGGAAAGGAAAGAGTACGCTCATGCCCTTTTAGTATGCCTCAGAAGCTGATCTCCCCGCACACATCGCCGCTGCTGGTTCGTGCGTCAATTTCCGGATTGCCCGTCTCTGGCGCATTCGCTCATGCCTGGGTACGACGAAGTTCGTGCAGGAAGACGCGAGCCGCTATGTCAAATCGAACATCATGACAGCCTTCCATCGTTTTTCCCGTTGTGAGCGATGTTGAACAGACGCGTCAGATCGCGAAGGGATAGCCTTGGGTTGGATGGCTCTCCACGCTATGTCGAGGAAAAGTCACATTGGAGCTTTGGAAGGCGCCATGACATTCAAACTCAAGACCGTGTGGTGTCTCGTTGTAACGGCGATGATTCTTCTTGGCGCATCCGCCGCGATCGCAGCCAGCCACGCTGCTCCGTCGACCCAGTCTGCTGGGCCTACTGAGCTTGAAATGCAGGTCCTTCTCGATCGGGCCTCCTTCTCGCCGGGTGAGATGGACGGGACGGGCGGAAAGAATAGCCGCCAGGCCTTGGCAGCGTTCGAGACCGCACGCGGGCTCGCTCCAGGGCCGCGAGGCCGCAAGGCGCTGCTTGAGGCGCTCGGCGCCGGTTCGTTTGAACCGATCGTGTCCTACACAATCACCGCGGAAGATGTCGCGGGGCCTTTTACCGGGACGATTCCACAAGACATGACCGAGATGGCGAAGCTTCCGGGGCTTTACTACACGTCCATACTGCAAGAGCTCAGCGAGAGATTCCACTCGGCGCCGGCCTTGCTCAGGCGCCTGAACCTTCATGCCCATTTCACCGTGGGAGAGAACATCCGTGTCCCGAACGTATTGGGCGCTGAACAGGCGCCGCTGGATGCAGTACCGGCCACGAGTCGGAACGGCAAGTCCGCTGCCGCACGCGCTGCGGCCGTCAGGGTCGTCGTCTCGAAGAAGGCGTCGGTCCTGATGGTGTACGACCGGGACGGCCAGGTTATCTTTTACGCCCCGGTGACGAGCGGCAGCGCGCACGACCCCCTTCCTTTTGGAAATTGGATGATCACTTCTGTGGTGCGAAATCCGATTTACAACTACAATCCTGACCGGTTCTGGAACGCCAATCCCGCAGATGCGAAGGAAAAGATTGCAGCCGGTCCGAATAACCCAGTGGGTATTGTTTGGATGGGGCTCAATGCGCCGCACTATGGAATACACGGTACTGCTGAACCGGAGCTGATCGGCCATTCCTCGTCTCACGGGTGCGTACGGATGACAAACTGGGATGCCACCCGGGTCGCCGACCTGGTCAAAAACGGAACTGCCGTCTTGTTCGAGGAATGAGAAAGCGCATCGGACAGCGTCACCCTGGAGGAATAGGTTTGAGGCTCTATCTTGGCATCGCCGTGCTTTTGCCCGCGTTTCTTCTTGTTGGCGCTACCTCCAGCATTCTCAATATGGCCCCACCCATCAATGGACTCGCCCTCACCGATCTTCGGGACAGCTTCGAAGAAGTTCACAACGGACATCGCCATGAAGCGATCGACATTATGGAGCCAAGAGGGACACCCGTGCACGCGGTGGCATCCGGAACTATCCGCAAATTTTTTCTTAGCAAACCGGGCGGTAACACCATATACCAGTTCGACGAAACCGGAGTGTATTGCTACTACTACGCGCACTTGGATCGCTACGCGGAAGGTTTGCGGGAGGGGATGCGGGTCGAGCGTGGGGATGTCATCGGTTTTGTAGGAGCGACTGGAAATGCGGATGCGCGCGCACCGCATCTGCATTTTGCAATCTTTGAGCTGGGACCTGAAAAGCAGTGGTGGAAAGGGAATCCCGTTGACCCATATCCTGGTTTGCTAGCCGCCGTAAAACGAGAGAAGTAAAGCGGGCGAATAGAGGACCGTCTCCCCTCGTTGTGACCAAGACGAGTTCACTGGGCGACATCATCAAGGCGGAGCCCGACATCTCGATTTTGAGCCACCCACGATGGCTTCCGTGGGTCGGCTACCCGGGAAGGTAACCACCATTCGCTGCCGTCGGGTACCATAAAGTAAGAATGGCTCGTTACCTGATCACCGGCTGCGCCGGCTTCATCGGTTCTTCGCTTACTGAAGCCCTCGTCAATCGTGGAGACACCGTTCGTGGCCTTGACAACTTCGAAACCGGCAAGCGCGAAAACCTCTCCACCTTCCGCGACCGCATCGAGTTCATCGAGTGCGACCTCCGCAATGCCGCCGAAGTCGCCGAAGCCTGCCAGGACGTCGACTTCATCTTTCACGTCGCTGCTCTGCCATCCGTCCCGCGATCGGTGAAGGATCCCCGAACCAGCCATACGGCCAACATTGATGGCACCTTCAATCTTCTCGAAGGCGCGCGCGCAGCAGGCGTCAAGCGCATCGTCTACTCCGCCTCTTCTTCCGCATACGGAAACCAGCCCGGCTTTCCCCGCCGCGAGACCATGGTCCCGATGCCGATCGCACCCTACCCCGTGCAAAAGCTTGCCGGGGAGTTCTACATGAAGTGCTATTGGCAGGTTTACGGACTCGAAACCGTGTGCCTGCGCTACTTCAATATCTTCGGACCGCGGCAGGTTCCCGACTCGCCTTACAGCGGCGTGATGGCGAAATTCACCTTGCAGATGATGCGCGGCGAGCGACCCACCATCTTTGGAGACGGCGAGCAGGGGCGTGACTTCACCTACATCGACAACGCCGTCTCCGCCAATCTCCTGGCGATGGCCGCACCCAGCGAAAACATCGCCGGCCGCGTCTTCAACATAGCCTGCGGCGAGCGCCACAGCCTCAACAAGACATTTCGTGTACTGGCCGAATTGCTCGACTTCAAAGAGCAACCGCTGTACGGCCCTCCCCGCACCGGAGACATCCGGGACTCGCTCGCCGACATCACCGCCGCTCGCGAAGCCTTCGGCTATCACCCGGCCGTCAGCTTCGAAGAAGGCCTGCGTCGCACCGTCGAGTGGTACAAGCAGCAATACGCGGCAGTCGCCGCACAATAAGACCGCACCGCCCGCCATTGCGAATACCGTTCTTTCGACACGACGGATTTCTTTGCCTTTTTTTGATTTTCCACGGCGATCAACAGGCGTATAGTCGCCTTGCCGTAAGAGTTCCCTTGAAAGAGGCAGGAACACTATGAAGAAATATATTGCGGAAGTGGTGGGGACGTTCGTACTGGTTTTCGGAGGCGTCGGCAGTGCGGTTTTGGCCGGCACCCATATCGGATTTGCAGGAGTGGCCTTTGCTTTCGGACTCTCTTTGTTAGCCATGGCCTACGCCATCGGCCCCATCTCGGGCTGCCACATCAACCCCGCTGTCACGCTCGGGATCCTCATCGCCAAAAAAATCAACGCGAAGGATGCCGCTCTCTACATGGTCGCGCAGATTCTCGGCGCGATCATCGCGTCGGCACTTCTTCTCTTCATTGCTCAGGGCGCGCCCGACGGATATAACGCAGCGGTCTCCGGTTTTGGCGCAAACGGCTATGGAGCGCATTCACCCGGCCAGTACTCCCTCGCCGCGTGCTTCCTCGCTGAGGTGGTACTCACTGGCTTCCTCGTTCTCACCGTTCTTGGCTCGACCGACATCGCAGCGCCAGTGGGCTTTGCTGGAATCCCCATCGGCCTCGTTCTGGTCCTCATTCACCTGGTCGGAATCCCGATTACCAACACCTCGGTGAATCCCGCTCGCAGCATCGGGCCGGCCCTCTTCGTCGGCGGATGGGCGATTCAGCAATTGTGGCTATTCATCGTAGCACCGCTGGTCGGCTCGGCTCTGGCAGCCTTCGTTTACTTGTTCATCCGGCAGGCGGCTCCGACCATCACCGTCCGCGAGGCCGAACGCGCCCTGCCCAGCGAGCAACTCGAGCGCGGAAAAGCCAGCCGCGGCTGAGTGCGACTGTTTTGTGTGCCCCGCCTATCCTTCGTGACGAAAGAAGATCGTGGAGGATGGGCGTAGTCACCCGCAGCTACTCCCCTCCCGCCGCCTTCACGAGATCCCGCAGCGGCTCAAGCACCGTGAAGCGCACGAGTCCCACCGGCTTTGCTGCCTGATCGATCACCGCCAGCTTGGCCTGCGCCCATCCCGCCGGAGCAGCCTCATGCTTCTCCAGATACTGCAGCGCCTCGAGCCCCGCCGCGCCCAGATCCGCGAGCTGCTGCGCCCGTGGCGCCGGGTCCTGCAGCAGCGGAGCCGCCGCCATCAGCGCCTGCGCCTTCGGTCCCGCAGCGATCCACAGCTCGAACATCGCCGCCAGCTCCGCCCGCGCCACCTGGTCATGATTCGCCAGATACGCCTTCACCAGCACCTGCATGCCATGCCGCGACGGAGGATCGGGCCGCACTGCATCGATCAGATGATCCATCGGCGTAAGCTGCGACGTATGCTGCATCTCGTAGCGCTCGTCGAAGCCCACCGGCTGCAGGACGCTCGCCAGCACCCGCAAAGCTTCGATCTGCGCCGTTCCTGCAAGCTGCCGCAACCCCACGTCTTCGGCGGAGAGCTGCGTCAATCCCACCGCCTCCAGCCGCAGCGACTCCACCCACAGCCGCCGATACATGTCGTCGACGTTGTTCACGCTTTGCGGGGACCACAGCCGCTCGGCAATCGCCGCCGTGCGCGGCCAGATGCGCGAGTCGATGCTGCGCGGCGACACATGTTCACTCCACATGCAGGCCTCGCCTCCGAGAATCCGCGCCTGCTCTTCGGGTGTCAGCGAAGTACCCACAGGCACCGGATCGGCGAGGTAGTGGCGCTCTGCGGAGTCAATATGATCGAGGTAGTACGGCTGGGCAAGAATCCCTTCGTATCCGGCCTTCGCGCTTGCCGCGAGCGACTCGAAGCCGCGCCACGACTCAATCACCGCATCTTTCGAGAGCCCTGGCGCAAAGATCTCATCCCAGCCGATCATGCGCTTGCCGTGCTTCTTCAGAATTGGTAACAGTTGCTGGTTGAAATACGTCTGCAGCGCGGCGGTGTCGTTCAGATTGTGCTTCTTCGCAAACTCCTGAATGCGCGGATTCGCCTTCCACTGCACCCCGTTGTTTTCGTCGCCGCCAACGTGCATGTAAGGGTCAGGAAATATCTCCGCCATCTCCCCGATAAACTTGTCGAGAAACTTGTAGGTGCTGTCCCGCGTCGGATCCATCACCGGATCGAAGATGCCGTACTCGCGTTCGATTTGATACGGGCCGCCGTAGTCGGCGCCCGTGCCGCTGGCGAGCTCGGGATAGCCCACCATCCACGACAGCGCATGGCCCGGAATATCGAACTCCGGCACCACGCGAATCCCGCGCTCCCGCGCATAGGCCACGATCTCGCGCGCCTGATCCTGCGTGTAGAACAAGCCGTCCGAGCCCATGTCTGTCAGCTTGGGGAAAACCTTGCTCTCGATGCGAAATCCCTGGTCGTCGCTCAGATGCCAGTGGAAGACGTTCAGCTTCACCGCGGCCATGCCGTCCAGCGTGCGCTTGATCACATCGATCGGCTGGAAGTGCCGGCTGACGTCGATCATCAGCCCGCGCCAGCGAAACCGCGGCGCGTCCTGAATCGAAACCGCAGGCAGGATGAAACCGGAACCCGAGGGCTGAACAAGCTGCAGCAGCGTTTCCAGACCCCGCATGGCGCCGACAACAGTCGCCGCGTGCAGGCGGACTCCGGATGGCGTGACCTCCAGAGAGTACGATTCGTTTTCGTCCGGACCCTGAATCGCCTCTCCCGGCCCATCGACCGTGATGATCAGTGTGGGTGGCGTGGATGCGTCCGGCGGGGCCGCGATCGGCAGAGCGGTCTGAAACTTCAGGCGCGCCGCGAAACGTCGGACGGCTCCATCGAGGCGCCAGTCCTGGTAGTGCGCAACCGTGAACTGCGGCGTCAGCGCCAGCCCGCCCGACTTCACGGTAATGAGCGCCGGCTGCGGCATCAGCGTGTTATTAAAGCTTGTATTTTGCGCCTCGACACTCATTGCCCACAGAACCGAACCTAACACTGCCGCAACCGCAAATCCCTTGATCACGCTCTCCCACCCATCGCTGAAATAAACTGCAAAAGATATTCATGAATCCGCACACGGACACTCTTCAGCAGTCTCTGTATACCTGTCTATACTTGTCAAGAGAGGGGGAGGGCTTCAACTCATTCGCAGCGCAGCGCCGTCATCGGATCGACGCTGGCTGCGCGCTTCGCAGGGATGTACGCAGCGAGAGCAGCCACTCCGGCAAGAAAGATCGCCGCCCCAAGATAAATCAGCGGATCAGTCGCGGCCGCGCCCAGCAAGGTACCATGACTCCCCATCGCCTCGCCGGTAAATGAGATCGACGCAAAGATGCGAGCAGCGGCTAACGCGAGCCCCAGCCCAACAACCAATCCGAACGACGCTACCGTCAAACCCTGCCGGACGACCAGGCCCAGTACATCCGCCGGACTTGCCCCGAGCGCCATTCTGATCCCGATCTCATGCGTCCGCTGCGTCACCGCAAAGGCCAGCACGCTATAAAGCCCCACTGCCGCCAGCATCACCGCTATTGATCCGAGCACGCCCAGCAGGCTGGCCGCCAGCTTCTGCGGGTACAGCGAAGCCCCGATGTACTCCTCCAGCGGCACGGCGTCGAAGACCGTTACGTTCGGATCAATCTCCCGCACTTTCTCGCGCACCATCGCCAGCGCCCCATTCGGGTCGCCCTTGGTCCGGACATAAAATGCCAGCGTCATGTCGGCGCGATAGACCTGCCGGAACGGAACATAAAAATAAGGTGTGGCCGCTTCGCTCAGGTAGTGATACTTGCTGTCCTGCGCTACGCCAACCACGGTGAGCCACTCGCCCCAGCCATGAATGCGCCGCCCGATTGGATTGCCGGCACCGAAAAAGCGCCGTGCGAATGTCTGGTTCACAATCATCACCAGCGGCGACTTTTCATCGTCGTGCTCGGTGAAATTTCTTCCCTCTGTCACCGGAATCCGCATCAATGGCAGATAGCCGGGCGAAATCACGTTGCGGAAGATTTTCATGTTCTCGCTTCGGCCCGGCACGTAGCCTTCGATGCGCAAATCCTCCCACCAGCTTGGTTCGAAACCCAGCGGCACGCCATCGGAGTAGGCCGCGCTCACCACTCCGGGAGCCGAGTCGACCTTCTCTTCGAGGCGCCTGCAGAATTCCTTCCGCTGTTCGAGGTTGTATCCGCTGGTCGAAAGGTAAAACTGAGACAGCAGCACATGCCTTGGGTCGAAGCCCGGCTTGATCGCGCTCGTCGCCGCAAAACCGCGCGCGAACAACCCGGCGCCGATCAGCGTAACCAGCGCCAGCGAAACCTCGGCGGCCACCAGAACCGACCTCAGGCGATGCGAGCGCACGCCGGTTGTCCCGCTTCTTCCGTTCTCGTTCAGCCCTTCATTCAAATCGGCCCGGCCCGATTGCAGCGCGGGAACCAGCCCCGCCAGCAGCGCCGTGAGCATGCACAGGAGCAAGCTAAAGCCAAGCACACGCCCGTTCCATTGAAAGTCCAGCCCCGGCGGATACATCTGTCCAGGGGGCAACAGATACACAAGCGCGTGGCTCATCCAATTCGTCGCGGCGACTCCCGCCAGCGCTCCGCCCGCAGCCAGCAACAGGCTTTCGGTCAGTACTTGCCGCGCCAGCCGTGCGCGTCCCGCACCCAGTGCCAGCCGAGTGCTGAACTCCTTCTGCCGAGCCGCCGAACGAGCCATCAGCAGATTTGCCACATTCGCGCAGACAATCAGCAGCACCAAGACACACACGCCCATCAGAATGCGCAGCGGACCCAGCAGCAATCCCTGCGGACCAAAATGCGACTTCCACAGCGGCATCAGCGTGGCGCTCATTCCCCGATCCATGTCCGCGTCTGCGACCGCCATCCGGCTGTAGAGCGCAACCAGTTCCTCACGTGCCTGGTCCTGCGTTACACCCGGCTTCAACCGCGCGAAGCCCAGCATGTTGCGGTCTCCGCGGTCGCGCAGCATCCACTCTTCCACGCCGTTCAACTGCGGCTGCATCATGTAGGGCACCCACAAGTCGAATCCCTCGCCCGCCATGGATCCGTGGAATCCCGGCGCGGCCACGCCCACAACGGTCAGCTCGTGCTGGTTGACGCGAATCGTACTGCCCACGATCTTCGGATTGCTGCCGTAATGGGATCGCCAGAATCGGTCGCTGATCACCGCAACCGGAAATGCACCCGGCTTGTCACCGTATTCCGCAGGCAGAAATACCCGTCCCAACGCGGCTTTCGCACCCAACACCGCAAAAAAGTTACCGGAGACCAGTTCGCCCCATACCCGCTCCGCATGATCTTGCTTGCCCACGCTGAAAGCCACGGGGCGTGTAACGGCAATACCATCGAGGAGGGTCAGGTGATCGCGAAAATCGCGATAGTCAGGATACGAGTTCGGAACGAAGGCTCCATTCGGCGTCACCGTCTCTACCGCGACGAGGCGGTCCGGCTCCCGAACACCCGACAGCGGACGCAGCAACACCGCGTCGATCCAGCTGAACACCGTAGTGCTCGTCGCGATGCCGATGGCCAGCGTGGCCACTGCCACGATCGCAAATCCCGGGTTGCGCGCCATCATTCGCAGACTGTGGCGGATATCGCTGATGAGATTCGTCACTCGCGTCTTCCAATCCCGCGCAAACCCGGCAGGTGAGCGCGCCAACCCAATAGAAGAGCACGCGGCCTTCCATCGAAAGGTGCCATTAGGTCTTGAAGAATGAGGCCTTAGAGCAGCGCCTTCACCGAGGGTCTGTTCGTTCTCGCGCCGCAGTGTCCAGAAATGGGCAGTGTCTCCCGCCGCCCGTGGCGCTATGAGCGAAGTGCCGGCCTATTCAACCCTCTGCCACGTCTTGTCGGGATTGTAGGAGGTCATTGCCTTGGCAAGACTGGCCGTATTAGGGCCGAGGTCTTTCTGATAAACCAGTCCATCCTTGTCCACGACCGAAATCATTTCCCGGGCGTGAGCATACACCCTTGGCATCGAACTCTTGAAACGAATTTCAGAGACTGAACACCATAGAATCATCGTCTAAGGGGCTGTTCTCCTTTTGCTCTTCCGGTTCTTGCTGGCTTCCAGGTGTAGAATTACGACCTCTAAGAGACTCCGCAACATTCTTGCTGTCAGGAGAGCTCATGCTGCGTCACTCATCCGAGAAATTCAACGGGAAAGCGGCCTGCCGCCGACTTTTCTCCGCCTCTACAGCGCTGGCGATCGCGCTGGCTGTTTCGGGTCTGGTACAGGCGCAAAATCAGCACACCCAGACTGGGCACATCTCGGTAGCAGTCGCTCACGCCACGCAAGGTCCGCCTAAAAACCATGGGCATGGTCCGGAGACAAATTCGGGCAAGACTCCGAGGGAATCGAGCGACGGTCAAACCTCAAAGGGCTCGAACGACGGCCGGAACTCGACGGGATCGAACGACGGCCGGAACTCGACGGGATCGACCGGAGGACAGATCTCTGGACAGGCTCCTCTCCGCACGCGGCCTCTCCCCCCTGGATTCGAGCCGTTCATTCCGACTCCGGCTTCCCTTAACGACCTTCCGCCGCAGAAACTCGCCGACAAGGGGCCACAAATTTCGGATAAGTTGGATATGACCGGTTTCGTAGTCAAGTGTGTCGCAGGCCCGAATTGGCCCGTTGTCCTTGACTTCATGCTCGACTCGCCAGGCGATGCGCAGATAGACGTCAACACAGCAGACAACCACCAATTCAAGGCGATCATCCACAACACGCCGAACCTTCGCGCCTACGCAATATTTCGGCTCCCGCCAGACTTCGGCACCAAACTGCAAACTGCTTACTTTTACGTCCACGCCGTTCCCCTGGCGGGTGCGAGTACGCCGCCGGGCCTGCGCACCTATGGTCTCGGAGCAGGAGAAAGAGCGGTGGGCTCGGTTGCTATCGATCAGTTGACCTTCCAACCAGCGACCATCCACCCGCAGGCAAAGGAAGTTGCAAATTTCGGTTTCCACGCTCACTCGGCCTTCGACGGCGTGCGCGCGGAGTTCATCATCGCCACGACCTACAATGGACGCCTTCTGGTCCAGAAGGATCAGGAGGAGAAACTCTCTCCCGTCCCTGAAGGCATGCGAGCCGGCGGGACCTGGGAAGGCAAGGGCAAGCCGGGCGAACACATGCTTCAGATCCGAGCCTGGCGCGGCCTTGAAAATGGCGGCGACTGGGTCGTCGCCTGGTCGCCGGACATCGTCGATGTCGTCAAGTAGCGTCGGCGGCCGAAGGCGGCCGTCCAGAGTACGGCAATACTGGCGAAGTTCGCTGCCCTTTCGCCGAGTCACCGCCGTGTCTGTTTTCGTTCTTGCTGCGTTGCTCGTCTACCTTGGATCGCATATTCCGCGCGCCGTTTCCTTGCCCATCGACGACCTCAACGCCAAAAGCCTCGCCCGCCTCGGAGAAGAACAGATCATCCTCAAGAAGCCGGAAATCGCTCCCGGAGATCTCGCGCTTTCCTATGTCGGGAGCAAGAACGAGGTCGCCGATATCTGGTTGGACAATGCAACCCTGGACGATCAGTCTCAACATCTGTTATTTCCCGGCTCCGCCCCGCTTGCGCCCGGCAGAATCAGCTACACAACGGGCGACGGACCAAGCCCCTCTAAGCCGGAAGACACCTGCCATACCGTGATTGAAATTCGCCGCGCTCCCGGCTCGGCTCCGGTCGAAGCTCTAAAGCTCTACCAGACCGACGAAACGGCCGGCGCACAGCGCTTTCGTCAGGTCGTGCTGGACACCGGCGCATCGCAGATGGAAATCGAAGTTCACACCGACCCTCCCTCGGAGGGAGGGACGGATCTCGCCGGTTGTCACAAGCTGCTTACGGTGGGAAGCCACCCACCGATCGACCTGCCCCCTATCCCCGTACGCATGCTGGCGCACAGCGGCAAAATCGATCTGCACTTCAATCCTGCAAACCCGGCCGTGGCCATCTGGACAGGACCGGACCAGACCTTCGAAGGCGTCTCTCTCGGCGACAATATGCTCCGTGCGGGCGGCCTGCAGGTTGTCTCCGAGCAGCGCGCCACTACCCCGCGGCTCGATGTGCGGACCTCTCGCGGAGAGAGCGGGATCACCTTCAGCCGCCTCAAGCTCGGCTCCGATTCGCTGAAGCTTGACGTCGGTCGCGACACGGAAAAAGCTGTGGCCTATGCAAACGGCTTCTCGCTCTTCAACTACGATTTGATCGATGTCATCCAGAAGAACCCCATCCTGAGCTTCGCATTCGCAGCCGTGCTGGTGCCCGCCCTGTGGAAATGGATCCGAAAGAATTGCTTTCCGAATATGAGCGATTCCTGATCTCTCTGTCCCGAATCCTGTGCGCTCGACCCCTGAAGCTTGCCTCGACTCACTTCCACGGGCATGATGGGAGAATCGCATGACAGAAACTCCCATACGGCTCGAACCACGATGGCCTGCAATGGTCGCGCTATTGGCCGTGGGTGGATTGCGCCTGGCCCTTCCCTCCTATCTCTCCGTCGGCCCCGACTGGCTGCTCATTGCCATCGTCGGAGTGCTGTTGATTCCCACTGTGTGGGCGCACTACCACCACTTAGACCTGCTCAACAAGGTGTTGGGCTATATCGTGACTTCCGTCGTCACCATTGACATGATCTGGTCGCTTGGCCTTCTCATCGCGGCACTCCCATCCCACAAGCAACAGCCGCAGGAGATGTTGATCTCCGCGGCGGCATTATGGATCACGAATGTGATTGTCTTCGCTTCATGGTATTGGCGGCTCGACGCCGGCGGACCTCGCGCCCGCGAACTGCGCGGCGTTCACACCGACGGCGCCTTCCTGTTTCCGCAGATGACGCTCGACCAGCAAACCAGGCGTGAAATGGGCGAGGATACCTGGAGTCCCGGCTTTGTCGATTACCTGTTTCTGGCCTTCAACACCAGCACCGCTTTCTCGCCCACAGACTCGCCCGTCCTTTCGCGCTGGGCCAAGATGATGATGATGGTCCAGTCGCTCATCTCATTCACGACCGTCGCACTGCTGGCGGCGCGTGCGGTGAACATACTCTAGCGGGTTCGTGCTGATTCGCCCTTGAACCCGGCATAGCATCGCCCGGTCATGCCGCGCATCCCTTCGCGCTTATCCCACACAATCACCGGCTGAATCGATTGCGGAGCAGCGTTGTAACCCGGAGCGAGCTCCAAAGTGAGGCCATCGACATTGCCAAGCTGTAAGGCTTCAGCGATGCGTTGTTTGTCCGAGCGTCTTTGGTAGCGGCCACACATCGTCCCTTACATTTTCGCCAAACTGGAATCGACCGTCACGAGAATGTCGCGGCCTCGCGCTGAAGGGTGGCCCATGTTCGATTCTCCTCGAACAAAATGGCGACTCATGTGGCTTCTCGAAACGAGCGGCTTCTCAGAAAGAGCGGCGACCTCCGAGCAACGTCACACTAGAGCGAGTCAACTGGGTCAGGTCGGTGTCTCCGCAGGCGTGGCTAACCCGTTCACATTCAATTTTGTTCGAGATCCGGCGTTTTCCCACCTCAGGCATGAAGTAGTACATAAGGTTGACATAGAACAGCCAGCCAACCTGTGTAAGCACATACCTGTCCTCCAGGTCAGCAATAAGTCCCGCTTCCAATGCGTCCTCCAGAGCAAACCATGTCTCGTCGGGAACTCGCTCCCAGGCCACTCGTGATTTATCGAGAACCCCGCGAAACGGAAACGAAACAATGCCTCGTTCCGGCGCCGCAATCGGCCCGAAAACCTGATGCGGCAATGCCCGTTTCGTCAGAACCTCGCTCATGTATGCTTGCCGGCTCACAAAGTTATACAAGTTGAATCCCGGCATTTGACTAATAGCTGATACTCCATATCCGATAATTTCGTCGTCTTCGTAGCCATAAACCAAATCGTGATACAAGAACTTCGGCGAGTGCTGCACCGGGTCCGCGGAATCATGGCACTTGTCGCCAGCAATGCTAAAACCGTATCCATTGATCGGCCTATAACCAAGCTCGCGAAAGCGCCGCTCAAGGTGCATACGAAATTGCACGCGTAGCGCCTCGGGTAACGCGTTCAATCCCGCCCCGGTCAGCGCGGAGTGCATCGAGCGCGGAGCCGTGAGATTATTGATCGGATAGACGTCGATCGTCGTCGTTCCCAGGCTCATTGCCGCGGTCACATCGTCATCGAGCTCATCCAGCTTTTGCCCTGCCATGCCGTACAGCAAATCGACGTTTGTGTAAGGGAACATGCTATTCAGAACTTCCGCTGCCGCCGTAATCTGACTTCGAGTAGCGTCGAGGGAAAAGAGAGCCCGATACTTTTCCGAGAAGGTCTGTGCTCCAAAGCTGATCCGGTTCACTCCGATATCGTGCATAGCCTGAAGCTTGTCTCGCGAGACACTCTTCACCTCTACCTCGAAGGTAAATTCCTGCAAGCCATGCAAGTCGAAACTCCTGAGGATGGTCTCGCCCAGAGACTCGATCTGCTGCGGACTAAGGAGCGAGGGCGTTCCCCCTCCGACGAAGATGGCATCGACCTTAACGTCTCCTAGGAACTCTCTCTTCAGAGCGATCTCATCTAGCAGTGCGCTAAGATATCGCTGAATGGTTGCGTCAGATCTATGGAGATCATGGCGGAATGGACAGAAGTTACAGATCGTCTCGCAGAAAGGAATGTGGATATAAACTGCTCTTCGTCGAACTGTGGTCTTTTGGGGACATAAGTACGGCGCTAACCGATCTTCGTTCAAGTCCTTCTCGGAATTGAACGGATAATGCCAATTAAACATTGGTAATTGTTGATTGAACTTGATAAGCGGCTGCTCTCGAAGAATTTGCAATGGGAACATTCAAGTACCCCTTCGGATGATTCGCGAGTCATGCAGCGACCCGATTCATCCAACAAGCTAAAAGAGCCTGGATCCCAAGGGCGATACCGCACTAAAAGGGACTCCACTACTCGAGAGCTGCGGAGTTTTCTCTGCTATCGTTGCGCACAAGCTATCGCCGGTGTCCAGCGCGAACAGGTGAGCCGAGGCCGCACACCCGGCCGCGAAGGCTATTCCGATCTCAACATCCGTAACAACGTCGTCGAGACAGTATGCTTACCAAGCCAGTATTCTAGGTCCGACTTGAGGTGAAATGGCCTCGGAAGCTGCTGCTTCGGCGCCTTTCTTTTGCAACACCGTGAGAACAGTGTTCGAATTTGGGGCCGTATTGAAACCGTGTGGAACTTTCGCTCCAATTGCCCCGATGCAATTTTTATAGGTGGTGCCAGCGAGTTGAAGGATGCCAGTGCGTGGTTTGTTCAGTTCGAAGTGCGAACTCTTCGTATAGACAAAGGTAATTTGGTTGGGATCGACTTTCTCGTTGATCGAATAAGTGCCTTCATGTTCAACTTTTCCGTGAATTTTGATTGAGAATTCGTTAACCTGGTAAGTGGATTCGACGCCGCGAGAGTAGCTGGCGGAGAGTGCCTCGCCGTCTACTTCCGCGTAAACTCCATGCCATGTCCCCGTTAGATCGAGAGCCATGAGAAAAACCCCTTTCTGTTAAGTACTCCCCAAGTATCTCCGATATTGCGGCGTCATTGTAGCATCGAGTGGCAAGGATGTCAATACACAACAGAGCGCTACTTCCACGTCGTCCCAGAGGAAGAAAGGGCGGTCTGTAGCACGGTCCGGAAAAAAAGATTATGTTGCAAGCTGACGGACGCGAACCTTCAACGGTCAACCCGTGCCCGAGGCCAGAAGAAACCCATGAGCGAGCCCGATTCCCTCCCCAATCATTGCTATGCCGACAGAAGAAGCTTTCTGAAAGGCTCAGCTGCGCTCACCGCCGGCCTCTCCGGACTGCTGGGAACGTTCGCACCACCCGAGTCCGTGGCAGCCGACGATACTAGTGTCAACATCCTTGGACCGAGGCCCGGATATTCTCCGCAGATTGGAGTATTCGTCTCCGAGCTCACCTGGCTGCGCGAGGTCAACGGCATCATTGTTACTACCAAGGGCCTGTCGCAGGCCGATCTCGACTACCTCATCGACCCCAACGCCAACACCATCGGCGCGCTAATGCTGCATCTCGCTGCCACCGAAACCTACTACCAGATGAATACCTTCGACGGGATGAAGTGGGATAGCTGGTCCGACTCCATCAAGAAACAGTGGGACCCGGCGATGAATCTGGGCGACGCGGGTCGCAAGACCATCAAGGGCCACGACCGGGACTACTACTTGAACATTCTTCAGGAAGTTCGCGCGAAAACGCTCGCCCAGTTCGCCAAAAAGGACGATGCCTGGTTCATGGCCGTCGACGACAAGGAGTGGGGCTGGAACAACCACTGTAAGTGGTTCCACGTTTGTGAGCACGAGGCGCACCACTGCGGACAGATCGCCTTCCTGAGAAAGCGCCTGCCCGGAGCTAAGCCAGACGCCGAGAAATAACGGGTGCAGTCAACCGGGACCCCGTTTGTCAACTCCTCAAGTGCCCAGCGACATCGTAACTGGCTCATTCAAAACGAAAACGGGAAAAAGTACTTGGCCGATCTTTTCCTGTGAATCTCTATAATTGAAATAGGGCGGTACAGGCGCCTAAAACAGCCTCATTGATGAGTTATCTATTTTTAAATCAATTATCTGGACGTAACTACCGCAGAATCAATGGGCAACAAGGGAAGGATCCTGGCTCTCTGTCCCTGAACCAAGCAGTTTCGACCCCAAACCTAATGGAATGAAACGATTACAGATTACGCATTCTAAGGGCAATAGAATGAAACGGTTACAAATAACATGATCTAAACATAGTCGAATGAAACGGTTACGAATTCGGTAAAAACGGGGGAGGGGGGTACCCCTCCCCAATTTCATTTTGGGACGTACTTGTCCAGCCACTTCAGCTCTTCCCGAACCTTGATATATCCGTGCCATGGATTCTTATCCAGCGGATGATTCTCCCCCGGAAAGACCAGCAGCGCATGAGGAACATTGAGCTTCTCGAGCGCCCGCTCAAGTAGTACTTGCTCGAAGTAACTCACGCGGTTGTCGGCGTTCCCTCCCACGATGTGCGTCGGAGTCGTAACCTTGTTGATCTGGAAGAGCGCCGCTTCGCTCTGATAAAGCTCTGGCTTCTCCCACGGCGCTCCGGAGAGATACCAGGCATCGTCCCAGGTCAGGTCGTCGTTGCCCCAGTTGGCTGCATGCTCCACCGCACCCGCGCCTGTGACCGCCGCCTTGAAGCGTGTCGTCTGCGTGATCAGCCAGTTGGTCATGTAGCCGCCGTAGCTGTATCCGCCGATGGCCAGCCGGTTAGGAT
>JABCZC010000018.1 GCA_013289875.1 Acidobacteriota bacterium | reverse complement strand
GCCCTCCGCCAGTGGCGCCGCCACTCCGAATTACGTAGGCACCATAAACTACTCCGCTCAGAATGGAACCATTGTCACCATCAACAACACGAGTACC
The DNA here is from genome assembly GCA_013289875.1 of Acidobacteriota bacterium. Lineage (GTDB taxonomy): Bacteria > Acidobacteriota > Terriglobia > Terriglobales > Acidobacteriaceae > Silvibacterium. Next base: position 74,644 of record JABCZC010000018.1, on the reverse strand, counting down.
ACCGGCACAGGGATAAACGGAACCACAACGGCCAACCAGCCGGGCTCCACGGTCATCAACGCCTCGGTTTCGATCACCAGCTCCGGCTCTGCGGCCGGCTATTTCTACACCTGCCCGCCGAAGAGCATTGCCCTTAGCATCAACGGGAGCGACACTGCGGTGGTCAACCAGAATTCTCCCCAGAATATCGCCGCAGTCATCACCGACACGAACGGCGAAGTCCTCAATGGTCTCTCGCTTGACTACACCTCGACCCAGCCGCAGGAAATTGCAGTGAGCGCTACCGGACAGGTCAGCTCCACTTTTCCCAGCGCGACCGCGATCAATGCCATTTGCCAGCCGGCCACCTGCAATCCCGCGCCAATCAGCCAGATCGGCGTCTTCGGCACAGGCCTGCCAGTGGTCGGCAACCCGCTCAAGGTCACCTCGCCTGGCCGCAGCAGCAATTATGTCTGGATGGCTTCCACACAGTCACAATTCTTCAGCTCCGTCGATCTGACGACAGGCACGCCCGGCTCGCCGGTGAAACTGCCCTACCCACCAAACTCCATGGTGCTCGATCAAGGAGGCAACAATCTTTACTTCGGCAGCTACCGCGAGCTGATGGTCTATAGCGCGATTAACAACACGCTCGGCAAGCAAGATACCACCGTGCCGGGCGTGGTGCTGGCCGTCTCTCCGGACAGCTCGACTGTAGTGATCAACGACCAGCTGCGGCAGGTCATCTATCTGTACACGAATGCGAGCAGCACCTCCACCAGCATCGGTGGGCTCGCAACCCGCGCCGCCTTCTCGCCCGACAACAAAAACGTCTATATCGTCGGGCCAGATACGCTGTACGTCCACAATGCCAACACGGGCTGGAGCACCTACAGCATTAGCGCAACAGAGCCCGTGCAGAGTTGCAGTCTGAACAACAACAGCCCGGCGGCAAGCGGCACCTACGATCCCTTCTGTGGACCTGATCTGGCTATTACGGTACCGAGCATCGGGCCTTTCATCACAGGAACGCCGACCACAGCCCATGGATTTTGCCCGAACGTCACGGTAAACCCGCCCATTTACTATCCCCTGGCGGCTGTTGTCGGAGCCGCGACGGACCAGCTGGCCGCGACGAACGACGGTATGCATATCCTAGGCGCGAGCGTTAGCCAGGGGTTTACAGACATCAACGTCACGATTCCCACTGGTCCTTGCCCCACGGCTGGAACGGGCATCCAGCTTTCGCCAACCTTCAATCAACTCCCGCTGGCCGGCATAAGCCCAACAGAAATCCACCAGGTCGTCGCCTCGCCCGATTCAACAATCGCGTTCGTGACATACAACTCGGCGTCCGCCAGCGGTCTCCTGCCGGCCTACGTGCCCTCCGCTACTGCTGGATCGGTAGGAACGCTCACGAACGTGCAGCTTTCCGGCACTGCCCTCGCGCCTATTTCGGGAATCTTTTCGCCCGACGAGACTATCTTCTTCGTTGGCACATCGGGGGATAACCTGCTCCACTTCATTAACCCGGTAACTCTCACGGATACGCAAACAGTCAAACCCAACTTGATTGACTCGACGGGCAAACCGGTTCCGGTGCAGTTGCTGGCTGTCAAACCACGGTCGACGACCTAAACACAGGATCAGATCATTCCGAACATTGCCGAAGGAGTTCAAATCCTGCCCATAGTACGAAAGGCCTGTCACGAATGACAGGCCTTTCGAGTCCAAGGAGCTACCGTTCCCCCAAACTGCAACCCCCTTGACACACACAGATTCTCGCAACTGGCCCCGCGATTGAATCCCACTTCTTTCTCAATTGACTAGCACGAGAGTGCTATGAAGGGATTTCACACCGAAAAGGGTAGAACAGGCGGTCGTGCTGCCGATCGATTACCTTCGGTACCTTTCGCTCGCCAGCTTTGGGAGAACTTGTTGGATAATGTTAGGAATGTTTGAAGAAAATACGCGCTTCTCCTACCGAGAGATGATAGAGCGAAGCAATTAAGAGCGGAAACAAGGTGACTGTGCCCATTACCATGGTTTCAGATGGCTCTTTCCAGGGAAAGAACGCCACGCCGGGGGCATGTTATTGAACGCTGTAACTTCAGTCCCTGTTTGACCCGTGGCCTGAGTTAGTAGCACGAAAGTCTCTTCTCCTACTGCTGCAATTTGTCTGCTATTCCATTGTCAGGTACAGCCTCGCATCCCCATGCATGAATTCTGCCCCTTGTTTTTGAGAAAGATGTTTGATCGCGCGACCCGATGGCTGCTGATCGCCCTGCTTGCCTGCTGGTGCGCCGTCGCACAGGTCAATACAGGGGTGGTAACGGGCATCATAGAGGATCCTTTCGGGGCCGTGGTGCCCGCTGCGCTAGTCACACTGGCGTCTCCGGAGAAGCCGGCACGGACGGCCACCTCCGACGCACAGGGAAACTTCCGTTTTCCCAATATCGCGCCCGGCAGGTACAGCCTCACGATTGACGCAAGCGGCTTCAGGACAGAGCAACGGGACGTGAAGCTCGAAGCCGGTCAGACTCTCCGTTTGAACATCGATTTGAAGATTGAGATTCAGCACCAGCAAGTCGACGTTCTGTCCAACATCCTCGACTCAAGCCCGGACCACAACCAGGGAGCTATCGTTCTCAGGGGCTCGGATCTGGACGCGCTCTCCCCCGATCCGCAGCAATTTCAATTGCAGATTCAGGCGATGGCGGGGTCTGTCTCGGGAGCAAAGATATTTGTCGACGGATTCACCGCCACTCGGCTGCCACCCAAATCTTCGATTCAGGAGATTCGCATCAACGAGAATCCGTTCTCGGCACAATACGACACGACCGGTCTGGGCCGGGTGGACATTATCACCAAACCGGGCGGCGACTCGCTGCATGGCACTCTGACGCTCCTGGGCGATGATTCGGCGCTAAACTCCCGCAATCCCTACGTGCAGCAGCAGCCCCCTTATTCCGCATTTTACGCGGAGGGTAATATCAGCGGCCCGATAACCAGGAGCAGTTCCTGGTTTCTGACCGGCGACCAGCAGACGGTAGGCGCGCAGTCCTTTATTCACGCGGGCACTTCGACCACCGGACCGGCGTATACGGCTACCGTGTCCAGCCCTCAAACCTCGGTCGATGCGGGACCGCGCGTGGACTTCCAGCTGGGGAAGATTCAGACGTTGAGCATGCGCTACCAGTTTGGTCACCAGACTCAGGACAATCTGGTGCAGAGCCAGCTGTCTCTGCAGAGCCAGGCCGTCAATACCCGCCACACCGACCAGACCTTCCAGTTGAGCGATATTCAGGTGTACGGACCACGAGTGATCAACGAAACGCGCTTCCAGTTCATGCGCACCAACGACAGTTCGGTCTCGATAGACGGCCAGCCAACCGTATGGGCGCAGGGCGCGTTCATTGGAGGCGGCAACAACCTGGGCCAGCTGCACGACGGACAGAACCACTACGAGTTTCAGGACTACGCCTCGTTGATGCTTGGAAATCATCTCCTGCGTTTCGGTGGAAGACTTCGCGACGTTGAGGACGGAAACACCTCGACGGCCGGCTTCAACGGCCAATTCATCTTTCCCTCGATCAACGCCTACGAGATCACCGTAAATGGGTTGGAGAAAGGGTTGACTCCAACGCAGATTCGCGCGCTGGGAGGTGGCGCGAGCCAGTTCTCGATCATCACGGGAATACCTGAGGTTGCGGCGAACGTCTTTGATCTGGGCGTCTACGTCGAAGACGAGTGGAAGATGACTCCGAATATGGCGCTGACTCCGGGTCTGCGCTTCGAGACCCAGACCGGCATTCCCGACCACGCCGACTTTGGCCCGCGGCTGAGCTTTGCCTGGGCCATTGGAGCTGGCAAGGACAAGCCGGCGAAGGCGGTGCTGCGCGCCGGAATCGGAGTCTTCTATGGCCGTTTCCCAACCAACTTGATCGTGAACGCAGCACGGCAGAATGGGGTGCTGCAGAAACAGTACGTAGTCAATTTTCCGGACTTCTATCCCAATATTCCGCCCATCGATTCGCTGGGCCCGGCGACTCTGCCTACCATCTACCGGATCAGCCCGGAGTTGCACGCGCCGATTATGGTGCAGGAGAGTGTAAGCCTGGACAAGGAGCTGTTCAAGAGGTTGACGCTTTCGCTCGATTACACCTTCTATCGCGGGGTGGATCAGCTGATCACGCGCAACGTGAATGCGCCTTTGCCGGGCACCTACAATCCGGCCGATCCGACCAGTGGGGTGCGGCCATTGGGGACGCTGCAGAACATCTACGAATATGATTCACTGGCTGCGTCTAAGCGCAGCCGCATCTTCACCAACTTCCACCTGCGCACTAAGCCCGCGCTGCTCTATGGCTATTACATCTTCGGCTACAGCCATTCCAATACTGGCGGACCCAGCAGCTTTCCTTCCAACCAGTACGATCTGCACGTCGACTACGGCCGAGCTGCCGACGACATCCGCAACCGGTTGTACATAGGTGGGCTGGTCAACCTGCCAGGGAAGCTGCGCCTCAATCCGTTCCTGGTGACGCAGTCAAATGCGCCCTTCAACATCACCATCGGTGAGGACCTGAATGGCGACTCGCAGTTCAACGACCGGCCGGCGTTTGCAACAGATCTGAATCGCCCTAGCGTGTACAAGACGAAGTGGGGTAATTTCGACGCAGACCCTCAACCTGGACAGACCATCATCCCGATTAATTACGGCACAGGGCCGTCCCTCACGATGCTGAACCTTGGACTGACGCGGAACTTCAGCTTTGGCCCGGAGCTTCCCGATCAGCCGGCCTCTCCAGTGGCTGTGGTCGGCAACAAACCGCCGAAAGTGGACATCGCCCGGCGCTACACCATGAACCTGGGAATCCAGGCACAGAATGTCTTCAATACGGTCAATGGCGGAACGCCTGTGGGAGTGCTGGGATCGCCGCTGTTCGGCGAGTCGACGACGCTCTCGACGACGCAGTACTCCCTGCCACAGGCGAACCGCATCATCTACCTGCGCATGCGGCTGGAATTCTAGGAGCGGTCCTAGGCACGATCGTAGAAGCGGAAGAAGAGCGACGGCTTGGAGACGGCTTCGGAGCGGGCGGTCAAGTCGGCGAGCTGCTGGTTGTTCAGAGGAGTGAAGTCCCGCGCCAGCTGAACATTTTCCTCCAGCTGCGCGACCGAATCACATCCGATAATGATCGTCGACACCGGCTGCGACAGCGTGTAGTAGACCGCCTCCCGCATCTTCAGCGGGCCGGAGCTCGTAGCGACCACCATGCCTTCCCAGGAGTGCTGCTCCTGCTCAAGGCTGGGCGGAGTCCACGACGCCAGCAAGCGTCCCCGCGCCGGCACCTTCATACCAATGATGCCCATCTGCTTTTCAACCGCCAGCGGCAGCAGGCCCTCCGCGAAGCTGTAGTGGTGCGGGTCGGCAGCGTTGATCGCCATCAGGATGCAGTCGAACGGATAGCGATGGATGCACTCCATGAGCGCGTCAGGGCGGTAGTGCCCGGTGATGCCGAGATAGCGGACGACCTTCTGCTCCTTCATCTCGAGCAGCGCGTCCATCGCTCCGCCTTTGGCGAAGACCTCGTTCACATCCGTCGCTGTACCGATGTCATGCAGCTGCCATAGATCGACATGGTCGGTGTTGAGCAGCTGGAGCGACTTCTCGATCATCTGCATCGAGCCGTCGCGAGTACGCTCCTTGGTCTTCGTCGCGAGAAAGGCTTCGTTGCGGCGGCGCTTCATCACCTGCCCGACGTATTGCTCGCTCCAGCGAGCCGGCCCTCCATAGATAGAGGAAGTGTCGATGTAGTTGACGCCGAGATCGAGAGCGCGATCGATGATGGGCACGGCTATGTCGAAGTTGTTGGCGCGTTCGAGGGCGGCCTGTCCGCCTAGCGAGAAGATTCCCACCTTGTAGCCCGTCTTGCCCAGGTTACGGGTAGGCATGACGGTTTGCGTGTGAGGATTCGAGGGCAACGGGGGCACCGTCTTTGTCGCAGCGCGGGCAGGCAGCGTGGAACCGGCGAGAACCGCGGCGGTTACGGCTCCGGATTTCTTCAGGAATTCGCGACGGTCGGGATTGCTAACGTTGGGCATGGCTGCACCTCGGCTATCGTTATCTGAACTCCGTTCTATCACAAGAAGGTTATTGCCTGCCGCGACCAATCACGGCCATTGTGGCTCAAGCACCTGCACCTCACTGTGATCGACGATCTCCCGCAGGAGCGTCGAGTGTGTCAGAATCAGCACGAGAGCAACGATGGCCCAGAACGATTCGATCCATGACGACCCCAATCTGCGGGACTTGCTGGTTTTTCACAATGTAGCGCGAGCGCTGACTTCCTCGCTCGACCGGGACGCAATTCTGCGAGCGATCATGCAGCAGATGGAGCAGTTCTTCAAGCCGGAAACATGGTCGCTGCTGCTTCTGGACGAGGGGCGCAAGGAGCTTTACTACGCGGTCGCCGTCGGGCACACCGAGGCCGATCTGGCTAGTCTCAGAATTCCAGTCGGCCATGGCATTGCGGGATGGGTGGCGGCGCACGGCGAGAGCTTGATTGTTCCGGAGGTGAGCCAGGATCCCCGTTTCGACCCGCGGTTTTCCGCACCTGTCGATAAAGATGGCCAAGGCAAGCCGTTGCGGGTGCGGTCGGCGATTTGCATGCCGCTGCGTTCGCGCCTGCGTACGCTGGGAGTCATCGAGCTTATCAACTGCCGCCTGGACACGCTGAGCGACTATACGATTTCGTTTCTGCATGTGCTGTGCGACTACGCGGCGATCGCCATTGAGAATTCGCGCGCGATGGAGCGTATTCAGGAGCTGACCATCACCGACGAATGCACGGGACTGTTCAACGTGCGTCACCTTTACCAGCAGATGGAGTCGGAGATTGAACGGGCGCGGCGCTTCAAGACTCAGTTCAGCCTGATCTTTATCGACCTGGACTATTTCAAGCAGGTGAACGACGAACACGGGCATCTGATCGGCAGCCGTGTGCTCGCCGAGGTGGGGCATGGGCTGCGGTCACTGGTGCGCGAGGTGGATTCGGTCTTTCGCTACGGCGGCGACGAGTTCATTGTGCTGCTGCCGGAAACCGGCAAAATCGGAGCGCAGAAGACAGCAGAGCATCTGCTAACTACGCTGCGAGAGATGCGATTTGCAATAACGGACGGACTAAGGCTGGAGGTGCGGGCAAGCTTCGGGGTGGCGACGTTTCCGGAAGACGGGCGCTCGGTGCATGAGATTATCCGGTCGGCCGACACGATGATGTATCTGGTGAAGGGTTCGACGCGCGACAACGTGGCGGTTGCCGGCATGGGGATGGTCCAGAGATAGAGCTGCCCTCTCAACGGGTGGCGTAAACAGCGGTTCGGGCGTCCTTGTTTTCTCTGGCGCGTGGGTTGACGCCAAAGGCCCATACATCGATGTTGACCTCGCGCGGCGAGAGTATCTCGATCAGGGCGTACTCGCCGATGAGCAGAGGCATTTTGGGCGTGACCTTCATCCACCGAGCGCCTGGCAAAATCTCCTTGTTGGTTTCGATGATGTCTTCCGAGTGACCGGGCTGGCCAAGAAGGGCGATCTCCCGGGCCAGGACCGTCCGCAGATTATGGCTGCTGCTCACTCGCAGGATCGCGTAGCGGCTGTCCGGCGAGCTATGGGAGTGCTTGTCTTTCGCGGCGTCGTTGGCGCCGTGAGTATCGACAGTGAGAGCAGATTCAGGAGCCGGTTCAACCGTGGCCGAAGGGTTGTCGAGGCTGATGTAGAGCACCGGGTCGTCAACGTGGAGCTGGACCTTGGCGCTGGCATTTTCAATGCGAATAGCTTCTTTGGCTCCTTGAGAGGAGACGATGTTGGCGCGCACGATGCTGTGCTCGCTGGCGCGGTTGAGATCGCCGTTACTTTGCTCCACGTGGACCAGTTCGGGCTGCCCCTGAAAGGTGTCGAGCACCCACACGCCGCTCTCGTCGGGCAACCTCAGACCGGGAGCGACGATAGGAATGCGAGCCGCTTCTGCCTCTCGGGCCGCCCGCTCTTCGGCGTCGATCTTTGCGGCTTCGCTCTGCGCTGCGTCGCTGGTGTCCGGACTGGCTTCTGAGCCCGCGCCCGGCTTGTGCTGGAGATTCCATTTCTCCGTGGCAGGCCAGTCGACGAGGTCCTTCGGAATCTCTTCCCATTCGTCGCGTTCGGCGCTGTAGAAGCGGACGCGGTCGCCCTTGATTTCATACTTGGTAATCACCTGCCAAGTGCCATCCTTGAGGACGAGGCGCTGGCGGGTGGGCTGCGCGACGGCCAGCAGGATTGCGGCCATGAAAACCAGGGCGGCGAGAAAACCGGCGAAATAGCGGCGAACGTGATGCATGCAACATCCCTATGTGGACACTAATGTATATCTGACGGTGGCGGCACCGGCGCGTTACCCACCTTCTTCCGTCTCTATCGAAACTGGCTCATGTCCATGTTCAGCGAATAGTTTTCGCCATGCTCCAGCAGTTCATCCCATGTAACTTCGCGGCCGAGTTGACCGGCCATACGGCCCAGCATCGCGCTTAATGCGGTTTCCACGCCGGTAGCCGCCTGGTTGTGGAACTTTCCCGACACGATGCTGTCAATAAAGCCGCGATCTTTTTCCTGATCGGCAAGCGCGAGGTTATCGGTGAAGGCTCCATTTGCGGCAAACGCAGGTGCCCCGGCAGGCGGTTTCGCAGCTGAGGTGTCGGTCCACGTCCAGGCGTTGTCGCCGATAATGCGCAGCGGACCGGAGTACGGCGCTTCCGCGATGCCCTTCGATCCGAAGACCCGCTCCGAGACATCGAACCACCCGTTGGTGCCAAACTGAGTCGACGAAAAGCTCACGTGAACGTTGTCCGGATAAGTAAAGACAACCTGGTAGTTGTCCCAGTTGTCTCCAAAGTGGGTGATGACATTTCTTCCGCCCGTCGCCACTGCCTTGGTCGGATGCGCGTTCAGGATCCAGTTGCAGATATCGATAACGTGGATATTCTGCTCCACAAGAATGCCGCCGCATAAGACGCGATCCCATTGCCAGTTGCGCAGACGGAGTTCGTCATGAGACATCGTGGCGGGACGATCCGGGTACGTCGATGCCGGCGCGTTGTAGTAGCCAGAGAGACAGGCGATCTTCCCCAGATCACCATTGTGGATGCGCCGTACGATCTCGACGAATGGAGGCGCGCTGCGTATCTGGAAACCCACGTCCAGGCTCACGTGACCTTCGGCCCGCTTGCCGATCTCGAGCGCCTCCTTTGCCTGCGTCACGTCTACGCCAACCGGCTTTTCGCAATAGGCATGCTTCCCCGCGCGCACAACCGTGTCGAGATGCTGCACATGGAACCACGGCGGCGTGGAAATCTGCACGGCGTCCACACCGGCTGACGCTGCGACTTCCTCAAATGCCTTGTAGCCGTGGAACATCATCTTCGCATCGACACCCGCGTAGCCCAGGGTGCCTGCGAGTTCATCGAAGTGCGCCTTCCCTTTTTCCAACTGGTCCGGAAAGATATCCGCGAGCGCGACGATGCGAGCGCTGGTGTTCTTGGCAAACGAAGTCGCCACCGAAGTCCCGCGATTGCCGCATCCCAGCAGCGCGAGCCGGACCGCAGAGTTCGCCTCATAGCCGAATGCCGTTCGCGATTTCAGAAGCAGGAGACCAGAAGCCGCGGCGCTGCCACTGATGAAGTCCCGTCTATCCACAGCACATTCTCCTATCCCTAATTTGCCTGAGCCTGAGTAATGACGCGTTCGAGATAAGTTTTTTCTTTCTTCACGTCTTCAATCTGCTGCGGGCCGGAGATCTCGCGCTCGATAGTGATCGCTCCGCCGTAGCCAAGCTTGTGAAGCTTTTCGAAAACCGCCGGGAAATCCACGCATCCGGTCCCGATCAGCACCTCCTCGCCCAGCTTCATGGGGTCCGTCGGCCACTTGCCGTCTTTGGCGTGAACGCTCTTCACGTGTGGACCGATCATATCGACGGCATCCACCGGATTGGATTTTCCATAAAGAATCAAGTTCGCCGTATCCAGCCCCACGCCCAGGTTTGGCCGGTTCACATCTTCGATCGCCCGCTTCATCGTCGTGGGAGTCTCCTGCCCCGTCTCCATCAGAAAGTCCTGCCCGTTCCTCGCGCACTGATCCGCAACCGCCCGAATCGCTTCGACCGTCTCGCCATAGAGGGGATCGCGCGGATTCTCGGGGATGAAGCCGCAATGCGTCTGCACACGGGGAACGCCCAGCAGCTTCGCAAAATCCGAGGTCTGCTTCAGCGCATCCATTCTCGCTGCCCGCGTTGCAGGCGGCACAAGTCCGATGGTCGACGGCCCATCCAAAAAATCCCACACCAGCCGTCCCGGTCCTACGACCTCGACGCTGGTTGCGGTCACCTCGTACTTTTCAAGCAGCTCGCGCATTTCCTGCGCCAGCGAGTTTGTGAACTTGCCGATATATCCGTCCAGTGAAAGGAAGCAGGTCGGTATACCCAGTTCCTTCACTCGCGCGATGGCGGCCTCTGCGCCGGTCGCCGGCTGAATCATCAAACCCAGTGCCATGGGCTTTTGCTCGCTCTGTGGGGGCAGTGCAGCCGCAACGGAAGGCAGCAGATTCGATATCCCCATTTTTCTGCCGGACACACGACCGGCAAACGCGGCTGTTTGCATAATCGTCGCGCTCATCGCGCCTCTCAGGAAAGTTCTCCTGCGCATAGCTCACCTCCGCCCACAATCTTTCCAAAGCGGAAGGCTATCAGAAGTTCACTCGTCAAATGCAGTTACCGAGCCTTGAGTGCACGATGGCCGATGTCGCGGCGGTAATAAATGCCTTCGAAATGGATTTTGCCCATGGCTTCGTAGGCCCGACCGAGCGCAGCCTCGAGCGAATCTGCCGTGGCGGTCACGGCCAGCACCCGGCCTCCGCTAGTGAGGTAGTCGCCGTCGACCAGTGCGGTGCCGGCGTGAAAAACTTCGACGCCGGAAACCCGGGCAGCGACATCGAGTCCGGTGATGCGATGTCCGGAGGTGTAGCTCCCCGGATACCCCTTGGACGCGGCAATGATCGAGGCAGACGCGCCCGGCTTCCAGCAGAACTCGGTTTCGCTGAGTCGGCCCTCGACGCAGCCTTCGAGGGCCTCGAGAAGATCGCTTTCCAGGCGGACGAGAATGGCCTGCGTCTCCGGATCGCCGAAGCGGGTGTTGTACTCGAGCACCATGGGGCCGCGCGCGGTCATCATCAGGCCGCAATAAAGCACTCCCACGAAGGGCGCGTCTTCGGCAGCCATTCCATCGATGGTGGGCTGGGCAACGTGATGCACAAGCCATGCGCGCATCCGCGCATCGAGGATCGAGTCAGTCGAATAGACGCCCATGCCGCCGGTGTTGGGCCCGGTGTCTCCCTCACCCAGGCGCTTGTGGTCCTGTGCGGGAATCAGCGGAGCGACATGCTTGCCGTCGCTCAACAACAGGAAGGAAACCTCTTCGCCGCGAAGAAACTCCTCGACGACCAGCGACGTTTCCGCGCTCCCCAGCAGCTTGCCGCTGAAGAGACCGGCGATAGCGTCCTCGGCTTCTCGCTTCGATTCGCAGACCAGCACGCCCTTGCCCGAAGCCAGTCCGTCGGCCTTGATGACGACAGGCAGGTGGAAGAGATGGAGCGAGTCCAGCGCTTCTTCGCGGGTAGTGCAGACGGCGTAGCGAGCCGTCGGGATCTTGTGGCGCTGCATGAAGCGCTTGGCGAAGCCTTTGCTGGTTTCAAGCATGGCCGCGGCACGGGTGGGTCCAAAGACCGCGAGGCCGCGGCGGTGGAGTTCGTCGACGAAGCCGAGGGAGAGAGGCAACTCCGGCCCCACGATGGTCAGGTTCGGCGCCTCTTCGGCGACCACACGCAATAAATCGTTCAGGTCTTTAGGGCTGGCTGGAATACACCGCGCGACCGAGGCGATGCCTCCGTTTCCAGGCGCACAGACAATGTCGGTGACGCGCGGAGACTTGCGGAGGGCCCATACCAGGGCGTGTTCGCGGCCGCCTGCGCCGATGACGAGCACTTTCATGAGGGGGACGGTCTCTGTTTCCCGTGAATCATACCTTGGCAAGCCTATCGCATGCCTTCGACGCCGCCAAGCCCTGGGAGATGTCTCGTGAAGACCGCTCGGCTCCAATCTATGAACAATTGTTAATAATTTTAAATTAACTACGGTTTACAAACTCGCGTATCGTCCCTACACTGGAAAGGAGTGGCCACCCCGACGACAGAATCCGACCGTCCTTCCCTGCTGCCGCGGCTACGCAGCTCGGAGTTGTGGTCGTACTTCGGACCGGCATTCGTGGCCAGCATCGCCTACATCGACCCCGGCAACTTCGCCACAAACTTCGACGGCGGATCGCGCTTTGGTTACAAGCTGCTGTGGGTTCTGCTGTGGTCGAACGTGATGGCGATTCTCATCCAGTACCTGGCCGCCAAACTGGGTATCGCCACCGGCAGAACGCTTCCGCAGAACTGCCGCGAACACTTCTCACGACCAGTCACGATTTTTCTGTGGATTACTGCTGAAGTATCGGCCGTTGCCACGGATATGGCCGAATTTCTCGGGGCGGCGCTCGGCTTCTACCTGCTCTTCGGGTCGAGGTTCCTGCTCTATGGCTGGAACAAGACGGAGATCCTGCTGGTGGCGGCGGTGCTTTCCGCGATCTGTGTCTTTGCCATTCTGGCGCTGGAGCTTTGGGGCTTTCGCAAGCTCGAATACGCCATCATGGGCTTCGTGTGTGTCATTGGCGTCTGCTACGCGATCGAGATGCTGATGATCCGTCCGCAATGGTCGGCGATCGCTCTGCATACGCTGGTGCCAATGGTGGACGGCAAGAGCATTTACATCGCCGTGGGAATGCTGGGCGCGACCGTGATGCCGCACGTGATCTATCTGCACTCGGCGCTGGTGCAGCCGCGCTTACGTGAGGAAGCGGCGGCAAATCTGAGTGTGCGGCGTCAACGTCTGTCACGGCTCAAGCACCTGCGATTCGAGGCCATCGACGTCCTCGCCGCAATGAACGGCGCATGGCTGGTGAATTCGGCCATGATCATCGTCGCCGCCGCCGCCTTCGGAGGGCACGTACTGGCGAACCCCATCGAAGACGCACACCGCACGCTGGGGCCTCTTCTGGGCGAGGCTTCCGCGTTTGTTTTCGCCCTAGCGCTGCTGTGCTCCGGGCTCTCGTCTTCGACCGTCGGCACGATGGCCGGTCAGGTGATCATCGAAGGCTTTTTGAATATCCGGTTCAGCATTTTTCTGCGCCGGCTGCTCACGCTGATTCCCGCAATCATCGTGATCGCGAGCGGACTGGACCCGCTGAGGATCCTGATTCTATCGCAGGTGGTGCTGAGCTTTGCGCTGCCATTTGCGCTGGTTCCACTGCTTCTTCTGACTGGGAACCGCAAGATCATGGGCGAGTTCATTAACCGGCCAATCACCCATTCGCTGGGGTGGCTAACCGTGAGCATCGTTATTGGATTGAACCTCTTCCTGTTGTGGCAGACCTTCACGGCGTAAAAAAGCCGGTCAAACAGCCGGGGTTTTTCCATAAGGTGCAGATTCTCTAATTCACACAGTCAGTCTCGACTCCATGCCGTTTGCACACGGCGGTGAGCAGCCCGTAAAGTCCCGCAAGGACTTCCCCACTGGCCTCCAGCGCAGCGGCACACTGCGAGTCGTCGACTAACTGGGCGATCTGGGCTGCTTCAACGGCGGCGTGTTCGCGGTCGGCTTCAATGTGGACAGTGAAATATTGGTAGCCGTCCGGATTCGAGATGCCGTAGTACTTCTTTAAGCCCTCAATTTTCTTTTCCGAAACCGCTGGAATCTGGCTCTCGTAGGCATAGAGCGCAGCCAATCCCACGCCGGTTCCACGACTGCCGCAGCACGACCGGAAATCCTCAATGAGTTTTTTCGTCGCGGGCCACTGAGCACTCTGCTGGACCTCGATGCGGTCAAGCCCGAGACTTTCAGCGAACCGCAACCATAGCTCGGGGTGGTTGGACGTGCCGGCTTCTTCGTCGATGAGGTTCGAGAGGATGTGGCGGCGCACTTCGGCGTTCTCGGTCTGTGCGTGAACAGCGGAAAGATATGTCGGAAACGCGGCGACGTGGTGATAGTACTGGGTCGCGTAATCGCGCAGTGCGTCGAGCGAGAGTTCTCCGCGCGACCATGCCTGGTAAAAGGGGTGCTGAAGAAGATGCTGGCCGGCGACGCGCGCATCGATCTCGTCAAGAATTGAGGAGTGAAATACGGATGTGGATGTATGGCTCAGATTCAGGCTCATGCTCGCCTCGGAGTTGGGTTGGAATAAGGGTACTACGCCGGTGAGCTGGATCGCCAACAACCCGAGCTCTTATCGCTCATCACTTTTCTGTCCAGGTTCGGACACCCTCAGTTTTTTCGAACCTTTTCGCGTTTGCTGCGTATGTTATGCATGCGCGGAGCTGCGCGCGTGGAACCCCACTCTCGTCTGACCTAGGTGCGTGATGCAGACTCTGCTTCAGAATGTCCGCTATAGCCTGCGCGTTCTGCGCAAGAATCCTGGCCTGACTCTTACCGTGCTGCTGACGCTGGCGTTGGGCATTGGCGCCAATACCGCGATTTTCACCGTGGATTACGCGACGCTGCTGGCGCCGCTACCCTATCCGCATCCCGAACAGCTGGTGGTGGTCTGGTCGAAGATCAAGACTTATCACAATGGAGTTTCGGCGGGAGACTTCACCGATTGGAGAAATCAGAACACAGTCTTCGAGGACATGTGTGCCTGGACGGGCGGCTCCTTCAATATCGCCACGCATGATCAGCCTGAATACATCGAGGGCAGACGCACCACACCCGGCTTCTACAAAATGCTCGGGTATCGCTTTCTGATGGGTCGCGATTTCCTGCCCGAAGAAGGCCAGGTGGGCAAGGATCACGAGGTCATTCTGATGTACAAGCTCTGGAAGCGGTTGGGCAGCAACAGCCATATCGTCGGCACGACCATGACGGTCGACGGCGAAGCCCACACGGTAGTTGGCGTGCTCGCTCCGGGCATGGCTGATCGCGGCCAGGGAGAGATGGTCACGCCCATCGCCTTCCGTCCCGAGCAGCTCAATCACGACTTCCATTGGCTGCTGGTGATGGCCCGGATGAAGCCCGGCGTAACCCTGCAGCAGGCCCGGGAAAATATGAACGCCGTGACGGCGGCCATCGCGCAGGCCTATCCCAAGAGCGACAAGGGCTGGGGCGCCTACGTCGAGCCGCTCAAGAATGACTTCATGCCCAGCGAACGGATCACGACGCTCTGGCTGCTTTTAGGTGCGGTTGGATTCATCCTGCTCATCGCCTGCGTTAATGTGGCAAACCTGCTGCTGGCCAAGGGCATGACGCGCCAGAAAGAAGTGGCGGTTCGCAGCGCCATGGGCGCGACGCCAAAGATCATCTTCGCCCAGTTGATTACCGAAAGCCTGCTGCTGGCGATTGCCGGCGGCGTTCTGGGTGTGGCTGTCGGCTACGGCATGTTGCGCGGGCTGGTAGCCGTGATGCCAGAGGGTACGATACCGAGCGAAGCCGACTTAAGCCTCAACATTCCCATCCTTCTCTTCACACTATTGGCTACGACACTCTCCGGGCTGCTCTTTGGCTGCATTCCGGCATGGTATGCCTCGCGCGTTGACCCCGCCGAGACGCTCAAAGAGGGCGGACGCTCGGGCACCGGCGTGGGACGCCACCGCCTGCGCCGCGTTCTGGTGATCGGGGAGTTCGGCCTGGCCCTGGCCCTCCTCGCAGGCGCAGGACTGGCCATCCACAGTTTCTGGAACCTCTCGCGCGTCGACCTGGGCATCCAGGCCGACCACATTCTTACCTTTTTTCTGCCTGTTCCAGACACCAGGTCCAAAGACCCTGCCCAGATTACCGCCTACTACCGCCAGATGCTGGCCAGTATCGAAGCCGTTCCCGGCGTCTCCCACGCTTCCGCGCAAACCGGAATGCCGCTCTATGGAGCGGGCTTCGGAATGCCCTTCACGATTGCCGGCCAGCCCGCCTTTTCAGATCCATCCCAGCGGCCGCTCTCCGGCTTTGGCATGGTGACGCCGGACTATTTCCAGACCTTCGGAATCCGCCTGACTAAGGGCCGTACCTTCGACGGGCAGGACACGGCCACGAGCGTAAAAGTCGTCGTCGTCAACGAAGAGTTCGTCAACAAGTTCCTCAAAGGCACCGACCCGCTCCAGCAGCGCATATCGGTGGAGCAATTGATTCCCGGAGTGCAGCAACTCGGGCCTCCGATAGAGTGGCAGATCGTCGGCGTCTATCACACCGTGCGCAATGACGGACTTCGCGAAGACAACCCAGAGATGCTCATCCCCTTCTGGCAAATTCCCTGGCCGAGTGCTGGTATCGCCGTGCGCACGGCGGAAGATCCGGCGTCGATGACGAAAAGCATCGCAGCCGCCGTTCACAGTGTTGACCCGCAGATCGCGCTGGCCACTCCGCGCACCATGGACCAGGTCCGCGATGAAGTGCTCGCCAACGATCGCTTCACTGTGATCCTCTTCGCAAGCTTCGCAGTAGTGGCATTGTTGTTGGCAGCCCTCGGCATCTACGGCGTAATGGCCTTCTCCGTGGCGCAGCGCTCGCACGAAATCGCTCTGCGTATGGCTCTGGGCGCAACCCGGAATCGCGTCGTCGGCATGGTCGTGCGCGAAGGCGTGCTGCTGGCCTGGATCGGGTCGGCCTTCGGGCTGATCGGCGCTTACTTCGTCGGCCGCGCCATGCAAAGCATGCTCTTCGGCGTAGGCGCAATGGACTACGGCGCGTTTGGTGCGGTGGGATTGGTTCTTCTGGCCGCAGCGGTGCTGGCCTGCTACCTGCCCGCCCGGCGTGCAGCCTCGGTGCATCCCATGCAGGTGTTGCGGATGGAGTAAGCCGGACTATGCGCCCGTATTACTCACCTTCTGCGGCCTGTGGAGATTCGATGCCTGCAAGATCCCGGTCGCGGACCCCGATAAGGTAAAGCAGACTGTCGAGGCCGAGATGCATGAGCGAGTGGTCGGCGCTCTGGCGAACCAGCGGTTTGGCGCGGAAGGCAATACCCATTCCAGCAAGGTTGAGCATGGGAAGGTCGTTGGCGCCGTCGCCCACCGCGATCACCTGTTCGAGGGAAATTTTCTCCTGCGCGGCGATCTGGCGCAGCCGCTCGGCCTTCCCGACTCCGTCGATGATGTTCCCAGTGACCTGGCCGCTGACGACGCCGTTGGCGATCTCCAGCTCGTTGGCGTGGACGTAGTCGATGCTGAAGCGCTCCTGCAGTCGGCGCGCGAAAAACGTAAATCCGCCGGACAGAATGGCGGTCTTGTAGCCGAGAGCTTTGAGCGTTCGAATCAGCTGCTCCGCTCCCTCTGCGAGCGGGATTCGATCGATCAGTTCGCGGACGCGGTGCTCAGGGAGTCCCTTGAGCAAAGCCACGCGGCGGCGAAAGCTCTCCTTGAATTCGATTTCGCCGCGCATCGCTGACTCGGTAATGCCGACCACCTGGTCGGCGACGCCAGCCATTTTTGCGAGCTCGTCGATAACTTCGCCCTGGATCAGCGTCGAGTCCATATCGAAGGCAAAGAGACGCCGATTGCGGCGAAAGATACTTTCACGTTGGAAAGCTATATCGATCGCGAGTTCATGCGCAGCCTTGAGGAAATCGGCACGCATGCGGTCCTCAGAGGCGACTTGCCCGCTGACTTCCAGCTCGACGCAAGCGTTTGAGTCTCCAGTATGAACGGCCAAAGACAGCCGTCCCGAAAGCCGTTCGATGCGATCAATGTTGAGCCGGTGATCCGCGATGATGGCGCTTACCCGTGAGAGATCCCTCGCGCTGATCGCGCGCCCCAGCACGGTGATGATAAAGCGGTCTTTACCCTGTGTGGTCAGCCAGTGGTGGAGCGCCTCGGCGGAGATCGGCGCGAACCGGAGATGGAGGTCGAGCGCCTGAGCCCTCTCGATCAGCGCGATCTTGAGCGGATCGAAGTCGCGCCCTTCGGGCACCTCGATGAGCAGGCCGAGAGCCAGCGTCTCATGCACGACGGCCTGGCCAATGTCGAGTACGCAGGCGTCGTATTCGGCGAGAATGGCAGTCAGTTGTGTGGTCTGGCCGGGGTGGTCCGGCCCGGAGCAGTGAATCAGAATTGTCTCGCTCATCGCTGGTTCCAGCCTACCAGCGGCGAAAATGTCTTAAAATATTCGTAGGAAGACAAAGCGATGCTTTTCCCTCCACTCCTTAAGCGCTTTCGCCATGGCCACCGTGATCGTGGACGGACCCTCTCCTTCTGATTAAGCTTTCTCCGAAGACATTTTGCGACAGTTTCCGCGCTGCGTGAGCGGCGGCGGCCTCGCGCCTCGACTTCGGAGAGTGATTGCAGCGCCCCGTGTGCGGGCCTTCACGAGATAAGGAAGGAAAAGCAATGAGCGAACCAGTCAACAGCTTCGGCAGCCAGTCCACCTTGGAGTCCGGCGATCGCACTTATGAGATCTACCGGCTTGGCGCACTTGAGAAGAAGGGCGTCACCCTGAGCCGCCTGCCCTTCAGCCTGCGCATTTTGCTTGAGAACTTGCTGCGGCAGGAGGACGGCAAGAGCGTCACTGCCGACGACATCGAGTTTCTCGCCAAGTGGGAGCCTAAGGCCGAGCCCTCGCGCGAGATTGCCTACATGCCGGCGCGCGTGCTGATGCAGGATTTCACCGGCGTTCCGGCGATTGTCGATCTGGCGGCAATGCGTGACGCGATGAAGGAGTTGGGCGGCAACCCGGAGAAGATCAATCCGTTGCAGCCGGCGGAGCTGGTAATCGACCACTCCGTGCAGGTGGACGAATACGGCACTGCCAATGCGTACTCTCTAAACGCGATGCTTGAGTTCCAGC
Source organism: Acidobacteriota bacterium (assembly GCA_013289875.1). Lineage (GTDB taxonomy): Bacteria > Acidobacteriota > Terriglobia > Terriglobales > Acidobacteriaceae > Silvibacterium. Next base: position 55,721 of record JABCZC010000018.1, on the reverse strand, counting down.
GGAATCGCGAGCGATATGCGTTCCTTAAGTGGGGGCAGTCGGCGTTTCATAATTTCTCGGCCGTACCACCGGGCATGGGCATCTGCCATCAGGTGAATCTCGAACATCTCGCCCGCGTGGTATTCACGCTCGATGCGGAAGGCAAGACGGTAGCCTATCCCGATACGCTTGTCGGCACCGACTCTCACACCACCATGATCAATGGCCTGGGCGTGCTCGGCTGGGGTGTTGGCGGCATCGAAGCCGAAGCCGCCATGCTGGGACAACCGGTTTCGATGCTTGTGCCGCAAGTGGTCGGGTTCAAGCTGACCGGCAAGCTGCGCGAAGGCGCTACGGCGACCGACTTGGTGCTTACTGTGACCGAGATGCTCCGCAAGCTAGGAGTGGTCGGCAAGTTTGTCGAGTTCTACGGCGCAGGCATCAGTGAACTATCACTTGCAGATCGCGCCACCATTGCCAATATGGCTCCCGAGTACGGAGCGACCTGCGGCTTCTTCCCAGTGGACGCGGAAACGCTGCGGTATCTGCGATTGACCGGGCGCAAAGCGGAGCAGATTGCACTGGTCGAGGCATACTACAAAGAGCAGGGCCTCTTTCATACAGCGACTGCGCCGGAGGCTGAGTATTCCCAGACCATCTCGCTCGATCTCGCAACCGTCGAGCCGAGTGTGGCGGGGCCGAAGCGCCCGCAGGATCGTGTGCTCCTGAAGGATGCGGGGCCGAGCTTCGCCAAGCAGTTGCCGAGTCTGCTGGGACCGACAGGCAACAAGAACGGCGTGCGCCAGGTGGTGCGCTGGGAGGGTGAAGGCGGACACACGGCAGACGCGATCGACTCCGCCCAGGGCGTGCACGAGGCGGGACCGACGACCAGCATAAGAGAGCGATTCGGCGTCGATGTCGACAAGTATCTCGACAACGGGTCGATCGTAATTGCTGCGATTACAAGCTGCACGAATACGTCCAATCCTTCGGTCATGGTGGCGGCCGGCATCCTTGCGAAAAAGGCCGTCGAGAAGGGACTGTGCGTGCCTCCATGGGTAAAGACGTCGCTCGCGCCAGGGTCGCGCGTGGTGACGGATTACTACGAGAAGGCCGGGCTGCTGCCGTATCTGGATAAGTTACGCTTCAACGTGGTGGGCTACGGCTGTACGACGTGCATCGGCAACTCCGGACCGCTGCCGGCGGATGTTTCGAAGTCGATCGAGGATCACGGGCTGGTTGCCGTGTCAGTGTTAAGCGGCAATCGCAACTTCGAGGGGCGCATCAACTCGGAAGTGCGCGCGAATTATCTGATGTCTCCGCCACTGGTGGTCGCGTATGCGCTCGCTGGACGCATCGATCACGACTTTGAGAAAGACCCGTTGGGCAGGGGCAAGGCGGGCGAGCCGGTCTATCTCAAGGACATCTGGCCTACGCAGCAGGAGGTTTCTGAAACGATCACCGCCTCGATCGATTCCGGGATTTTCCTCAAGGAGTATGCCACCGTCACGGACGGGGACCAGAACTGGCAGCAGCTCAAGTTTCCTACCGGCGATGTATATCAATGGGAGGCCGAATCGACCTACATCCGCAAGGCTCCGTACTTTGAAGGGATGCCGGTAACGCCTGCCGCAGTCGAAGACATTCATGGCGCGCGGGTACTGGCTGTGCTGGGCGACTCGGTCACGACGGATCACATTTCACCGGCAGGGTCGATCAAGCTGAATGGGCCAGCGGGTAAGTACCTGACCGATCACGGCGTGAAACCGGCTGACTTCAATTCCTATGGCTCGCGGCGCGGCAATCATGAGGTGATGGTGCGCGGCACCTTCGCGAATGTGCGGCTCAGGAACAGACTGGCTCCGGGTACGGAAGGCGGCGTCACCCGCCTGCTGCCGGAGGACGAGCAGATGAGCATCTTCGACGCGTCGGTGAAGTATGCCGAGCGTGGTACGCCGCTGGTGATTCTGGCAGGGAAAGAATATGGCTCGGGATCGTCGCGGGATTGGGCGGCGAAGGGCCCAAAATTGCTGGGGGTCCGCGCGGTCATCGCCGAGAGCTACGAACGCATTCACCGGTCGAACCTGGTCGGAATGGGTATTCTACCGCTTCAATTCGTGAACGGCCAGAATGTCGAAAGCCTGGGACTGACGGGCAAAGAGGTTTTCGATTTTCCGGGATTGAAGTCGCTCCTGGACGCGAAGTTCGCCAACAGTCGCAGCCTGAAAGTGAAGGTCAATGCGGCAGATGGGTCGAGTAAAGAATTCGAGGCGCAGGTTCGGATCGACACGCCGCAGGAGATTCTTTACTACGAGAACGGCGGCATCTTGCAGTATGTACTGCGGCAATTAGCGGCGAAGAACTAAACGATCGGACCGACAGAAAAGCAAAGGCCCCGCATCATCTCCGGGGCCTTGTCTGTTTCAGAACCTGAGGGTGTTGCTAGATGCCCATGCCGAATTCGGTCGTCTGTCCCTCGTCGCCGGCGTGCGAGTAAAAATCGCTGGGGGTGCGGCGCTTGAATTTGTAGCGCTGGCGCAGCTCGCGGCCTACATAGAGACCCAGGGCAGCAACCCCGACGGCCACCGATGCCCATCCAAGAGCGCGCAACGCGATTCGCGACTCGTCGCACGACTTATGTCCAAATCCAGGCAGCACGCTCACAAAAACCTTCCTTCGGCGGAGACCATCTGCAATGCCACAATGATAGCTCAGATCGGCTGGTCTCAACGGCTGCTTGTGAGACGCCTCGCGTACAACTTTTGTCACATCTTCGGACCGTTTCAGGCTGTTTTTTCAATCCGGCGCAAAAGATCGACTTTGCGCTCCGGCGGCAGAAAACTGGCTTCAATCGAATTGGCTGCCAGTTCACGCAGGTGTTCACGGGTGAAGCTGAACTCGTCGTGAGCCAGCTGATATTCGCATTCAAGATCGCTGAGAAACATGGCGGGATCGTCGGAGTTCAGCGTGATCATGAGACCGGCATCAAAATACCGCCGGACGGGGTGGTCGGCAAGGCTCGCACAGCAGCCGGTGCGCAGATTCGAAGAAATACAGATTTCGATAGGAATCTGTCGCTCGACAAGCACGCCCATGAGCTCAGGATCATGAATAGCGCTGAGACCGTGCCCGATGCGCTCTGCGCCGATGTTTAGCGCTCCCCAGATGCCTTCGGGGCCGACGGACTCGCCGGCATGGGCCGTGAGATGCAGGCCCGCGTCGCGCGCCTCGGCGTAGAGCTCGCGGAAGGGTTCGGATCCGGTGCGGCGCTCGTCTCCTCCGATGCCGATTCCGATGATCGCGGGGTGCTCTGACTGGAGTTCAGCCGCTTTTCGGAAGACAAGTGCCGCTTCTTCCGGACCGAAGTGGCGGACTGCATCGAATATCCAGCAGGCGGTGATGCCGAAGTCCTGCTCGGCCTGTTTGCGGGCGCGCTCCATGCCTGCGAAGAGCGGCTCGAAATCGATGCGGCGCCAATAATAAACCACTCCCACGGATACGTAGACCTCGGCGTGGACCACGCCCTGCCGGGCAAGCCGCTGAAGCATGCGATAGGTGATGAATTCGTAGTCCTCAGGCGTGCGCAAGCGCTCGGTGACGGCTTTGAACGCGAGCAGGAATCCGCTGAAATCGGCGTATTGATAAATGGCTTGCGCCTGCTCCAGTTCAAGGGGAGTGCCGTCGTGGCGGCGGCTCAACTCAACGAGGGTCTCCGGCGCGACCGTACCTTCGAGGTGCAAATGGAGCTCGGCTTTCGGCAGGCGGCGGATGAAGGCGAGTTGAGATTCTGGGTCACGCACGCGGCCGGTTGTCGACCTATGGACTAATATTGACAAGACCTTCCGCCGAACCGGGCGAGATCCGAGAGGTTTGTGGCGCCCGCCAGTGATCGATATGTGAAATTTGATGCACGCAACTGATGGTGCAGTGCGGGGCGCAGGTTTTCTCTGTCAGAAATTCGCGCTTGAGATCGGCTTTGGTGTACCGAGCCAGCGGGACTCCGGGGAAGCCACGCTGTTGCGAGCAGTAGTGCACCAGCCCATTTTCGCAGATGTAGAGATAACGCGACCCGGCCCGGCAGCGCCAGTCATTGGGCTGGCCATTAGCGATAGCTTCCTGGAACTGATTGAAGCGCGAGTAGTTGCGCTTCTTCCAGTTGCGCATTTCGAAGTAAACGCGGCGTTCTTCGTTCTCGAGCGGCTTGAGCTGGCCGTCTCCGTCATGAATGATGCCGATGGTCGAGGTGAACCCTAGCTCGATGGCACGCCTGCCGATGACGATGGCGTCGTTGGGATCCTTGATGCCTCCGCCGACTACGGAATTGATGTTGACGTGGAAGTCGGCATGCTCGGCGAGCATTTGCAGCTTCTTGTCGAGGACTTTGAGGCTCTTCTTCGAGACCTCGTCCGGCCGCACGTTGTCGATCGATATCTGCATGTGATCGAGGCCGGCCTTGTTGAGGCGCTCGATGCGGTCGGGCATCAGAAGATAGCCGTTGGTGATCATTCCCGCCAGCGCGCCAGTGTGACGGATGCGGCGAATTACGTCGTCCAGCTCGGGATGGAGTAGCGGCTCGCCCCCCGAGATGGTGATAATGCGGGTGCCCAGACGTCCCAGGTGGTCGATGCGGCGGACCATCTCGTCGAGAGGGACCGGCTTCGAAAAATCGTCATACTCATTGCAGTAGGCACAGGAGAGATTGCAGCGCCGCATGGGCACGATCTGCGCCATTACCGGGTGGCTCGTGGACACCAGGGAGTGGCCCACGATGGCCAGCTCGCGCACTTTGCGCGCGGCTGCCTTCATACGGCGACCGGGGGGCTGCTTGCGTGCCGAAACAGGATGAGATGCAACGGGCATGGCTCTATTTATTGAATCACATACAACAGAGGCCTGCGAGTCATCTCCGCTGAACTGCTGCAGAACGCCCCTAAACCGGCATTTTTTAGATTCGGGTCAGAAAAGAAGGGTCAGTCGAGCGGCCTGATCTGGATCACCTGCATGTCCTTGTCCCAGTCCAGCATCTGCTCTTGCAGCTGCTTCTGCTGATCCTTCAGCTCTTGCTGCAACTTTCGCATGTCGAGGCTGCGAACGATCTGTTGTGCCTGACGGGCCAGAGCATCCGCGTCGGCTTCGTTCAGCGCCTTACGGGTTTGTTGGGCAGAACCGAGCCTGCTGAGCTGAGAGTCGAGCTGGGCCAGGTTCAAATCGATCCCTGGCTGAATGATTTCGAGATCACTTTCAGGCTCGGCCTCATCGGGCACGATCATACGAACTCCGGGACCCATGTCGATGCCAGGCCAGACCAGCTCACCCTTATGCTTCGGATCACCGGCCGTCAGGCTGAGGGTCTGCTCCTTGTGATTGCGCACGATGGTGACCTGCATCTGCTTACCGCGATTGGCATGGAGGGTCTTGAGCCAGGTATTCAGCGTGGCCATGGATTCGCCGTTGACCTTGGTGATGACGTCTCCCGCCTTGAAGCCTGCCGTGGAGGCCGGGCTATTCTCGGCAACGTGCTTCACCAGCAGCCCCTGACCATCTCTGACGCCGAAATAGTCGGCCAGCTGTGAGCCGAGCGTATCGAGCTCGACTCCGACCGAAGGAGTTCCGAGGGTAAGCGAGCCGAAGAAGCTGCCGCCTCCGCCAACGCCATGCCCGGTGGGACCGACTGGCGCGAAGGAAGAGTCATTGTCGGGATCGAGCACAGTAAGGTGCTGGGACCATGCGTCCTGCTCGATTTTGGCCCGGTCGCCAAGCTGTACGTTAATGGTCTGCTGCTGGCCGTCGCGGGAAATCAGCAGGACAACGGCTCGACCGGCCGGCGTCTCGTGCAGCATGCGCCGCAACTGTTCCACGCCCTGGACCTGTTGGCCGTTCATCTGCAGGATGACATCGTGAACGCGCAGGCCGACCTTGCCTGCGGGCGCATCATGGTCGACGTAAGTGACTTCTGCACCGCTTGCATCCTTCAGCTTGAGAGAGCTGGCCCGGTCGTTGTCGACATCACGCATCTCGATGCCCAGATAACCCTGCGAGCTGTGGAGCAGGAGCGCCGGGGAGTCGGGCACAACCCCAAGCAATTGCGCAGCAAAGATCGCCGGAGCGAAAGCGGTCGACCCCATCAGTATGGTCACGGAACTGAGAGCCGTGATGGAGCTTGCCTTGAACACCAACCTCGAAAAATGGTCCATGCGGGTTCCCTCGATGCCGGCGCTACTTTCTTACGGGAAGTCGCCGTTGCTGCTTTCTAACTACTGAACCTGCGGAATCTGGTTGAGCACCTGGCGCGACGCGGTTCGAATCTCGGCATTATCGTCGCGTATTGCAACCGTATGCAATACCTCGCGCACACTGGAATCGGCCTGGACCGGCTCGAGCAGCCCAATCGACTGGGTCCGGACCCTCGGGTCGGTGTCTCTCATAAGTGCTTCTAACACGGCATCGCGGACGCGGACATCGTCGGCGACATAGGGCTGAAGGCCTTCAAGGGCCTTGAGCCGGACGTCAACACTCTTGTCGTAACGCAAGGCGACCATGAGCGCGTCCCGGATAGGGCCGTCATCGCACTGGTGGCCGGCGCGGCATTCATGGGCAAGCAGACCGAGAGAGTCGTCGCGGACGCCGGAATTAATTCTGTTGCGCGCCCCTACAAGAAGCAGCTGGCGGATTTGCGGATCATCGAGCGAGCCGCGGATGGTTTCCGGCTGAAGCCGGTTGTAGACGACTTCGACATTCTCCGTATTGGGCTCCTGGACAATGCTGCTGACACTGGCAACGTCGGTCAAAGGGTCGTCACTCTGTGTCGCGACCGGGCCAAGCGTGGTCCTGGAGGCATCGTGCGCGTGCTCGCCGGCACGATAGCCGGAGTAACCCCCTGCGGTGAGCCCGATCACCAGAACCCCGGAGACCGCAACCGGCGCAGATCGCAAACGCCAGACACCCCGCGCAAAGCGTTGCCAGCTGCGCAGCAGCCAGCTGCCATGTGGGATGGCGTCGAGAGCTTCCTCCAGGCGCAGCCGGGACCGCGCGACGAGGTTGGCCGAAGGATCCTCGACAGGAAGCAGTGACATAGCCTTCGAAAGCGCCTGCACCGCCTCAAGTTCGCGGCGACAGAGCTCGCATTCGGTCAGATGCCGTTCGAGCTGGGGGCCCTGCTCATCGGGCAACTCGCCGTAAACCGCCAAAGCAATGATTTCCTGCGCCACTTCGCACTTCATGGTGTTTCCCATGCTTCACTCGCCTCAAAAAGGTTCGCCGCGGCCCTGGGGCCTTAGCGCAGTTCCGCCAGGTTCGCTCGTAGCTTCCTGGTCGCGCGGAAGAGTGTGTTTTTGGCCGTCTCTTCCGTCGTGTTCAACATTTCGCCGATGGTTCTCAGCTTGAGCCCTTGATAATGCTTCAACTCGAAGACCATGCGTTCGCGTGGAGTGAGCTTATCGAGCGCCTCGCGAATGCGTTCCCCTAAAAACTTCCTGTTCAGCTCCCGGTCCGGATTCGCGCTCGCGCGTTGATCGGAGACGTTCGTCAGCAGGTCGATCTCTTCGCCCGACGAATCGAGCATGACGGCCTGATCTTCCCGGCGCGACTTCCGACGGCGCAGCAGATCGAGGCACAAATTCGTGACGATACGATAAATCCACGTGTAGAAGGAGCACTCGAAGCGGAAATTACCAAGGTACCGGTACGCTTTGAGGAACGCTTCCTGATGGATATCTTCGGCATCCTGCTCCGAACCCGTCAGATGCAGGGCAAGCCTTAACACCGCCTGATCATATTGACGCACGAGAGTGTCAAAGGCTGTGCGCGAACCTTGCTGCGCCTCGCGAATTAAGTCGGTTTCCGAAGCGCGCGCGCTGGGATCGGTCGCCATACCTTGCGAGGATTGTATCTTTGCCGTGGATGTGGCCGGGAGCCGGGTGCTCGACGGCGGGAAAAATCTCAGGGAATCAGCAGACATCGAGGTTCCTCAAAATGGGCAGACTATCCCATCGCTCAAGACGGAGCAGAACGCGATTCGTTAGCAGCCCCGCCCGGATTTTCCTCGCAGAGGAATCGGCTACACTCGCGTCATGTACAAGAGACAGACAGCCAGCAGCGGAGATCTTTGGCCAGAAGCACCGGCATTGGAAAGGCCACAAAAGGACCCGGCAATCATAACCGCGTTTTGCGACGGAGGATCGCGCGGCAATCCCGGACCCGCAGGCTTCGGCGTTTATATCCAGGGCGCGCACGGCGAATCCATCGGCGAATTGAGCGAATTTCTGGGAAAAAGGACCAACAATTTCGCCGAATATTCCGCCCTGTTGGCGGCATTGAATTTCGCGCTGGAGCAAGGTTACCCACGCTTGAAGGTGGTCTCGGACTCGGAACTGATGGTGAAGCAGATCAAGGGCCAATACCGCGTCAACAGCCCCGAACTGCGCCCCCTTTACGAAGAGGCCAAACGGCGCATCGCCCGGCTCGATTCATTCCAGATTCAGCATGTGCTCAGGGATAAGAACAAGAATGCCGACCGCCTGGCGAACCTGGCGATGGACAAGGGTATGGGGCGAAGCATTACCGCTTAGCACGGATAAGCCCGCAACCGGCATCAAGACTTTGCTTTAGCTTTCTTGCGTGCGCGCTCGTACTTAAGCGTTATGAGCCCCCTGGAATAACTCTTGTTCTCCAGGAGCGTGAATTCGCGCTGCGGAAAACCGCTCGGAAAGAGAGGAATGCCTTTGCCGAGCAGTGTCGGCACAACTCCAAGCTCCATTGCGTCGATCAGGTCGGCCTTCAGGAACTCACGCGCGAGTTCCCCGCCGCCCATCATCCAGATGTTCTTCCCCGGCCGCTTGCGAAGCTCACCGATCAGGGCCTCCGGCGTCTGATTGGTGATCTCGTAGCCTTCCCGCTCGCCCGTTGGCTCCGATCGGGACATGACATAGCATTTGATCCCATAGTTATCGAATTTTCCGCCGGTCATTTTGAGGCCGTCCTCGAGCGTCTTGCGGCCCATGATGGCGGTGTCGATGGTCGCGAAGAAGGGCGCCATCGAGTAATCCTTCGGCATGAACAGAAAGTCGACTGAGCCATCAGGACGTGCGATGTAACCATCAAGACTGATGCCAAGACCAAGAACGACTTTGCGCATCGCAGAAATCCTCGTCAACTTCGCAAATTCTATTTTGCCAGCTCACCCTTGACGATCTCGCTCACCTGGCGGCCATCGGCACGAAGACCTGCTGCCTGAATGCGCGCCTGCACCGCTTTCATCGCCGTACCCATATCTTTCGGGCCGAGTTTGGCGCCCGAGGTGGCAAGCTCCGCCAGAGTCTCCAACACAAGCGAGCGGATCTCCTCCTCACCAGCCGCCTTCGGCATGTACCCTTCGATCATCTCGATCTCGGCTGCCTCTTTCGCGGCCAGCTCGGGACGGTTGCCCTTGGTGAACTGCTCGATCGAGTCGCGGCGCTGTTTGATCAGCGTGGTGAGAATCTGTTGAGATTCGGCCTCGTCGAGCGGGGCCCGCTTCTCGATCTCCTTGTTCTTCAACGCAGTTTTAACCATGCGCAGCGCCGTGGTTCGCTCGGCGTCGCGCGCCTTCATTGCCGTGATGATGTCTTTCTCAATCCGCGCTGCAATGCTCGCGTCCATCATGTAGAACTCCAAACCTTCCATTATAGAAAGAAAGCGCAGCCCGCGCCCGCTCAGTACAATAACCGGTAAAGGAAACCCCAGACGATGATCAGGAAAATTCGACTTTTCACGCCCGGCCCGACTCCTCTGCTGCCTGCGGCGCAGTTCGCGATGGCGGCGGCGGATATTCATCACCGCACGGCGGAGTTTCGCGCCCTCTATCAACGCGTGCTCGACCAGTTAAAGACCTTCGTCGGCACCAAAAACGATGTGCTGCTGCTTGCCTCCTCGGGCACTGGAGCCATGGAAGCCGCGGTTTCGAACCTGACCTCGCCGGGGGACCGGGTGCTGGTTCTCTCGGCCGGAAAATTCGGCGAGCGCTGGGTGGCGCTCGCCAATGCCTTCGGCTGCGCCGTGGATGTGGTGAACGTGCCCTACGGGCAGACTTTTTCGTTGGATGAGGTCCGCAAGGCACTGAAGATCGAGACGCGCGCCGTATTCATGCAGGCGACCGAATCCTCGACCGGCGTCCGCCACGACGTGGAAGGCGTGGCCCGCCTTTTGAAGAAGGCGGACAGCGGCGCTCTGCTGGTCGTCGACGCCATCACCGGCCTGGGCACGACACATTTCGAAGTGGACGGCTGGGGCGTGGATGTCATCATCGGCGGATCGCAGAAGGCGGTCATGATTCCGCCCGGTCTCGCCTATCTCGGCGTGAGCAATCGGGCATGGGAAGCGATGGAGATTTCCCTGAATCCGCGCTACTACTTCGATCTGCGCAAGGAGCGCAAGAATGCCCACAAGGGTGAGTCTTCCTACACGCCCGCAATCGCGCTGATTGCAGCATTGGGCGCTGCGCTCGACTACATTGCCTCTCAGGCTGGCGGCGATCTCGCCGCGGGCCGCGATGCCCTTATCGATAACGCCGAGAAATGCGCTGCCATGACACGTGCTGCCGTCGAGGCAATGGGCCTCAAGTTGTTCGCGCCCGCTGCGCCGGCTGCGGCCGCCACTGCCGTGCTTCCGCCTGCGGGAGTCGACTCGGGCGTGATCGTGAAGGAGTTGAAGAATCGCTTCGGTGCGGTCATCACTAACGGTCAGGGCGAAATGAAAGGCCAGATCTTCCGCGTGGCGCACATCGGCCTCTTCGACTACATGGACACGATCGCCATCGTCGGAGCCCTGGAGCAGATTGCGATTTCGACGCTGAAGATTCCGGACTTCGAATTCGGTCAGGCCCTGGCTGCGGCACAGCGTGTCTTTGCCGAAGTTGTATCGCCGACAAAGCCGGAGCTGGCCGTTTCCGCACGCTGACCCGAGGGGCCTGTATAAAGGTCTCACTCAGCAAAAACAAGAGGAGTAAGAATGAAGATCGTTCTGGCGGAGAAGGTTTCTCCCGCTACGCTTGCCGTGTTCGAGAGCGAGCCCGGCGGGCAAATTGTTACCCATGACCAGGTCAAGAACGGCCTCGCCGCCGAGATCTCGGATGCCGACGGTCTGGTCGTTCGCTCGGCGGTGCAGGTCGATGATTCCCTGCTGGCCGCCGCGCCGAAACTGCGCGTGATTGGACGCGCAGGAGTAGGCGTGGACAACATCGATGCCGATGCGGCTACCCGCCGCGGCATCGTGGTGATGAATACGCCGGGAGCCAACGCGATCGCCGTGGCCGAGCTTACGCTGGGCATGATGCTCGCTCTGGCGCGGCAGCTCCCCAAAGCCAACGCCACCATGCACGCCGGCAAGTGGGAGAAGAAATCTCTTCAGGGAGCGGAGCTGCGCGGCAAAAAACTGGGCGTGCTCGGACTCGGCCGCATTGGTCTCGAAGTCACGCGGCGCGCGCGGAGTTTCGGAATGGAGGTGATCGGACACGATCCGTTTGTCTCAGCCTCGATTGCCCGTGAGAATGCGATTCAGCTCGTATCGACCAACGAGCTTTTCCGCGAAACTGATTACCTCACGCTGCATGTCGGCCTGACCCCCCAGACCTCGGGCATCATCAACGCAGTGTCACTGGCGTTGATGAAGAAGGGGGTGCGCATCGTAAACTGTGCGCGCGGCGAACTCATTGTCGAAGAGGCGCTGGCCGAGGCGCTCAAGATCGGTCACGTTGGCGGTGCCGCCCTGGACGTCTTCCACAAGGAGCCGCTAAAGGATTCGCCTTTCTTCGAAATGGAGAATGTTATCCTCACCCCGCATATCGCCGGGTCGACCGCCGAGGCCCAAGAGGCCGTAGGCGTGCAGATTGCGCTGCAGGTGCGCGAGTATCTGAAGCTTGGCGTGGTGCAAAATGCGGTGAACCTACCCTCCCTCTCGCACGAAGAGTATCTGGAGCTCGCGCCTTACATCACTCTCGCCGACCGACTGGGTTCATTCCTGGGGCAGTTTCCTGAGGGCAGCCTCGAGAGTGTTCATCTCTCCTATAACGGTCGCATCGCCGAAGGCAAGACTGATCTGATTCGCAACAGCGCCATCGAAGGCATCCTTGGCCATGCCGAAGGCGTGAATCGTATCAACGCGGCTTCGGTCGCCGAAGAACGCGGCATCCGCATTCACGAAGAGAAGAAAGCATCTACCAATGGCGGCGCGGGCAACGTTCTCAAGCTGACCATCCACACACGCGCCGGCGATGTAGTCGGCAGCGGCACAGTTCTGCATGGCACCTCCGCGCGGCTATTGAGCCTGAACGGCATCGACATTGAAGCTCCACTCGAAGGTAGGGTGCTGACGATCCGCAATCAGGACGTTCCCGGTGTGATCGGCCGCGTGGGCACGATCCTCGGCGAGCACGATATTAATATTGCGAACTTTGCCCTGGGCCGCGCGGGCCGCGACCATCATCTTCCGAAGGGTACGGCGCTGGCCGTGGTGCAAGTAGATGGTGAAGTGACAGAAGCTGTACTCAAGGCGCTTCGCGGAGTGGAAGCGATCACGGAAGTACACGTGGCCAGTCTGGGCGAGAAGCTTCAGCCAGTGTCGGTAGAATAGAATTGTAGCTTTCGGGGAGTATTTGCCTTGCCGCTTTACGAATACCGCTGCAAACAATGCGGCCATCAGTTCGAGAAAATCCAGAGCTTCAGCGCGCCCGAAGAAAAAGAGTGTCCCGTCTGCAAAGGCGAAGTGGAACGCCTTATCTCCGCTCCGGCGATCCAGTTCAAAGGCGCAGGCTGGTATGTGAACGACTACGCCGCCAAGGGAGGTTCAAAGCCCGCAGCGAGTTCGACAGAGTCGAGCGGCGGTGGGGAGAAATCCGCGGCAGCATCTTCCTCAGATGGCGCGGCCAAATCAGATTCGGGCTCCCCGTCGACCTCAGGAAGTAGCTCGACCCCCTCTGCCTCGCCCTCCGCCGCAGGCAAGAGCGACTGATTTCTAAGACGATTTCTTTGACGATCCCTTTTTGGAAGGAACTTTCGCTCCCGACTTACGGGCTTCCGACAGGCCAATCGCGATCGCCTGTTTGGGATTCGTAACCTTCTTTCCGCTGCGTCCGGACTTCAGCTTGCCCTGCTTCATCGCCTTCATCTCACGCTCGACCGACTTCGAAGCTTTCGGACTATATTTCCTCCCGCTAGATTTCTTCGCCGAACTCTTTTTTGCAGCGCTCTTCCTTTTGGTAGGCATTGCATTTCCTCTATGCAAATGAGAAGCGAATGCCGCTCCGAGGGTTGTCGGGTCGCCTTCGCTGAAAACCCGGCGAACCTGTGACTCCAGTCCTGCGATGCTTTTATGCAGCTTGAGTACGGCCTTCGATGAAGTGCCTTTGCGATGACAAACTCGCCCTGTTATCCCGAAAGCGCCGGGAAAACCCTGGCGGCGATCGTGAGGTTGGCTTTGTTGAATTTGAAGAGTTCTACGTCCGCGGCAATCTCGGAGCACCTCAACATGCGCGTAAAAAGCCCGCAACAGAAAAAAGCAGCCATTGAAGGCTGCTTTTTTTGTTTGGCTATAACTTAGCTCAAGCAGGCGATGGGCTGCCTTCCGGGAAACTGGCGCCGCGGCCCGGCTCAGGCTTCAGTACTTGCTGCACGTCGCCTGTCGGGGTTCCGTTCCCGCCCGATGGCTTCAGCGGAGGCAGTTCCTTACCGTCCAGAATCATGCGAATCTCGTTGGCATCCAGAGTCTCGCGCTCCAGCAAGGCAGAGGACATGGCATGCATCAGATCCTGATGCGTGTCCAGTATCTCGTACGCCGAGCGATAAGCGGTGTCCACCAGACCACGCACTTCTGCATCGATCTGCCGGGCCGTCTCCTCTGAGAAATCGCGGTGCTGCGAAATCTCGCGCCCCAGGAAGATCTGCTCTTCCTTCTTGCCGAAGGTCAGCGGACCCATTCCGCTCATACCGTATTCGCAGACCATCTTGCGAGCCAGATCCGATGCCCGCTCGATGTCATTGCCTGCACCGGTCGTCATCTGCTTGAGGAAAATCTCCTCAGCGATGCGGCCGCCCATGAGAATGGCAAGCTGCGTCTCCAGGTAGGACTTGGTGACGGTGTGTTTGTCATCTTCCGGCAGTTGCATGGTCACGCCCAACGCCATTCCGCGCGGAATGATGGTGACCTTGTGCAGCGGATCGGCGTGGTCACGCATGGCGGCGACCAGGGCGTGTCCGGCTTCGTGATAAGCCGTCACCCGCTTCTCTTCGTCCGTCAGCAGCATCGACTTGCGTTCGGCGCCCATCAGAACCTTGTCCTTGGCCAGCTCGAAATCGACCATGGCCACGGCCTTGCGATTCATCCGTGCTGCGCTCAGCGCCGCCTCGTTCACCATGTTGGCCAGGTCGGCACCGGAGAAGCCCGGTGTGCCGCGAGCCATCACGCGAAGATCGACATCCTCGGAGAGCGGAACCTTCTTGGCATGCACGCGAAGCACTTCTTCGCGTCCGCGTACATCGGGACGGCCCACTACGACGCGGCGGTCGAAACGGCCGGGACGCAGCAGCGCGGGATCGAGCACGTCGGGACGGTTGGTCGCGGCGACGAGAATGACGCCGTCGTTCGACTCAAAGCCGTCCATCTCTACCAGGAGCTGGTTCAACGTCTGTTCGCGTTCGTCATGTCCACCACCCAGACCGGCGCCGCGATGGCGGCCTACCGCATCGATTTCATCGATGAAGATGATGCATGGCGCGTTCTTCTTGCCCTGCTCGAACAGATCGCGCACACGGCTTGCACCGACGCCTACGAACATCTCGACGAAGTCCGAACCCGAGATCGAGAAAAACGGCACGTTTGCCTCGCCGGCCACCGCACGGGCCAGCAGCGTCTTGCCCGTTCCCGGAGGCCCAACCAGCAGCACACCCTTGGGGATGCGGCCGCCCAGCTTCTGGAACTTCTGCGCCTCGCGCAGAAATTCGATAATCTCCTTCAGCTCTTCCTTGGCCTCGTCAACGCCGGCCACATCCTTGAAGGTGATCTTCTTCTGCTGCATCGAAAGCAGCCGCGCGCGGCTCTTCCCGAACGACATGGCCTTGTTCCCGCCGCTTTGCATCTGGCGAATCATGAAGAACCACAGCGCGCCGATCACGATCACAGGCGAGAACTGGACCAGAAGGTTCCACCAGCTGTTGCCGTCCGTATTCTTAACGGTTACTTTCACCTTGTTCTGGTCGAGCACATCGAACAGGTGCGGATAGTTCGCTGGAACCGTGACGTGAAAAGCCTTGTCTCCGCGCAGGTGCCCGCGAACCTCACTGCCCACCACCGTCACGTCGCTGACCTGGCCTTGCTGGGCGTCCTGCAAAAACTCGGACCATGCGATCTCCGATTCCTTGCCCGTTCCAGCGCTCTTCTGGAAGACCTCCCATAGAACCACCAGGCATGCGAAGATGAAGACCCAGAAAATGATCGTCTTGACCGTAGAATTCACGAAGAAAAACCTCTTTTCTCTCAAACACCAGCAGAGAAGAATATGGAGGAACGATTCTTCCCAACTTAAGGGGAAGCTCATCGCTTTACATCTGCTCTACTGCATTAGACGCACGGCCAGGGATGAAGAATCTATCAAACCTTTGATTAAGAAGCCCCAGACCGATGGCATCCGCAACGTACAGTTATTCTACTCCCTAGTCCCTCGCAAACCCATCCGGGCATGGCAATTTACGTGCCAATTTCGGGGGATAACAACTGCGTCCGAAGAGTCAACCTGCCATGAGGCTAGCGAGCCTGTACCGGAAAACTGCATTTGTCACATTCCTGTGGCCTCACCACAGAAGTTGTGGCATCCTAATGTGGTAATAACACAGGAGAGAGCGGCATGGGGGAATCAAAACTCGACTTGCTTCAGGGAACCCTGGACCTTATGGTCCTGCAGACGCTGGCGGCAATGGGTTCGCAACACGGCTACGGAATTGCGCGGCGCATCGAGCAGGTAAGTGGTGATGAGGTCCTGTTGAACCAGGGAACGATCTACGCCTCCCTGGTGCGGCTGCAGCAACGGGGATGGATCTCCGCCGAATGGGGCACTTCGGACAATAACCGCAAGGCCAAGTTCTACGAGATTACGAAGGAAGGTCGCAAACAGCTGGCCGAAGACGCCGCCCATTGGCAGAGGCTCGCGGGCGTGATGGGCCGCGTGCTCGCCATGCAAGAAGAAGGGGGCAAGCAATGACCGTCAAATTCCAGACGAGCAATTTCCGCCGGGCTCTCCATCGTCTCAGGTCCTTCTTTCGTAAAGCGCCTCTCGACCGCGACCTCCAGGCCGAGATGGCTTCGCACCTCGAATTCGCCATTGAGGAAAACCTCAGGCGCGGTCTCTCCCCGGAAGAAGCCCGCCGTCAGGCCCTGGTTCGCTTCGGCGGCGTCGATCAGGCGCGGCAGCAGCATCGCGAAACCCGCGGCCTGCCCTTTCTCGACATTCTCTTGCAGGACCTGCGCTACACCCTTCGCACCCTGCGCCGCGACCGCGTCTTTACAATCATCGCTGTGCTGATCCTCGGGCTGGGCATCGGGGCGAACGTCGTCGTTTTCAGCGTCGTCAACACCATTCTGTTGCGCCCGCTGCCCTTTCGCGATTCGCACCAGCTTATGTGGATTGCTCCGCCGCCTCAAAAGTGTGGTATGTCCTGTGCGACCTACTCCGCCGACGCCTATGACGAATTCCGTGCCCAGAGCCGCTCTTATCAGGACATAACCGGATATATGGCATTTTCCGGCGCCGACAATCTCCGCCTCACCGGTCGTGGCGAGCCGGAGCCAGCTACGGGCATCGAAGTGATTGGCAATTTCTTTCAGGTTCTCGGCGTGCAGCCGGTCAAGGGCCGCCTATTCACGGCGGACGAGGCCCGGCAGGGCGCGCACCCGGTGACTTTATTGGCCAATGCGTACTGGCGGCGCGAGTTTGCCGGCGATCCAGCCATTGTGGGCAAGGAGATCGACCTGAACGGTAAACCGGTGACCGTGGTGGGTGTATTGCCCCCCAGCTTCGACTTCGGAGCGGTGTTTTCTCCCGCCTCCCGGATTGATCTCTTTACGCCATTGATTCTCGATGACGAGCGAACCTGGGGCAACATCGTGACATTGATCGGGCGCCTGAAACCCGACGTTAGTATGGGACAGGCACAGGCCGAGGCCCTTATGGTGGGACCTCATCTTTGCTGGAGCGTGAAGATAGCCGCGTCCTGCGGCTCATATGTGAGCAAAGGCATTACGATGCAACTGCGCACTCTGAAAGATTACGTCAGCGGGCGGCTGCGAAGCTCGCTGATGGTGCTGTGGTGCGCCGTCGGCATGATTCTCCTGATTGCCTGCGTGAACCTGTCGAACCTTTTGCTCGCCCGCGCCGCCTCACGCAGCAAGGAATTCGGCATGCGAACAGCTCTCGGGGCGAGTCGCGGCCGGCTCGTCCGCCAATTGCTCACCGAAAGCCTGGTCCTCTCGAGCAGTGGGGCGATTCTGGGCCTGGCACTCGCATATGCCGTCATCGCTTGGCTCGCCCATCAGGGATCGATCGCCCTGCCCCTGCTAAATACCGTCACGGTAGACGGCAGGGCCCTCTGTTGGACGCTGCTCATCGCTGTCTCGGCTGCTGTCCTTTTCGGTCTCGCGCCGGGGCTGAAAATGTCCAGCGGCAACCTGCAGGAAGTGCTCAAGGACAGCGGGCCCGGAACGAGCGAAGGCAAGAAACATGAGCGGATGCGGGGCGCGCTGGTGATATCGGAAGTGGCCCTGGCCTGCGTGCTCCTCATCGGCGCGGGACTGCTGCTGCGCAGCTTTCTCAAGGTGCTCGATATCGATCTCGGCTTCCAGCCCGACCGCGCTGCATCCATCAAGGTGGAGTACGACGACAGCGCCCCGACCGGCGACGCGAGCGCGGTAAAACGCGGCGTGATCTTCCAGCAGATACTCTCCCGGGTCAGTGGTGTCCCCGGTGTGGATGGAGCCGGCCTGGTGGATTTCCTGCCACTCGGTCAAAACCGCGCGTGGGGAACCCCCACGCCCAAAGGGAAGACCTACCCTCCCGGCTCATTACCAGGGCCGCTGGTCTACGTGATCTCGCCGGGATATGTGCAGGCCATGGGGATGCGTCTGCACGGTCGCGACTTCGCCTGGAGCGACAACCTGAAGAGCGAGCACGTCGTCCTTATCAATTCCTCCGCCGCGCGCCTCTTTTGGCCGGGGGAAGATGCGGTAGGCAAAGTGCTGGCCAACGGTGACAGCGACCTACACGTCGTAGGAGTCGTCGACGACATCCATGCGGACAGCGTGGAGGGCCAGCCGGGCTGGCAAATTTATTACCCGATGACGCAGGAAGGACCCGCTGGCGCAAACCTGGTGGTTCGCACCAGCCTGCCCCCCACGACCCTTGCCGGAAGTGTCCTCCATGCCCTGCGCGAACTCAACCCCAATCAGCCGGCCGCTGAGTTCCGGCCGATTCGAACCATCGTCGATCACGCCGTCTCGCCGCGAAAGTTCTTTGTATTGCTGGTAACCATCTTTGCGGAGTTTGGCCTCATTCTGGCGACACTGGGAATTTACGGCGTCATCTCCTACTCCGTTACCCAGCAGACGCAGGAGATCGGCATCCGCATGGCGCTGGGCGCAACCCAGGCTCGCGTATTGCGGGCCGTGATGGGAAAAACCATGCGCCTGGCAGTGATTGGCATTTTCCTGGGAACGGTTGCCTCGGTTGTGGTCGCGAGGTGGATCGCCTCACTGCTCTTCGGAACCGAACCAACTGATCCCGCGACCTTCGGCGCAATGATTCTCATCATGGCTGCGGTGGCATTAATTGCTGGATACATCCCTGCCCGTCGAGCCGCGCGCATCAACCCGATGATCGCTCTGCGCGGCAATTGAGGCGAACAGGGTGCCCGGGTCCGGATTTTCGGACCTGGGCCTCTCCTACTTATGGCGTGATCACCGCTTTTGTCTTCGGGATGGCATTCAGCATGGCCTCGCCGGTCTGCAGGTGCTCGTCCACAAGCCGGGCCGGGGTATGCGCCAGCCACTCGGCCAAGGAGATGTCTTCGTAGAACGGCGTCGGAAACACCTCGAGGAACACCAGGTCCGTTTCCCCCGTGTTTTCGATGTAATGCGGCACAGACTTGTTAACGTAGCCCACGTCGCCTTCTTCAAAGTCCATCGTCCGCGCGCGTCCCCCAGCCGCAAATACCGTCATACGCGCTTTACCGGTCACGTAGTACTGCCACTCGTCTTCGTTAGGATGCCAGTGCATCTCGCGCAGGCCTCCCGGTTTCAGTGTCACGATGGCGGCAGCAATGTTGGTCGCCGGCCACACCTTCTGGTCGACAATTTTCACCTCGCCGCCTTTGGCCTTGCGGTTGGGCTGCATCTGTCCGGGATGGAAGTCGAAGCTGTGCGGCACTCTTCCTGTTCCCGCCTCAGCGGCCTTTTGTTCTTCCTCAAGCGGGCGCGGTAACGGCCGCTCGAAGATGAACAGCTCCTTCCTGGGCGCGTTGGCGAACGGATTCTCCGCTGCATCGAAATTCTTCGCCAGGATTTCCGGCGGCGTGTGAGCGATCCAATCGGTGAGCAGAAAAGTCTCAAACTCGTTGAAGTTGCCGTCGTCGAAGACCAGCAGGAAGCGGCAGCCATCCGGACCCAGACCTTGTATCGAGTGCGGAATGCCGCCGGGAAAGATCCACAGGTCGCCTTCGCTCACATCGCTCACGTGGCTGCGCCCCTCTTGGTCGACAGCCGTGATGCGCGCATTGCCGTAAAGCATTAGCGCCCACTCCGTGCCTACGTGCCAGTGCAGTTCTCGGATGCCGCCGGAGATGAGCCGCATCTCGACCCCCGCGACTTTTCTTGAGACAGGCAGATCGCGCATTGTCACCTGACGAGTCCAGCCGCCCTCTTCGATGCGTTTGTGTGAAAGAGAAAAGGAATATTTGAAGGGAGGCTGGCCACCCGCATCGGTCTCCGGTGGCCACACCGAGCTGGGATTTTGTTTGTCCAGCGTCGTATTGTTCGGTCCGGGTTCAGATTCGTTGGGAAGATGATGATCCGGCGACCGAGGTACTTTGTTCTCCTGGCCTTCCGCAATCTGCAAACCGGCCGCGGCCGCCAACGCTGCCGATCCCACACCAATAAACCTTCGCCTCGAAAGGTCCTCTGCCATCCTTACTCCTCATAGTGCATTAAAAAGTCGCGTATCCGCGAAATTCCGGCTTAACGCTCACGGTTTGCGCCGCACCAGCCTCAGCTCACGCGGACTCCGCTCCGCATGCAGCTCAGCGGTGAGCTGCTGCCTGCGCGTAGCGCCCGCCCCAAGCATCGTCATCAGCCGCTCAGTCTGGTCGAAATTGAGCGCCGTTCCCAACTGGCGCGCAGCCGCCCGCAAAATCCTCCGCCGCATCGCTGGAGACTGCGGGAGCCGCTCAATCTCAAATGCCAGACTGGCCTCGCCGGGATGGGTAGACGCTGCCCTGCCGCCCTCGCGCACCGGCTTCCCAGGCAGTGCCAGTGACGGCAAAATTCGCCCGACCTCGCCCTGCCAGTAAGCGTCCTCGTCGCGCGCCAGCGTTGCAAGGTTGGCGAGCTGCGAGTGAATCTGCGGATTGTACGTTGCCAGCACTGGTAGCAATTCATGGCGCAGCCTGTTACGTGTGAAGGCTGTGTCCAAATTTGACGCATCTTCGCGCCACTCCTGGCCGATCGCGCGCAGCCACGTCTCGATCTCCGTCCGCCGTATGCCGAGAAATGGCCGAAGAATCACACCCCGCTCGCACTTCACCATGAGATGAATACCCCCCAGCCCCTCCGTCCACGCTCCGCGTAGCAGCTTGTGCAGAACCGTCTCCGCCTGATCATCGAGCGTATGCGCTGTAGCCACGGCGTCCGCTTCACCTGACTCCAGCAGCTCGCGAAACCACGCATAGCGCAGGTTTCGCGCCGCCTCTTCAATCGTCTCGCGATTGGCTCGGGCGGTCGCCAGAGTGTCCACATCACGGCGATGAAATACGAGATCGTGCCCGGCCGCAAGTGCGGCTACAAACTCTGCATCGCCATCCGCTTCAGCCTCGCGAATGCCGTGATGCACATGCGCGACCGAGAGCACCAGGCCGATCTGCGGGGCTGCCTCGATCAAAGCACGCAGCAATGCCACCGAATCCGCTCCGCCAGAAACGGCAACAGCAACACGCATGCCCGGACGTAAAAGCCGGTGATCGATTTGCGGCATGTCTGACATCTGTACCTAATCGTAACGGGGAGCCTCCCGTTTCGTTTCTACGACTGCAAAGTAAGGAGCATATTCTGGAAAGTAAGGATTCTTCGGATGACACGAACTGCAAAGATCACCAGCAAGGGGCAGATTACCGTGCCGAACGAGGTTCGTCGCGCTATGGGTGTTCATCCTGGCGACCGGATTGGGTTTGAAGAACGCGACGGGGAAATGCGCATCGTACCGATATGCTCTGAAAGCCCTTTCGCAAAATATCGCGGTATCGGTAACCCGCGGATCGGCTCCGGCAGGAAAGCCGTCGTGAAATGGCTGCGTGAGCTGCGCGGCGAATGACGACGGTTATCGATACAAAGGTCTTGGTCACTCTCTGGGATACAGATTCGCAATTGAACGCCGCCGCACAAAAGGCTCTGGATTCTGCTCAGCGCCTGGGAGCTCTCGTTGTTACCGGGGCCGTGTATGCCGAGTTGCTCGCGCTTCCCGGACGTCGGAAATGATGCTCGATGAGTTTTTTCACGCCACGGGCATTCGCATTGAATGGGAATCGAGCGAGGAGATATGGCGTGTCGCTGGCAGAACCTTCCAGGGCTATGTCATGCGGCGAAGCTCGAAGAAAACAGAGCTGCCGCGACGGATTCTTGCCGATTTCCTGATCGGCGCGCATGCAGCCGTCCTTCGCTATCGCTTGCTCACGCTCGACCAGTGCCTCTATCGAGCCGCCTTTCCCAAGCTGGAAATTGCGACACTCTGAGTGTCTCTTCTCTCGTCGGAATGATTTCCCTCGCAACGCCTGTCTGCCCTAATATTCGCAGCAGGCTCTATACTTTTCTCCATGCTGGAAACAAGAACGGCAACGGCTGCGGACGCGCATTTGATTACGCATCACCGGCGGCGCATGTTTGTCGATGCGGGACGCGCGGATAACCAGGTTCTGGGCGTGATGTCGCGCAACTTCGAGCCCTGGGTTGCGAAGATGATCACCGAGGGCAAATATTTCGGCTGGCTGACCGTCGACGGAGATCGCGTCGTCGCCGGCGGGGGATTGCTGCTCCTCGACTGGCCGCCTCATCCCCTCGACCCCTACTCCACGCAGCGCGGCTACCTGCTCAACGTCTACGTCGAGCCTGAATACCGGCGCAAAAAACTGGCCAGCCACCTCATTGAGATGGCGCTCGCCGAGGCTCGGCGGCGCAAAATCCGCGTAGTCGCTCTGCATTCGACCGAGGAGGCACGCCGTCTGTATGAGAGCAATGGGTTCCGCCAGACCAACGAAATGTTCTATGTCGAGCCGGTCGAGGCCTAGCCCTGAAGAATCGAAATGACGATTCAGCCGATTGACGACAACTCCGACGCCGCTATCGTGCAGGCAGCGCGTGAATTGCTCCTGGAGTACGGACGGTTCGTGCTCGCCGCCAAGGGTCCGGCACAGTTCTGCTTCGGTGCGCTCGAAAACGAATCTAACGGTCTTCCCGGGAGCTATCAGGCGCAAGGCGGCGAGTTGCTGCTGGCGTTTGTCGACGGCGAAGCTGCCGGATGTGTGGGCTATCGCGCGATGACGAACCGGCCGGGCGCCTGCGAAATGAAGCGGCTCTGGGTGCGGTCTGCATTTCGCGGTCAGGGGCTTGGCGAGCGTCTGACCCTCGAAGTATTCGAGCGAGCCCGCTCTGCCGGCTATTCCGCCGTCTATCTGGACACGGTTCCCGAGGCAATGGGCCCCGCCTATCAAATGTATCTGCGCAACGGTTTCACGCTGTGCGATCGCTTCAACGACAGCGTGATTGAGGGGATTGTCTACATGCAGTGCAATCTGACCGGCGTAGGCATTGATGACAGGTCGAAGTTCAGCCCTGCCAACAGTCAACTCGTCACAAATGACTTGTGAACCGGTAAAGCTGCGTCGTCTCCTATATTTTTCTTGCGCGCAAATCGTTGAACCCGATGGGCATGGCCAGTGCAGGCGCGTATATATTGAGCATTTGGAGAAACAATGAAAAAACAAACATGGCTTGCGATTGTTCTGATCGGCATTGCGACGTCACTCACATCAGGCACGCAGGCCAACGCCGCCTCCGCCGACGATGCAGAGAAAGCGCCCGTGTTGCTTCCGGGCCTGGACAAGCAATTGATCGATGCCAGCGCTGACCCGTGCACAAGTTTCTATCAGTACACCTGCGGAAACTTCTCCAAACTGTATCCCATCCCCGCCGATAAAACGACCTCTGAAACGGCGACAATGATCTTCGATTACAGCGAATACATCCTCCACACTCTGCTCGAAAAGGTTGCCGCAGACAATCCCTCTCGCACGCCCAACGAGCAAAAGACTGGCGATTACTACGCATCCTGTATGGACACCAGCTTCATTTATGCCGCAGGTCTGAAGCCCCTGCAGCCGGAGCTTGACCGCATCGCGTCCCTGACCGACAAGAAGCAACTCACCGACCTCTTGGCCCACTATCAGCTGATCGGTGTGAACGCCTTCATGAGCCTCGGCGAGCAGCAGGATCTCAAGGACGCCCGCCAGCAGATTGCTTTTGTCAATCAGGGTGGTCTCGGACTGCCCGAACGCGACTACTACCTGCGCACTGGCGCAAAGGACGAGAAAATCCGCCAGCAGTATGTGCAGCACATCGCGAATATGCTGAAGCTGATGGGCGAAACGGATGCGAAGGCCACGAGTGACGCGCAGAAAATCATGACCCTTGAGACTGCGCTTGCCAAAGTTTCGATGGATGTAACTTCCCAGCGCGATCCAAAGAATATCTACCACCCAATGCCCGTTGTGCAGCTCGCCAGCCTCACACCGGAGATCGACTGGACCGCCTTCTTCGGGCGCGCCGGCTTGCCTTCGATCACGAACCTCAACGTCGCTAATCCTGACTTCTTCAAGGGCCTGAATGCGCAGCTCGCCTCGACAGATCTCGACACCATCAAGACCTACCTGCGCTGGCAGTTGATTAACGGAACACCCGGCTACACACTTCCCGAGGCGATGGACGAGGAGCGGTTCGATTTTTATGGCCGCAAGCTGAGCGGCCAGCCTCAACAGCGCGCACGTTGGAAGCGTTGCGTTCAGTCGACCGACGCCGCTCTAGGTGAGGCTCTGGGCGAAGTCTACGTCAAAGAGAATTTCCCGCCGGCCAGCAAGGCCGCAACTGTGCAGATGGTCCACGACATTGAGGCCGCAATGGACAAAGACATCGACACGCTCGCCTGGATGAGCCCGGAAACGAAGATCAAGGCCAAGGAAAAGCTGCACCTGGTCGCCGACAAGATTGGCTATCCCGATCACTTTCGTGATTATTCCGCCCTGAAAATCGTGCGCGGCGAAGCCTACGGTAATTACGTACGCGCCACCGACTTTGAAAGCCGCCGCCAGCTCGCCAAGATCGGCAAGCCTGTCGATCGCGGCGAGTGGGGTATGACTCCGCCCACCGTCAATGCCTATTACGACCCGGGCCTGAACGACATAAACTTCCCCGCCGGCATTCTGCAATCTCCGCTCTTCGATCCCCGATCAACGGACGCGGAGAACTACGGTCACATCGGCGCGATTGTGGGACACGAGCTGACGCACGGCTTCGACGACCAGGGCCGGCAATTTGATGGGAACGGCAACCTCGCCGACTGGTGGACTCCCGAAGACGGCAAGAAATTCGACGAGAAGGCCGATTGCGAGGTGAAGGAGTACGGTAGCTTCACGGCTGTCGACGATGTGAAGGTCAACGGCAAGCTCACTCTCGGTGAGAACACTGCTGACAACGGCGGCCTTCGCCTCGCCTACATGGCCTTCCTTGAGGACGCCAAGCGCAAGAACATCGATCTCGCCCAAAAAGACGCGAACGGCTACTCACCGATTCAGGAATTCTTCGTCGCCTATGGACAGAGCTGGTGCGCCAGCCTTCGTCCCGAGGAGGTGCGCCTGGAGGTGCAGACTGACCCACATTCTCCACGCCCGTTCCGCGTCGATGGGGTCGTCCGGAACCTCCCCGAATTCGGACATGCCTTCGGGTGCAAAACCGGCCAACCCATGATGGCCGTGAATGCCTGCCGCGTTTGGTAACGGGCAACAGTAGCCAGTTTTTAGTTGTCAGTCCCCGCTCTTTAGTAATCGACCGCTTTTGCACCTCGGTGCTTTTACTAACAACTGGGGACCGACAACTGGAGACTGATCCCTGCTACCTGTGATTTATCCTTAGCGACTCCCAACTTCCGTCCGTTGCCCAGCCGCCATCGACTGAGAGTGCATGGCCATTGACGAACGCGCTCTCGCGCTCGTCGGCAAGATAGGCAATCGCCCGCGCAACATCATCGGAAGAGGCAAAGCGTCCCATCGGCACGCGGCCGGTAATATCGCCATCGACGTAGGTTCCACGGGCCTGATCCGCCGCATCCATCTCCGTCTTTACCCAGCCCGGACAGACGGCATTCACGCGCACACCGCGTCCTCCCCACTCCGCTGCGAGGGTGCGGGTCAGCCCAATTAATCCATGCTTTGAGGCGTTGTACGCTGCCCGGTCCGCGATGCCTAAGAGTCCCGCCACTGAGGCAACGTTCACGATCGACCCGCAGCCTGCTCCGAGCATCTTCGCGCCAAACGCCTTTGCCAACAGAAACGGCGCGACCAGATTCACCTCAAGGACTCGCCGATAATCGCTGGAGGTAGTCGTCTCCGCCGGAGAGATCAGACTGATACCGGCGTTGTTCACCAGCACGTCCACGCGTCCGAAGCGAGCGAACACCTCGCCGGCAAATCGCTCGACCGTCGGCTCGTCGGCGATATCTCCCGCAAACCCCATGGCCTTCCCGTCGAGCGCTTCTACCGCCCGAATCGTCTCCTCAGGCATGCGCAGGTCGATGATTGCCAACTCATATCCGCGCTCCGCCAGCACCTCGGCAGTCCGGCGGCCGATGCCCTGCCCGCCCCCTGTGACGACGGCTACGCGTTTGTCTTTGGTCATGCTTTCATCGTCGCACAGACACCGAGTTATTCCACCCTCAGCGCCTGCATCGGATCAAGCTTCGAGGCCCGCGTCGCAGGAAACCACACGGCGCCGAAAGCTACAGCGCTTAATATCACCGGGATAGTTACAAATACCGCCGGGTCGTACATCTTCACGCCGAATAAGAAGCTCGCCAGCAGCCGCATGAGTCCAAACGCCGCGCCCACGCCGATGACCACCCCGATCAATGCCAGCGTCATGCCGTGCCGCACCACCAGATTGCGAATTTTCGCGCGGTCCGCTCCCAGCGCCATGCGAATGCCCATCTCTTGCGTGCGTTGCTGCACGGAGTACGCCATCAACCCATAAATCCCGATCGCGGCCAGGATCAACGCGGACGCGCCAAAGATCGTCAGCAGCAGCATATTGAAATCCTCGCGCGCGGTGGAGCGCACAACCACTTCTTCCATCGTCCGCACACGCGCTACCGGGAAGCCTCCGCTGGCCTGCCGCAACTGCTCGGTTACCGTGGAGATGAACTGGTGCGGATCAGTGTGCGTGCGCACCAGCCACACCACCGGACCGATGCGCGCATTGAGCGCCGTGATGCCGTCGAGCACCTGGGCCTGAGGAATGATCATAATCGGGCGAGGTTCGCGGTTCAGGCCGCCGTCGCGGATATCTCCGACAATGCCGACGATCTGGCGCGCCGGCTCCTCAAACTCCGGCCCTACGCCTTTGCCGATAATAATCTGCTGGCCGACAGGGTTTTCCTTCGGCCAGAACTTCTTCGCCATTGCCTGATTGATGATCACCACGCCAGGCGCACCGGCGACGTCCTGATCGGTGAAATCGCGTCCGCGCAAAATGGGAATCCTGTACACATCGAAGTATCCCGGAGATACATTCATCCATCCTGCGCCGCCGGTGGCCGGGTCTTTGCCCAGCGGGCGTCCCACCACGATAAACGGCAGGCCAAATCCGCCTTCGAGCGGCAGGCAGCATGTTGAGGCCGAGGTTTCTACACCCGGGATCGCATTGAGACGCTCGCGGCCATTGCGCACCATCTGCGCCACTCCGGCCGTCTTCGCAAAGCGATCGCCGGTGAGCGACATCTCCATGGTGAGTACGTTGTGCGCATTGAAGCCCGGATTCACGCCATGTAGAGCGATGAATGTCCTGATCAGCAGCGCCGCTCCGATCAGCAACACCACTGCCAGCCAGACTTCCGTGATCACCAGCAGCGACCGTGCGATGCCCTGGCGGAACCCGGTTCCCGCACGATTACTACTCTCCTTAAGCGTGCTGTTCAGATCGGGGCTGGAGGCGCTCAGCGCTGGGAAAAGCCCGAAGACAATCCCCGTGAGCAGCGAGACGCCGAGGGTGAATCCGAGCACCCGCCAGTCGATGCCCACTCCGACGCCGTTTTCTCCGATGCGCGGGATGCCTCCGGGACTGACCGCCAGCAGGGCGCGCACGCCGACGAAGCCGAGGATAAGGCCGAGCACACCGCCGACGAGTGAGAGCAGAACGCTCTCCGTCAGCAGTTGCCGCATGATCCTGCTGCGGCTCGCTCCCATTGCGGCGCGTATCGCAAATTCACGCTTGCGCCCGGTCGCACGTACCAGCAGCAGGTTGGCAACGTTCGCGCAGGCAATCAGCAGCACGAAGCTCACCGCGCCCACCAGCACCAGCAACGAGGTCCGGACATCGCTGACGATCGAGTCGCGCAGGGGCTGCACCGCGAATCCCTGCTGCGGATTCGTCTGCGGGTAGCGGCGGCGGAACTGATCGGCGGCGACTTTCATCTGCGCATTCGCCTGAGCCAGCGTTATGCCGGGCTTGAGACGTCCAGCCGCAATGAAATAGTGCGCTTGGTCATTGCTGTTGGGATCGAACTGAAAGGGCAGCCACAAATCGGCAGCGGGATCGGTATCGAAATTTTTTCCTACCACACCCACCACCGTGTAGGGTTCATTGCCGAGCGAGATTGCCGACCCGACGATCTGCGGATTGCCTCCGAACCTGCGCTGCCACAGGCCGTAGCTCAACACCACCACCCTGCCGCCGTTGGGCGAATCTTCCTGCGGCGTGAAGGTGCGGCCCAGCATAATGGGCGCACCGAAGAGCCGAAAATATCCTTCGGTCACATGTAACCCATGCACCTGCTCCGGCACGGCGCCGGTCAGGTTGAACCCCGGTCCACCAAAGTCGTATGCCGACACATCCTGAAGCACGCTTGTCTGCTGCTGCCAGTTGTGAAATTTGGTGACCGAGGCGCCCAGATCCTTTCCCTCCGGATAAATGTTCATGAATTGCACAATCCTGTCCGGGTCGGGATACGTCAGCGGCTTGAGCAGTACCGCGTTCACGACGGTGAATATCGCCGTGTTTGCTCCGATGCCCAGGGCCAGGGCCGCGATGGCGGTGAGGGTGAAGCTGGGATTCTTGGCAAACATATGCAGCGAGTGCTTGAGGTCGTTGAAGAGTGTGCCCACAGGTTTGCTCCGAAGTGATCTGGTTGGTCGAGCTTACAGATAGACGGAATACGCACAGAAAGTGCGTATGGTTCGGTAGACGGACCACTTGTATGTACGGTGAGCGGCGGAACTGAAATTTGCCGGCAGGGAAATTGCGGGGCGGGATCATGGCTATCTCACCCCGCAATCAAGCCGCCTGCTATCGCGGAACGCTCACATATCCAAGTTGGAAGGGATTGCCGCTCAACGCCGCGATCAAATACCACCCCGTCGCTCCAATGTGCTTCGACGGACCATAGGTATAGCCGAAGCCGGTATCCATCAGGCTCGTCGACGCGACCAGACCCTCGCCCAGTGGAATCGTCACTCCGTTGACCGTCTGCCCGGCTCCGAGCTCGCTCTGTGCTATCTGAATCTGATTCAGGAAGCCGATCGCTGTCGTCAGGTCTTTGAAGAGCGTAGGCAAACTGTCTCGTCCGGCAATCGCTCGCGCCACCAGAGCCGCAACCGTGTGCCCCGTGCCTTCGAGCCAGACTGCGTTTGGATCGCACCCCGGGATGGTCGGAGCGAGGCTCGCCGAGTCGAATACCAGCCCCGTGACCTTCTGGCTTCCGGTCAAGCTGCTGTTCGTTGCTGACGCCGTATCCGTCGTCTGCAGGTTCGCGAGAGCCCAGTCGATCGTCAGCTTGCGCTGATTATCGAGCAGCGCCAGATACGACCACGTCTGGCAATCCTCGGGAATCGGATAAGGATTGATCGTGATCTGATCGCCCAGCGTTCCGGTATAGAAGTACCCACCCGAGGAGTTATACATCGCCATCACGAACGTCAGGGCATGCTGCGCCAAACTCGCCCATGACATCCCGTTGCTCGCGCTCCCGCCATGCGTCAATTCCGCCAGCATGGTGAAAAACGCGTAGGTGTCGATATTGTGCTCGGTGGATTTCCCGTTGGTCGACGGCACCGACTGGTTGTATTGATTAATGTTCGTGCCAAACGAATATCCGCCCGGTCCGAGCGTGTTGTACGTGTTCGTCACGATCCAGTTCGCCACCTTCAGCGCCGCCGTCAGATATTTCGTCTGTCCCGTCCGTCGATAAAGCTGGGACAGCGCCATGCCCGCCCACGACTGGTCGCCCACCGCGCTGGTGTAGAAGTAAAAGGGAAACGCCGCCGGGGTGACGTAGGCGCCGTCCGAACTCGGTGTATTGACGAAATAGGCCTGCGCAAACCGTCCGTCATTGAAGGGGAAGTTGGTCGCCTGCGCGTAGATCAATCCGTTGCCCAGTACCTCGGCCCGCCGCAATCCATCCGCATTTCCGCTCAGAAGATAAGCATGGATCGACACGGCGTTGTCATAGGTAAACGCGGTTGACTCCAGCCCCGACTGGTCTGAATAGCTCTGCGTCAGTCGCACTGTATCCCCAGTCGCATACACGTCCATCATCATTTCCTGGAACGAAAAGGCGTTCTCGATCGAGCCGGGAAAACCATCCACCTGCACCACGGATGTAGTCCCTTCCCATCCGCTCGCATACGCCGGCTTCGTCAACGCCAGCGGAGCCAGCCCCGCCGTGGCCACTGCTCCAATGCCCATGCCAAAAAGATTCCGCCGCGAAATTGTAACTTTGCTCATTGCTTATTCTGCCTCCTGAATTTGGGGTTCAACGGACCCGGCAGGCAGTTTACTCGCGACGCAATGGCGCAGGCAAGAAGCCGGCCATGCTGCTTTGCCCGCAAACGAGAACGGCACCCTTCATTGAGGATGCCGTCCATTCGTAATGGTGATGATTACTGAACGTGGAAGCCGCCCGTCAGCGGCGTCTCCGTTGACGATGGCCCGACGAGCACCTTGTAATCCCCCGGCAGCAGTTGCCAGCCATTCTGCTGTTCGTTGAAGACCGAGACGTACTTCGGATCGATCTTCAGTGTCACCGTCTTCGATTCGCCCGGAGCCAGTTCCACACGGTCGAACGCGACCAGCCGCTTGTAGGACTCGCCTGCAGCCGCCGGCAGAGCAGCATAAACCTCGGCAATCTCGGTCCCGGCACTGTTGCCCGTGTTCTTTACCTCGAAGCCGACCTCCTGGCCATTGTCGCCTACCTTCAGCCCCGAGTATTCATAGCTCGTGTACGAAAGCCCGAACCCGAACCAGAACAGCGGCTGAATCTGTTTCGACTCGAACCACTTGTATCCGACCTTCGCGCCCTGGATGTTGTAATCGACGTCGAACGGCGGCAGCCGCATTTCGTTGTGCATGATTCGCTGGCCGCGCATGACCGTCGGCACCTGGATCTGCACTGGTTTAAGGTCGATGCCCGGCACCTCCGGAAATGCGAGCTGCGAATCGCTCTTGGCGAATGTCACCGGCAGCTTGGCCGATGGGTTTACGTCGCCAAAGAGCAGATTCGCAATCGCCTGCCCTCCCCCGATCCCGGGAAACCACGCCTCCAGAATCCCCGCGACCTGATCGGCCCACGGCATGGTCACCGGGCCGCCCGTCTCCAGCACCACAATGGTGTGCGGATTCGCCGCTGCCACGGCGCTCACCAGCGCATCCTGGTTGTCGGGCAGCGAGAGCGTTCGCGCAT
The DNA here is from genome assembly GCA_013289875.1 of Acidobacteriota bacterium. GTDB lineage: Bacteria > Acidobacteriota > Terriglobia > Terriglobales > Acidobacteriaceae > Silvibacterium. The sequence continues at coordinate 24,469 of JABCZC010000018.1, read as the reverse complement.
CATGGCTTTCATACATCGGCTGGTTCACAAAGACAATGGCTACGGCGGAAGATTTCGCCAGCGCCGCCGCCGAAGCGTTTTCAGTCCCCGGATTGAACACCACCTTCGCATTCGGCGCATGCTTCTGGATGTACTTCATCGGCGAGGACGGGAAATACACCGTCTCACCCCAGCGCGCACCGCCCGGGTGCGGATCGGCCACATTGCCGCCCGGCGGATCCACCTGCGCCGAGCCACCGCCCGAGAGCACACCCTTGTCCGCGTGCGATCCGATAATCGCAATCGATCCCGGCGTCTTCAGCGGCAGCAGGTTGCCTGAGTTCTTCAGCAGCACGATGCTCTCCTCAGCAATGTGCTGCCCGTCTTCAAGGCCCTTGAAGGGATCGACCACCGAGCGCGGCATCGGCGGATTGTCGATCACACCAGCAGCAAACATGCTGCGCAGGATGCGATGATCCATCTCCTCGACGCGCGACAACGGGACCTGTCCCTTTTCGACCGCGTCCTTGAGCGCCGGCCCGAAGTAGATGTCCTCGGGCATCTCCTGGTCAAGACCCGCCAGCGCCGCCTTCACCGTGCTGTGCGTCCCACCCCAGTCCGAGAGAACCCATCCCTTGAATCCAAAGTCCTTCTTCAGGACTTGGTTCAGCAGCCAATCGTTCTCGCACGCGTAATCGCCGTTCACGCGGTTGTAGGCACACATCACGCCTGAGGGCTCGGCGATGCCAATCGAAATCTCGAAGGCCAGGAGATCACTCTCGCGCGCGGCCTTGTGAGCGATGTTGGCGTTGAGAATGTCGCGGCCCGTCTCCTGATCGTTGAAGGCATAGTGCTTGATATCGCTCATCACCTGCTGCGCCAGCAGACCCTTCATCAGGTTCCCGGTCATCGTCCCGGCCAACACCGGATCCTCGCCCGCATACTCGAAGTTGCGCCCATTGCGCGGCTCGCGCGTAATGTCGACGCCGCCGCCGATCGACATGTTGTATCCCTGGGCCCGCAGTTCTCGGCCGATCACCGACCCATACAGTTGCGCCCCATGGGGGTCCCAGCTTGAAGCTGCGCCCAGCGTCGAAGGCAGCAGCGTCGCATAACGACTCTGGTTTGCCGCCAGCCGTACGCCAACCGCCGAGTCAGCCATGTTGATGTCGGGGATGCCCAGCCTGTCGATTCCCAACACATAACTCGCACCCAGGTTTGACCGCGGCGGGATCGGATCGCCTTCGCGCAGCGCGCCCCACCCCGTGCCATGAACCAGCTGGATCTTTTCGTCGAGCGTCATCTCCTTGATGACAAGATCGGCACGCTGGTCCGGCGACATCGATTTGTCATCCCACGCATGGTGCTGGGGTGCAGGACGGCTGGGACGCTGAGCGTGAATCGTCGCCATGGGCATGACAAGCACGGCGGTAAGAGCTATAACCGGCAGCGAGTTCCTGAACTTCACAAACTTCATGTTTCTCCTTCGGGGAGTCAAAAAATAGCGGCGGCGTTCGTGCTGCCTTGGCGCCTGCTCATCGTAATTACCGTGAAAAACAGGAGTCAAGCTCAAACGTTTTAGTCGGATATCCGCAAGCCTTCGAGGTCAACCCGCTGGACACATCCGAACGGGGTTAAAATGATGGGCACAATGCGAAGCGTTTCGAAATGCTGGCCTCTTGTGGCGGGAATGCTTGTCTGGCTGGCCGTGACAGCGCACGCGGGGAGACTCCGCTCTCCGTGGGATGGCTTGAATATCTCGCCGACCGACGCTCCGTACACCTGTCCGGCACCGCCCGCTTTCGCCAAAACGCTCGACATCGAAGGCTATTACACCGACAAGCAGAACTCCGTCATCGATCCGAAGAAGCTAGCCGCATTCAATGCCGCCACCGCAGGTCCTACACATCTCGGCCAATACACCACAGTCGCTGCCGACGCTTGGTTAAGCGCAGGCAGCCGCCTGCGTCTACTCGCTGCTCAATGCCGCGGCGCAGGCCGGCGCATGGACCGACAAGAAGCCGCAGATCGCCGCTATGCAGAACTGGATGCTCAGCGGCACAGCGATCGCCTACCTCAAAGTACGCAACAGCGGCGAAGGAACTCCAGACCAGGATGCCGATATCCAGAAGTGGTTTCGACTGGTGGCCACGCGCGTGCGCGTCTACTTCGATGTGCAGCGCACCAAGCCAGGCAGCGATGGCTTCAACAACCACATCTATTGGGCCGGCCTCTCACTCGCAGCCCAGGGCATCGCCGACGACGACGTGGATGCATTCATCTGGGGCCTGGCGACGTATCAAATGGGGGTTGATGCGATACGTCCCGACGGATCGCTCACGGCGGAGATGAATCGCGCCGGGATGGCCGAGCACTATCAGCTCTATGCGCTGGGACCGCTGGTGATGCTGGCCGAGCTTGCCGCAGCCAACGGACTCGATCTATATGCACAGGACAATGGCGCGATTCATCGGCTGGTGAAGTTCTCCGTGGCCGGCCGGCTCGATCCTTCGATCATCGAAAAGCGAACCGGCGTGCCCCAGAATCTTCCCGAGCAGATAGGCGGCCTGGAGATCGGCTGGGCGGTTCCCTATACCCAGCGATTTCCCAGCCCTGACCTTTCCGCGTATCTCGCCAAAGCGGCGTGGCTGAACTTCTGGCAATGGGGCGGCGCACCTCCGGATGCAGTCATTCCCATACCGCAAGCTTCTGCCAGTCTCCAGCACAGCGTGAAGGAGGCTTTCGCCGTGCAGTTTCCTTCGGAAATGTCGCAGGCCCGGGCCTTCCTGGGTACTTGGTGCGGCGACGGAGACCCCACGAATCACGCGACCATCACCGACAGCGGAAGCTATCTCACACTGGATAACGGGCTCGGAGACACTTCGGTGGGCCGTCCACAGGGTTCCAGGAGCATCGTCGCGCCCGGATGGCAATCTGTGACCGGAACGCTCAGCCCGAACAGCAGCCAGATTGACTGGACGAACGGCACGTACTGGCTGCGCTGCGGCGCCCGTGGGCAGGCCGGGGCGCATCAGCCGGTAAACCTGACCGGGACGTGGTACGCGGATGGGATTCGCTCTCAGCCCTGCTCCATTCGGCAGCGCGGCAACAATCTGAATCTCGACAACGGCCAGGGTGGTAATGGCACCGGCCAGATCGATGCATCTGGCAACCTGACGACGTATTGGAAGGGCAACCGCATCGAGGGAGCCGTCACCACTGACGGCAACCACATCAACTGGGATAACCAGACGTACTGGACGCGATCAACAGTCTACGAATCAAAAAACAAATAGCAGAACGGCTATTTCGGAGCAGCGGGAGCGGTTGTTCCCGGCGCGGGGGTGGCCGGAGCCGCAGCCTGCTCGCTTGACACGAGCCTCACAATCCGCGCGCGCAGATCGTCATAACTCGGCTGCCCGTCAATAAATCCGACCAATCCCTGCGTCACCGAGTCCGGCTTCTTTTGCTCGTAGGAGTCGATGGAGAAACGCCGCTCGCCCGCCGCCGCTTCCTTCGGATGTTGCTGGGCATACATCGCCTGGTCCGCATCGTCGGACTCGAGTGCGTAGAAACGCTCCATCTTGCCGCTGGCATCGAAAACATTGAATCGGTAATAGAAGTGGAACCTCCCCGCCGGCTCATAAAACTCAAAGACCTGAATTACTTTGTCGCCAACCGGAATCATCTCGATCATCAAGCCCTGTTCCTGAGCCAGCTGAGGGTGCTTCCCATCGCTGTGCAGGCTCCGCAGAATGGCGCGCTGCTCATCACGTTTTGCCTTGTCGCCCATCCCGGCGTAAGCCTGCAACAAGAGCTCATGCACGCTCGCATCATCAGCGTCGAGACTCAGGGCTTTCTGAAAATACGTCAAGGCATCGGCAGGCTTCTGCGCGTCCAGAAGCACAACGCCAACCAGCTTGTTCGCCTGTGGGCTCTCTGGATTCTTTTCCAGAATCGTCTTCGCATCTGCGACCGCCTCATCGAATTTTTTCTCTTTTAATTCGTCGGCAATCTTTGCGCGAATCGCGGGATCGATCTGCGGTTGTGCAGGTGCGGCGCCCTGGCTTGCCGGCGGTTGCTGCGCCTGCGGTTGCGTTGGCACCGTGAGCACCTGCGCCGCTGAAAATTGTGAAAGGAAAAAGATCAAGGTCGCCAAAAGGCCAACGAGCTTCAATCGCACACACCACCGAGACAACAGCAAAACCATCGAGCCTCCGCTCATTTGCGCCACGTCATTTCTTCAGAGCTTCTTTTACGCTGTCCGGCCGGAACATCCGCTCGGCCGCTCCTGTGACCATGCGACGCGGCACAAAGCGTTGCATAAAGACCTGTGCCCGTCCGCTGCCATAAGGAATTACCCACGTCTTGCCCTTCACCATGCCCTGTAAGCCAATCCGGGCAACCGCGGCGGCCGATTGAAACTTGCGGCTCTCGCCCACGCGTACGCCCGCCACTTCGCCAAACTCCGACTCTGTCGGACCCGGACACAGCGCGCTCACCCGGATGCCAAACCGCGCCGTCTCCTCTGCCAGCGCTTCAGCCAGCATGCGGTCGAAAGCTTTCGTTGCCGCATAGGTCGCCATATAGGCGACAGGCTGGTACGCTGCCGTCGAAGCCACGATCATGATGTAGCCTCTTTTTCGCTCGGTCATGCGCGGCAGAAACAGCCGCGTCAGGTCGACCACCGCAGCGCAGTTCACATCGACCATCGTGCGCTGCCAGGACTGATCCCCGGCCACAAATTCGCCGTAATAGCCGAAGCCCGCGTTGTTGATCAGAACATCGACCGCGGTCCCGCGGCCTTCCGTCGCATCAAAAAGCTCTTGCGGAGCGCCAGGATCTGCCAGGTCGGCCGGGATCACCTGCGTCTGAATTTTGTGTTCGCTCCCCAGGCGCCTGGCTAGCGTCTCCAGCCGCTCGGCCCGCCGCGCAGTCAGGATCAGATTCGCTCCCGCCGCAGCCAGTTCAATCGCCAGAGCCTCGCCGATGCCAGCGCTCGCGCCTGTCACCAGCGCCCATTTGCCCTCAAAAGCTTTTCTCAGAACCGCGGAACCAGGCATAGTGCTCTCCTTCTCGAATCGTCTCTTGCCATTTGAGTATCGACCGGTGCTGGATAATGAACCCGACCTGTCCACTAGACCGCAATCACCCGAAAACCTAATTGCTCCGCCACGTCCAACAGCCGCTTGTCGCCTGAGATGAACGGTCTCCCCGCTGGCTTCCGCATCTTCCATGTATACGCTGCTGCGAGTCGAAGAGCGTCGACAGCGCGATGTGGCCTAATCATAGACCGACGCCCCGGCCTGAAATTCCTCGCCGATCCAATTTGTGAAGGCGTCCGTCGACTGGTTGCGCCCAAGAAAGTGAAGTACGAGCTGTTTGCCGGGAATCGACCCGCCGGGTTCCAGCACGGTGCGGCGATACTTCATCGAAGTGGAGTCGTCGAGGGGATTGGTGCGCGAAAACACGCTGTAGAAGTCCAGCGCGATCACCTTGTCGTAGAGATAGGTGTAGTAGTTCGACGAATAGCCCACCAGGTGTGTGAAGCTCGCATACATGCGGTTGCCGTCGATCCACGTATACGGCAGAAAACGCGCATAAAGCGACTGGAACAGCTCGTCTAAGTCCAGCGTGGCCGGGTCCTCGGTATGCGTGACAAGCGAGTAGGTTGTGTAGAAAAGCTGCGTTCGCACCCAGTCAGCGCGGCCAAACGCCCCTGCGCGATTCATGCGCATGACCAGCTCCGCCGGTATCGGCTCGCCGGTATCGTGGTGATGCGCGAAGGTAGCCAGCAGCCGGTGATCGCGGAAGAACTCTTCTAGCATCTGCGAAGGAACCTCGACGAAATCCCCTTCCGTGGCGATACCGCTCAGCCCCGCCCATCTCTGGTGTCCACCCAGCAGCGCATGCATCAGGTGCCCGAACTCGTGAAAGTAAGTCACCACATCGGAGTGCTGCATCAGCCCCGGCTCTCCCGCCTTGCCGCCCGGAAAATTGCAGATCAGCGCCGCTTCTGGAATCTGCTGAGGCGCACAATGCTCTCCTTCGGGATGATCGAAAACGCCGGGAATCAGCGGGTGCGCCGAGAACCACTTGTCTTTTCCCTCGCGGGGATGCATATCCAGGTAGAACCGCCCGATCAATGTGGTGCGATCCTCGCGGTTGGAGGAGCCTTGCTCGTAAACCTCATAGGTCACCACATCGGCATGCCAGGCCTGGGCATCCTCCACCTTGCGAAACTCGACCTGAAACAACCGGGCCGCCGTCGCCAACACACCTTGCTCCACGCGGTCATAGGGGAAGTACGGACGCACAGACTGCGAGTCGAATTCGAAGGCCGAGCGGCGGTACTGCTCCAGCCAGTAGCCGCGGCTGGACGCATCGATCGCCTCCAGGCCCTGCTGGCGGCTGCGAGCGAAATCCAGAATCATGGAGCACTCTTTCTCCGCTCCGCCTTTCGACGCCACGTCCAGTTCGTCGAGAAATGCCCGCATATTCTCCGCCGACTCCATCATCTGGTCGGCCGTAGCCAGATCGGCCCAGTTCGTGAAACCGAGAATGGTCGCAACCTCCTTGCGAAGCGCCAGCAGATCGAGCAGGATCTGCCGATTTTGCGGATACGCGCGCGTGTTGTACGCCAGGAACATCCGCCTGCGCAGCGCGCCCGACTGCGCGAAGGTCATCACCGGCAGGTAATCGGGAAAATCCGTAGTGAGAGTGATTTTCCCATCCGCGCCCGCCTGGTGGGCCTGTAGGAAGTCCGCTGGCAGTCCGTAGAGTTCCGCCGGTTCCTCGACTGTCACCGTATTCACATTCTCCTGCACATTACGGCTGAAGGTAAGCGACAGCAGGGTCGCCTTTTCCTGCAGTTCCTTGATGCGCGCACGGCTCGCGTCGTCCTTATCCACACCAGCCAACCGGTACTGCAGCAGGGTGCGTTTCAGATAGTGCCGAGTCGCGTCGTCGAGCCCGTCCAGCGGAATGCCGCTGAGCGCCTTGTACACGTCCTGGTTCAGCCCCAGTGCTACTCCAGCCTGGGCGATAACCTGGGTCAGATCCTGGGCAGCGTCGCGGATCGCCTTCTCGGGATACACGCTGTTGAGCAGGGCCGTCTGCGACCCCGTTGCCGAGAGTTCCGCGACCGCCTCGTCATACCGGCGCAGCGTGTTTTCGGGCGTGCGCGGCCCCTCGATGGCCAGCAGTCGGTCGATCGCCTGCTGGTGGCGCGCAAGCCGAGCCTGCACCCAGCCCTCCAGGCTGGCGGTCGAAATCGAGCCCGAGCCATCGGGATTCCAGGGGTGAGGAAAGATATTTTCAGGGGGAGCGCTCACTGTCGGTTGGATCGCGACGTCGGTCATACGTGCCACCTCTTATCCACATAGAAGGGTAACGCAGGAACCGCTCCGCAGGCCCGAAATGAAGGGGGTTAAAAGGATTCACGGAAGAGATGTTGCATCCTATCGACGCACCCGGTAAGATGCCGCAATTGCCGCCATGAAAGCCACTCGCAAAGATGTACACGAAGCGCCCGCCAGCAAGGAGCGCGTGGTGACGGCGCTTTCCCCCCATTTCATTCGCTCGCGGATAGGAAAAGTCTGCGTTGCCATCATCGGGTCGACTCCCGCTGAAATGGTGGAGAAGGCTCTGGAGGCGGTGCGCGAGAACACTTTTCTCGAATTTCGCCTGGATTACCTGCCCACGCCGCTGACTGCCCTGCCCAAAATCAAGCAGTTTCTGAGCGAACGCAGCGAAGTCACGGCCGTTGCCACCTGCCGGCGTGTGGCGACTGGAGGTAAGTTCAAAGGTGCCATCGCGGCCGAAATGGAAGTGCTGGCGAAAGCGGCGTCCTCCGGATTCCACCTCGTCGACGTTGAACTGCAGACGGCCGAAGCCCTCAAGAGCGGCCAACTGGACAAGCTGCACGCGCACGGCGCGGCGCTCATCATCAGCTACCACGACTTCTCAACAACCAAGGATCTCGACGGCGTCTTTGAGCGCATCCGGCCCTACGAGCCCGAGTTCATCAAGATTGTTTCGACCGCCAAAACGCTGGCGGACAACGTGACCATGATGCGCTTTCTCGAGCGCACCCGCGATATGGCAAACGTCATCGGCATCTGCATGGGCGATCAGGGAATCATCAGCCGCATCCTTGGCCTGCGCGCCGGCAGCGTGTTTACCTTTGCGGCCGCGCACGTAGGCGAAGAAACAGGACCCGGACAGATTTCCGTTCGTACCCTCAACGAAACCTACCGCATCGACCAGCTCGACGCCGCCACCAAGGTCTATGGAGTGGCCGGGAATCCCGTCAAACATTCGCTCTCGCCGCTCATGATGAACACCGCCTTTCGCCGCGAAACCGTCAATGCTGTCTTCCTGGCCCTGCAGACCAACCGGCTCAGCGACCTGCTCACACTCGTGCGCGAGGTGCCCATCAGCGGGCTGGCCGTCACCATGCCGCTCAAAGAAGAGATTCTTGAGCACCTGGAGAAGACCGATCCCCTCTCCGAGAAGGTCGGCGCCTGCAACACGGTCGTCCGCTCGCAGGAGGGCAAGCTTTACGGCTTCAACACCGACGTTGCCGCGATCATCCGCCCCCTCGAGCGGCGCCTGCAGTTGAAAGGCGCGAAGATCCTCGTCATGGGCGCGGGAGGCGCAGCGCGCGCTGCTGTCTTCGGGCTAAAGGATAAGGGCGCGGAAGTCTTCGTGCTGAACCGCACCGCCGAGACGGCGCAGAAGCTCGCGCGTCAGGCCAAGGCCAAGACCCTCAAGCGCGAGCAACTGGCTAAGACCAGTTTTGATGTCATCATCAATGCCACGCCTGCCGGTATGCAGGGAGTCAAGCCCGCAAGCCTCCTCGAGCCGAATGAGATCAACGCGCGGCTGGTCTTCGATCTGGTCTATAACCCTCTCGAAACGCCCCTCATTCGCATGGCGCGCGAGAAAGGCATTCCCGTGGTCACAGGCGTGGAGATGTTCGTTCACCAGGGAGCCCGGCAGTTCGAGATCTGGACAGGCAAGCCCGCCCCTGAGGAAGAAATGTTGCGCGTGGTAGTTCATGCCCTGCGCCAGCAGGCCGAAGCAGCCCGACAGACGGAGCCTGCCAAATCAGGCTCCGCAAAGTAGGCTCTCGCCGCATCTCATGACTCTGTCTATATTGGTTGCAGGCCTCCATGAATGACGAAAAGCCCGCAAGCGCATGTAAAGCTTCCCAACCAAACTCCGCCTTCTCTCAAGTAGACCGGCTCATCGAGCTTGCCTCCGACAACAGGCCGGCCGAGATTCTCACCCCTGAAGAAGCCAGAAACTCGAAAGAAAACCCTATGTGGAAAGTCCTGCTCCAGCTCAAGCCTCTTCTGCCCCACCTGGCGCGCCTTCTGCCTCTTCTCGGCATCGAACTCGGCTCCCCGCAAAACGCGGGGCTGTCCAACGAGTTGCGTCAGACCGTAGCCAGAATCCAGGCGATCCAGAGCAACGTAAACACCGCGGTGCAGGATCAGTCGCTCCAGTTGAAAAGCCTCGAAGAAGAGCTTACTCGACTGCGGGTTGCATCGGAAAAACAGACAGCAGCCCAGACAGAGCTCCTCGGGGGTGTACAGGCCCTCGCCAGACTGGTGCGAGCAGCGGCAGTGGGATTCGGGGTTCTGCTCGTGGCCTTGTTGGTCATGACCGGCGTGCTGCTGGCACACGTGGCACACTAGAGGCGAATCGCCTTTTGACAATCCCGAGAACCTGCATGGAGGACCCGTGAAAAGACGTCAATTCCTGACTTCGTCCCTCGCCGCATCCGCTCTCGCGCTCGCGAAGGAGTCCAGAGCGCAAACGCCTTCAGGAAAGCCTCGTGAATACTATGAAATACGCAAATATCACCTGCAGTCCGGCCCTCAGATCCAGCTCACCAACAGCTATGTGTCCGACGCGCTGATCCCCGCGCTCAACCGCCTCGGAATATCGCCCGTCGGTGCCTTCAACCTCGACATAGGCCCGGAGACCCCAACCCTTTTCCTGCTCCTGCCGAGCACCTCGCTTGAGACACTGGCCACCGCCGAACTGCGCCTGCCCCACGATGAGGCATTTATGAAGGCGGCCGAGCCTTTCTGGAATGCACCAGCCAAAGAACCTGCTTTCCAGCGGATTGAGAGCTCACTTCTCATTGCCTTCGAAGGCTGGCCCCAGTTGATTGTGCCGCCGGCAACCGCACAGCATGGCAAGCGAATCTTTCAACTGCGCACCTACGAAAGCGCGAGCAGCCAGGATCACGTCCGCAAAGTGGAGATGTTCCACCACGGCGAGTTCGACATTTTTCAGAAGGCCGGTTTCGGACAGGTTTTCTACGGAGACACGCTGATTGGCCCCCGGATGCCCAACCTGACTTACATGCTGAGCTTCTCGGACCTGACCGAGATGAACGCCAAATGGGATGTATTTCGCAACGATCCGGCATGGAAAGCGCTGTCCGCCTCGCCGCGTTACAGTTTCGAATCGATCGTGAGCAACATTTCGAATTTGTTCCTCAGCCCCACCACTTATTCGCAGATCTAGCCAGCTCCATGGCGGTTAGATCGCGGGAACTGCAAAATATTCCGCCTATTCATCAGGGTTGCCGTGGACCTTCTCGATCCCGGCGAGACGCATGGCCTTCTGAGGCTCCGGATTGGCCATAAACCAATTCCAGACACTCCCTCGCCGGAGATTTTCCGCGCTGAGCAGCGTCATACCCACGTCCAGGCCGAGGGTATCGGAAGAAACCCATCCAGTCGCGGGATTGAATGCATCGGCGAATCCGTATTTGCCCCATATCCTGTCGCCATATTTATCCTTCATCGCGTGCATTGCGGGAACACAAATGTCCGGCGTCAGCATGAGGGAACCGCCCGCAGCACAGGGGACGACACTCCCATCCACTTTCGATTGCAGGGGCGGCCCTCCCCAGGCTCTGTAGCCGGTGGGACTCGAAGAACTTGTAATTCCCCAGATCTCCGCTGAGTAGTCCGGGAACTGCTTCGAAAGCTCCGTGCTGCACCACTCGCGATGAGCGCGGGTCGCGATCTGGCAGTTCTCAAACCAGTCTACCTTTGTTCCGCGAACCTCGCGGCGTCCCCGGAAATCGAACCACGCGAAGGGATATTGATAGGTCCAGAGCAGCGATTTGCCGATGTACTTGTACTGGTCGTAAGAATTCGGATCACGCCCCCACGCATACCACGCTTCGGGTGGTAACGGGTGCGTCGGTGAGCCGATGCCCAGCAAATACATCGCCGCGAGCTGGCAGTATTTGTCATACCGGAACTTGATAAATCCTTCCGGCCGCCACCCATGCGAAAGTAGCATGCCGTTTCCATTTGTCATCCATGGAAAGTCGTACCGGCTGTACAGGAGCGTAGCCAGGTCTCCGATCTCGTGGTCTTCGTGAAAGCACCGACGGCAGGTAAGTGCTCCTGCTAGGAGCCAGATGGAGTCGCTGGTCGAGATCTCGGCTTCCTTCCACCGCTGGCCTGTATGAACGTCGTTGAAGTGATAGAACCAGCCATTCGTCGCCAGCACCTTGCCGTTCGTGTAGCTGCGCAAGGCGCGGCGAACGCGATCTTTCGCCTGCTGCCGCGGGATCCACTTTCTCTCCGCACCGATGCACATCGCGGTCAGGCAGAAGCCGGTGACGCCGGTACTGCCACGCGCCTCGTCCCCTTTCGTCGCATTGTCGACTGGATTGCCGTGAATCAGATCACGGCAGATGCCGGTTTCTGGGTCGATCGCGTCCCAGAAGTAGCGGAAGCACCGCTTCGACAACTCGTCGATGAGGGCATCCTCATTTCGAGTCTTCGCAAACCCGCGGCCCGATGCCGCAACAATTCCCGCCATTGAAGCGAGCTTCACAAAGTTGCGGCGGTCGATCGCTGTCGTTTGCAATCTCTTCTCTCCCACAGGCTTCAGATGCATCAACCGCACGCCGCGTCACCTGGTCGTCGATCTGGAAGAAGCGCCCTGTCCTCCGCACTTCCTACCTCCAGGCGCAAAGAAGCCGTCCCGCCGACCCACGTATCGCAAGCTGATCGGTCCTATCCCGGAAGTACCGCGTATTGATCTCAGTCGAACCCAGATCCTCGATGCTCCGAAAGCCTGCGAACTCCGCTGCGATCTCCGCAGGCGTAAAGAAAAGCCGGAAGGGTTCGCCCGCGTTCTGAACTCTCGATGCCAGTGAGTCATGTGCCAGCCGTTCGAGGAAAGGCAGAGCCTCGCGCGGTTGCCCATAATCCAGAGTCACCCCGCTGCTCACTGGCTGCTCCGCGATGAAGCCGAGCGTGGACCGGAAGGCGGTCAGCGTCAAGTATGGAACAACTCCCAGCCACGCAAAGAACGCAGGCGCGCCGTGATCAAAGCCAGCGGCATCAAGCTGCGCCGAGAGCGACTGCGTCTCGAAGTCCACCGGCACGAAGCTCAGGCTGCCCGGAACAGCAATGCTCCCCCGCTGCAGCAGCTCGCGCTTCCACCCTTGCGTCGCCGGATGATCCACCTCGAACACCCGCAGCTCCGTATACGGATTCCGGTACGCGAAGGTGTCGAGACCCGCGCCGAGCAGAACATACTGCCGAACGCCGCCCGCAACAGCCCGGCGCAGATTGTCTTCGGCATAGCGGCTCCGCGCAACCAAAAAGGCCCGCAGCCCAACCGAGAAAGGCCGATCGGCCCGCAGTGGAGTCCGCCGTAGCTCCTCCGCGTAACTCTTCCCCAGGATCGGAACGGCAATCGGGTCTGCAAAGACCACCGGCGAGTCGTAAATCTGATGAGCAGCGCGGCGCAACGCCACGCGAAGCGCAGTTCGGGATGGGATGGCCTGCTCCAGAAATGTCGCCTTTCAGCCTTGATTTTCAATGATGTCGTGATTCGTTGACTTGACGAATATAAATTGCAGTAATACCAAATCCAATTGCGATTCTCTTGCTAACTTTACTGTGGAAAAGGCGGCGCGTATTGCCAGTTCTTAATTCACGGGGATAGCATACGTTCCAGTTCGTTGCAGGATCGTTGCAGTTCGCTGTGTGAGCGAACGCGGCGGAGATCAAAATACACGCAGTCAATCCTCGAAATTGCAGATGTCCCAATCCTTCGTAAAGCAAGCGTGGAGCGATTCTCTATGGCATGGTATGCCTACTGCATTACAGAAAAACAAGCCTTCCCTGAGCTAATTCGTCACCGTAAACCAATTCCAATGGAAGCGGTTTCGGGCATTCAGGGCAACCAGGTCTTCCTCTACCCAGCCAGTGATTTAGCCGTCATCGTCAGCGAACATTCCCCAGTAGACAATTTCACTCAGAAGGCAGCCATGGATCACGCGCGCGTGATCGCGGACTGCTTCAAGACTTCGACAGTGCTTCCCTTCCGCTTTGGCACTGTGTTTGCCGATGACGACGCCCTTCGTCGCTCGATTCGGTCCAATCAGCGGCAGTTTATTACCAATATCGAACGGTTGCGCGGCAAGGCCGAGATGCACCTGAAGGTGACGCTCGACGATTGCTGCCGTGACCAGATACGGCGCGTAATTCCGGCCGAAATCAGCAGGGTTGGCCGGGAATATTTAACCAACCTCCGCGAGAGTGCCACACTGCAGCGCGAGCGCCAGACCAAGGCGCGAGCGGTATCCGTGCAGATGCACCGGATGTTCTCGCCCCTGGCCGAGGAGATTTCCTGCAAGCGCACGGATGCCGGGAAAATGCTCCTCGATATCGCTCACCTGATCGATCACAAGGGCGTGGAGCGCTATCAGAACAAGTACTCGAGCGCGAGCCAAGTGATGAAGGACTGCCAGATGCAGCTCTCCGGACCCTGGCCGCCTTACCACTTCGTACACCAATTGACGCGCGCAGCCCATCCGCATGCACATGCGGCGTCGGCATAACCTCTCGAACAGGCGCAAACAGGAGAGCCCCGGTGGACCCACGAACCACCGGGGCTTTTCCATGTTGGAGGATCAACCGGGGAGAAACTCTGGAAGAGTGCCCGCGCGAACCTCTCAAACAAGAGACGGAATAATGGGTGGAAAAAGACGCACTCGCGCGACGAGATAAAGTGCGATGCTTATGAAGTGTCCGGTATCCAACACAGGATGCGTAATCGATACCTTCTTCCTTGCCGTTCCAGGGCCGAGCGTGACTTCCTCATTCGAGACAAGCAGGGAAAAGTCCTCACCAACAACCGTGCCTCTGCCAGATTCGCCCCAGGCCCGGGCGTGGCGTCGTCGCCGGTCGCTTTCAGTCAGCCTTGCAATGCTGGTCTCGGCTCTGGCGCTGTTTCCCCTGTTGGGTCACAAAATGCTCGCCGACTGGGACGAAGGCATCTATGCCGAAGTCGCCCGGGAGTTTCTGGGGCGAAGCTGGCTCGTTCCGCACTGGCATTTTCAGCCCTGGTTTGAGAAGCCCCCACTCGGCCTCTGGCTAACAGCGATCTTTTTCCGCCTGTTTGGCGTCAGCGAGTTCTGTGCGCGAGCGGCCTCAGCCCTGGCAAGTGTGGGAATCGTGGGCATCGTGCATGCCGCAGCCCTGCGGGTGCGCAACTGGAAAGCCGCATGGATCGGCACCATCATTCTGTTAACCACTTTCGGATTTCTGCGCGTCGCCCGCATGGGCGAACTGGACGCCCTGCTGACGCTCGGCTGCTGCATTGCTCTTTGGGGCCTGGCCAAGGTCAGGACAGGCGAGTTGAACGGGTGGTACTGGTTCTGGACGGGCTTCGCAATAGCGGCTATGACCAAGGGCGCCGCCAGCGTAACTCTCTTGCTTACCCTGGCAGTGCTGCTCGTATGGAACCATTGGAGCTGGCGCCAGCTGGGCTGGCCGTCTCTCGGGGGGATATGTCTTTTCGCAGCACTGGTGCTGCCCTGGCACCTCTACATGTTGCATTCATTTGGCCGTGGATTTCTGAGCGAATACCTGGGGCTGCATGTGATCGCCCGTGCCACAACCCAGATGGAAGGCCACGCGACACCCTGGTGGTATTACGCGAAAGTACTCGTGACGTATACGTCACCGTGGCTGTTACTTTTTCCTTTTGCCCTGTGGTGGCAGGCGCGGCGGCCCAAAATGCACATTGACCTGCGCGAGTGGCTAGCCTTTGCTGCCGTCGTACTGATCTTTTTTTCGGTCATTGCCACGCGAAGTCCGAAATATATTTTCCCGGCATATCCCGCGCTTGCCCTGCTCACCGGAGACTGGCTGGCTGCCCAGTTTGAAAATCGCAGTCGCAGATTCGTCTGGACAGCAGGACTTGTCGCTGTCGCCGCACTTGGCATCGCCCCAGCAGCCACAAAATCCCTCCGGCAAAGTCTGACCTCTACCCGAAGCACCACCGGAGCCGTCCTGCATGCCGACCGCGAGGCCGAGACACTGCTACAGACGGCCCTTGCCAAGCCCGATGTGGCGGGCCTCCCCGGACCCATCCTTCTCTGGCAAGAAGATGTAGTCGCGCAGCTCCCGTCGTTACTGTTCAAGGTACGACGACCGCTGCAGCAGGTATACATGGTGAGTTCTCCCGACACTCTCCATCAGGCTCGCCGCTATGCCGACCCTGAGCCGTTGCGAGCTTTCGTCGCTCCATCTCCGAAGCTGATTCTGATGGAAAAGAGGTTGGCCATCGAGATCCCAGCCGACATGGAATTCCATCCGATCGCCGTGGGAAAGGTACTCGAAGTCGGCACAATTCAGCTCATCCCAAAACACTAGCCGCTCAGATTTTGTTGGCCGCGGGCAGGTCTTTCTTGCGGCGGGAGAGCACAAAGCTGTTATCGCGCGTGCGCCGTCCGCTCGATGCGTGCTCGATCTTATGCCAAAACCCAACGAAGTAGTCAATTGCCGAAATCGTGGACACCGTCGCCATCCAGTACACGCCGACCACAGCAATCAGATCGACCGGCATGATGAACCATCCGAAACGCCAGACGTACCAGCCATGCGCCAGTATCGCCGCCACGACGGAAACAATCTGTATCACCGTCTTTAGCTTCCCCAGATCGCTCGCCTCAATGGTGAAACCCTCAGCGGAGGCAATCGAGCGCAAACCGCTGACTAGAAATTCCCGGCCAATCACAAGGACGGCAATCCAGGGCTTGACGACGTGCGGGTTGTACTCAACGAGCGCGATGTAGGCGGCTGTGATCAGCAGCTTATCGGCAAGCGGATCGAGCAGCATCCCCATCGTCGTGATCTGGCCCCTGCGCCGGGCGAGATACCCGTCAACTCCGTCCGTGATGGAAACCAGGATGAAGAAGAGCGAGGCGACAATCTCCTGCTCGCCATGCCAGCCGCCGCGCGGAAAGTGCGGCGAGAGCATCCAGATCAGGATCGGCACCGCGAAGATCCGGATCATCGTGATGGAGTTGGGCAGATTCACGAATTTCGCTCGGTGGGCTCGGAAACTCTGGAGCGTGCCTTATCCTCTGGCCCTACGGTCATTATGCACCAGCAAGGACGGCGCTTGGACCGGGCGGAACTTTTGTCACGCCTGGCACCGCTTACCTCTCCGACTCCATATCCTCATCTGGCGAGTGTCACTGCAGTTCCGATTCGAACCACTTTTCCTGCGGATTGATTCTTGCTGTGAATCAGTTCATAGCATAAACTACCCCAAAGAAGTATGGGCGAGTGTACGGAAACGATGATCTGAAGGAAGAACGATGACACGTACTGACGCTTTGCCAGCTACAACCCACCGTGGAGAGGAACTTCGTTACGTTACCGAGCACTTCCATGACTTGCAGGGCCTTTATTTTGCATGGTTCTGGGCCGGATTGCTCTTCCTGTGTTTTCTAAGCTCCTCGACACACCTTTCGCGCGGGCATGTTCTGATCGTCGCGGTCAGTATCATCGCGCTTTTCCTTCCCGTCGGTGTTCCATGCATACATGCTTGGTACAAGCGATACGGGATGGTCCAAAATCGTGCCCCTGAAATCTCTGAAGCCAAGCCGCTCAGTATTCTGGACACTAAACCTGCTCCCCGTCGCACCCCCGTCCTTTTCTGGGCCTGGCTTGGGATTTGGGCCGTCTTCGTTGGAACTGGTCTTTTCCGTGGCTTGGACGCACACCGGAGTGCACTGAATTTGTGGATTACGTTGTGGCTTACTCTGCCCAGATGCTTCTATCCTGCTCCGGCGAATGGCTTTATTCAACTGCGACGCGCTTTGTACATTGCAGGGTCCGCGGCTATCTTCTTCGCCGTCCTCGGCGTTCCCTTTGTGCCTCTTTTGCACTCGTCGAAATGGCTTCTACCAGAGATCGTTTGCACGACGCTTCTTGTTCTGAGCCTCTACGATCACTGGCTTCTCAACCATCTCCTCAGCGCGCGTCCGGAGGTTTCGTATGACTGAACCGCAGCGTTCTATGCCGGAAATTGATCGGACAATTCACGAACCGGCGCGACTGGCGATTTTGACGGTACTAGCGGCCTGCGAACGCGCTGATTTTCTCTTTATCGAGCGCGCTACTGGCTTGACCCGCGGAAACCTTTCCGTCCAACTCACTCGTCTTGAAGAGGCCGGTCTTATCGAGATTGAGAAGACGATAGAGCGTAAGCGCACCCTGACGACGGCAGCGCTTGTGCGCCGCGGCCGACAGGCTCTCGACCTCTACTGGCAGAACATGGATGAGATGCGGGCGGCAGCCAGGCGGCCGGGGAATGCGAAACCGGCGCGGAGATTTCCAGGCAAGCTCTCTCCGGCAAGCAGCTAAGGAGTCGTGATTTCGGGGCTGCCCGCGCGAAGAACGGGGGCACCGTTATGGCACCCCCATACTCTATTCCGCGACCAACGAGAGCGCCCGAATCTGCCGAAGCAGGATGGCGCAAAGCGCATGCGCCTGGACGGCCAGTCCTCAGGCGTAGATGCCACGCTGCTTGATCGTGAAAGCTACACGGTCGATGGCCAGCATGTAAGCGGCAATGCGATTGTTGACGTTGTGAGCCTCGGAGTAGCGGACGACATCATCGAAGCTCTCGGCCAGAATGCTGTCCAGCTGTTCGTTGACGATGGCTTCCTTCCAAAAGTAGCCCTGACGGTCCTGCACCCACTCGAAGTACGAAGCAGTCACGCCGCCTGCGTTGGCCAGGATGTCCGGAATGATAAAAATGCGCTTGTCAGCGAGAATCTCGTCGGCGACCGCGGTCGTGGGTCCGTTGGCGCCTTCGCACACAATACGCGCCCGAATCTGCTCAGCGTTGCGGCTGGTAATCACATTTTCGGTCGCCGCCGGGATCAGGATTTCGCACTCAGCCGTGAGCATCTCGATCGGGTCATAGGCTTCAGCGCCCTTGAACCCGAGAATCGAGCCGTTGCGCTGGCGATACTCAATCAGCGAGCAGACGTCGATGCCATTGGGGTTGAAGAGACCGCCTTCGAATTCGGCGACGCCGACAATCTTGTAGCCCTTGTCCTGCATGAGTTTGGCAGCGTTGGAGCCGACGTTGCCGAAGCCCTGAACAATCACCCGGCACCCATCGCGCCGCATATTCAGGTGCTTGAGAGCCTCGTCGCACACCACGCTGACGCCGCGCCCTGTGGCCTCGCGACGGCCGCGCGATCCGCCCATGTTGATCGGCTTGCCGGTCACCACGCTGGTGACCGTCTGGCGCATGTGCATGGAATAGGTATCCATGATCCACGCCATCACCTGCTCATTGGTGTTGACGTCGGGGGCGGGCACGTCCTTCTCCGGCCCGATAAATTCAATGATCTCGGCGGTATAGCGGCGCGTCATGCGCTCCAGTTCGCCAGTGGACATCTTCTTGGGATCGCAGATCACTCCGCCTTTGGCTCCGCCAAAGGGGATGTTGACCACGGCGCACTTCCAGGTCATCCAGCTGGCCAGGGCGCGCACTTCGTCGAGAGAAACGTCCGGCGTATAGCGAATGCCGCCCTTGCCCGGACCGCGCGCCACCGAATGCTGAACACGAAACCCGGTGAACATTTCAATGCGGCCGTTGTCCATCGAAACCGGGAAATGCACAATGATTTCCCGAGCGGGGTAGCGGAGCACCTTCCACAAGCCTTCGTCGAGGTTAAGTTTTCGCGCTGCAAAGTCGAATCGAGCAGCCTGGGCTTCCCAGGGATTGATTTCCTGCTCGAGAGAGATGGTTGCCATAAAAATTCCTTTACTCCTGCTTGCACTCCGGGACCGATTCTCCTTCACCGGAATGAACGCTTCTTGAATCGCGGCTCCGGTGATCACGGATCTCAGACGCATCCGCCGGTCCCAAATGGTCGGATGTGTCCGTACTTCAAAGCCTTACAAGGATCCTGCCGCAAATCCGTCCAAAAACGCGCCGGCGGTCCCATTGAAGAAAATCCAATTCTGCCCAAACTCACCGAGTATAGGCTTCGAAATCGACCCCTCGCAAGGCTTGACAACTCACCAACGGGTTACCTTCGGTGATGCCTCTGGGGGATAGACAAGATGCTCCCTGCAGGCCTTCGCGTTTCGGCTCTCGTGCCGCGCCCGCCGTCGCCAGCGCTGCCCGATGGCCAGTCCCGGTTTACCATTGCCATTGACCATGCGATCCAAAGGCACCACCCTCCCCGCGCGCTCTGAGTTCCTTCGTCTTGCGCGATCTCACACGCTGGTGCCTCTCTACCGGCCCCTCACTGCGGACGTTGAGACCCCCGTCACCGCGTTTTTGCGCCTCGCGACCGACGAGCCGGAATGCTTCATGCTCGAGTCCGTCGAAGGTGGCGAAAATGTGGGCCGTTACACGTTCATCGGCATCCGGCCGTATCGCAAGATGGTTTCGCGGGGCAAAACCATTGAAATCACCGAAAAACGAAGAACGCGCCAGATCGAAGGCGACATTTTCGCTCTTTGGAAACAGGAACTTGAAGGACACACCCCGGCGTCTCTCCCAGGCTTGCCTCCCTTTACCGCCGGCGCCGTAGGATTCTTCGCCTACGACGTCGTTCGGCAAATCGAGCGCCTGCCCGAACAAACCAAAGACGATCTCGGAATGCCCGACGCCTGCCTGATGTTCTTCGACGAAGTACTTGCCTTCGACCATGTCAAAAAGGAAATCCTCCTCATCGTCACTGCCGATGTGCGGCGCCAGAAGCCGCTCGCCGCGTATGAGAACGCGCTGCTCCGGCTGAATCGCCTCGCAAAGCGGCTGGCTCGCCCGCTGCCCGCGATCAGAGCCAGGAAAGTACAGGGCAAGCCGAGGATTGAATCGAAGACGAAGAAGAAGGACTTTCTCCGGGCCGTAGTGCGCGCCAAAGAATACATCGCCGCCGGAGACGTCTTTCAGGTCGTGCTCTCGCAGCGTTTCGATGTCGAACCCGGAGTCGATCCCTTCTCGATCTATCGCGCGCTGCGCATCGTGAATCCTTCTCCGTACATGTATTTCCTGCGTTTCGGACTGGACAAAGCTCCGGCCACTCACATTGTCGGATCGTCGCCCGAGCTGCTCGTCCGCGTGCAGGGCCAGCGCGTGGAATACCGTCCCATCGCTGGAACCCGCCCGCGCGCAAGCAGTGAAGACGAAGACCTCCGCATCGAGGCCGAACTGCTGCACGACGAAAAAGAACGCGCCGAACACGTCATGCTCGTCGACCTGGGTCGCAACGACGTAGGCCGCGTCAGCGAGTACGGAAGCATCAAGGTCAAGGACCTCATGTTCGTCGAGCACTACTCGCACGTCATGCACCTGGTCAGCTCGATCGAAGGCAAGCTGCGCAAAGATCTCAGCGCCGTAGATGCCTTCCGCGCCTGCTTCCCAGCCGGAACCCTCAGCGGCGCACCCAAGATTCGTGCCATGGAGATCATCGAAGAGCTGGAGCCTACCCGGCGCGGCATCTATGGGGGCAGCGTCCTCTACGCCGACTTCTCCGGCAATCTGACTTCCTGCATCGCCATCCGCACGTTGCTCATGCAGGGCAGGCAAGGACACATCCAGGCAGGCGCCGGCATCGTCGCCGATTCCATCCCGGAAAGCGAGTATGAAGAAAGCGTGAATAAGGCCCGCGCAGTCGTTCGGGCCATCGAGCGTGCAAGAGGATGACCGCTCAGGCGTTGCCGCCTCGCGCGACTTTGCAAGCCGCCGGCTAAATCATAGACGCTGCCGTCTGCCGCCGCGCTACCCGCCGCATCCACAACACGATCGACGCGGCGGCGAGGCTGGGAACCGTCAGCGTCAAAATGCCATGCTGGTAGTCGCCCGTCATATCCTTCGCGATGCCCATCCAATAGGGACCAACGAACCCACCGAGCATGCCGACAGTGTTCATCGCGGCAATACCGGCTGCCATTGACTTGCCTTTCAGGAAGAGTGGAGGGATCGCCAGCACCGGCCCAAGCAGCGCCATGTAAGCGACCGTTGTGAAGCACAGTGCCGGAACCACCAGCCATGCTGCCATCGAGAGCCCCCCAATGAGAAACCCTCCCGTCAGAATGAAGAACGGTATGGCAACGTGCCAGTAGCGTTCTCTCCTGCGATCTGAGTGCCGTGCATTCAGGATCATTCCCGCCGCGCCGAGCAGGCCCATCCCCGAGATCAGGAATCCCACATTCGTCGCGTTCCATCCGGTCAGCTTGATGAGAATCGCGGGCGCGGAAAAGGTGTAGGCATAGTTCGCTCCGAGCATACAAAAGAAAATTAGCCCGATCTGAAGCACGCGCGGATCGAGCAGAGCACGCCCCACGTCATGCGTGTGGCCGCCCGAGCACGCGTCGACGCGAATCTGTTCGAGCACCCACGCGCGCTCATCGCCCGTGAGCCACTTCGCATCCGCCGGGCCGTCCGGAAGCCATACCAGGAATGCCACGCTCAACACGATCGCTGGAAGCCCCTCAACGAGAAAAAGCCACTGCCATCCCGCCAGGCCGAGCTTTCCCTGTAAATTCAGCAGCGCTCCGGCTAGCGCGCCCATCACCGCCGAGCCCAGCGGCAGCGATACATAAAAGCGGCTGATCGCGCGCGCCCGCATCTCCGGCGGAAACCACTGCATGAGATAAAAGACAACCCCGGGAAAGAACCCCGCTTCCGCCATGCCCAGCAGAAAACGAAGCACGTAGAACTGCATCGGCGTCTTCACGAACATCATGGCGATCGCCAGCACGCCCCACGTGATCATGATGCGCGATAGCCAGCGCCGCGCGCCGAATCGACACAACAACAGGTTCGAAGGAACCTCGCACGCAGCGTAACTCAGAAAAAACAGTCCGGCGCCCAACCCGTAGATCGAAGCCGAGAAGTGCAGGTCGCCGTTCATCTGCAGCGAGGCAAAGCTGATATTCACCCGATCCATGTAGGCCGTGCCGTAGCCGAGCGCGATGAGCGGAATCAGCCGCCACGTTGCCTTGCGCATGGCGGCACGGCCGATCGCAGGCGCCGAACCGGACGCAGATACACCCTCGCGAACCGCAGGTTCTATGGCCGACATAGCTTTCCCTCAGCTCAGATGGTCAGGGGATGGAGAAGCATAGCACGGCAGGCCAAATCACCGGATGGGAGTAGGCTGAGGCGGAAGCCGCCTAGCGGGCGATGCTGCGCATCGGGTCCGGCGTCAGCCCGCAGTACTGGTCGGCAGTAGAACTCCACAGCGAGCCGTCGTCGAAGGTTACCTGCTCCAGCCGGATACTCTCGACCCGCGCGGGATGCATCTCAGTCGGCAGCGAGAGCCGGCGCAGTTCGGCAAATGTCGAGTCGATATTCCGAGTGCCATACGCCGTGAGCGAGAGGCGCACCGGGGGCAGGTAGCCGAGACCGTAGATGCTCTTTTTCACAAGGATTGTCGCAGACAACTCCATCGAGCGGATCGCCTTGCCACTCGCATTCTGGAACTCGAGATCGATCCCGTTTCCACCGGGATCCTGATCGGACCTGACCTGCTGCAGGCGCGGAGCCAGCCATGCGCTGGTCAGCACCACCGGGCAATTCGCGCGGCTGATGCGGTCCATCATCCTGTCGAGGTCCTTCAGCCTGGCCGACGCAGCCATCGCAGCCGCTGCACGAGAGAGCGCTTGATCGTCAACCGTCACGTTGTCGTTGGAAGGAGCCGCCGGGTTTGACTGGGCGACACAGGCAGAAGCTAAACCGGCGAATAACAGCAGAGCAGAGAGCTTCATGGCACGAACCTCCCGATCTGCCAACCAGCATAGCACCGCCACAACGGGCGTTACACTGGAAATGAGCGTCAACGGTCTTCGCCTCGATGATCTTTGTTTTAGACAACTACGACTCCTTCACCTACAACCTCGTGCAATACATGGGCGAGCTGGGTGCGGAGATGACGATTCGCCGCAACGACGAGCTCACGGTCGACGAGGTCGAAGCTCTCGCCCCGGAGCGCATTCTGCTCTCGCCCGGGCCGTGCACACCGCAGGAGGCCGGGATCAGCATCGACCTGATTCGGAGCTTCGCCGGCAAAGTGCCAATCCTAGGCGTCTGTCTCGGCCACCAGGCCATCGGTGCGGCCTTCGGCGGAGATGTGATTCGCGCGCCCAAGCTGATGCACGGCAAGACCAGTGAAGTGGAACACGATGGCAAGACCGTCTTCACCGGCATCGCCAGTCCCATGACCTGCACCCGTTATCACTCGCTCATCGTCTCTGAAAAAAACTTTCCCGGAGACCTCGAAGTCTCCGCTCGGACGGCAGACGGTACCATCATGGGTCTGCGTCATCGCAAATATCCTGTCGAGGGCGTGCAGTTTCATCCTGAGAGCGTGCTGACCAGCGACGGAAAGCATCTCATCAAGAATTTTCTGGAGTTGTAACCGGGTGCGTCTCTGTAGCTCTCTCATACTCGCAACATTAATCCTCGCAGCGCCCGCCTTCGCCCAACAGCAACCAATCGCTTACGTGCCGACGGAGGGCGTTTCCCTTTCCGGATCCCTCTCAGTCGAAAATGGCAAGGCCAGCATCGGCAACAACGGGACCATCACAGCAGGCGACGTGACGGCGCACGTCCAGCTGGCGCGCGGCGG
This sequence comes from Acidobacteriota bacterium, assembly GCA_013289875.1. Classification (GTDB taxonomy): domain Bacteria; phylum Acidobacteriota; class Terriglobia; order Terriglobales; family Acidobacteriaceae; genus Silvibacterium. The sequence continues at coordinate 537 of JABCZC010000018.1, read as the reverse complement.
CGAGTTGCGTCTTTGCGCGTCGACGAAAATCCATTTGTCGAAGGACACATCCACAAATCCCGGCGACGCTTCAGCCGACTCCGCCCTCATGATCGCGCTTGATCGCGGAGCCATCGAAGCCAGCTATACGCCCGACAAATATTCCGACGTGTTGCTGACGCCCGACTTGCGCATCCTCATCTCCGGCCCCGGCCAGGCTGACCTCAAGATCCGCACTAACCAGAAGGGCGACACCTGCGTCGACAACCACGGAGCGAACGCGCCGTATGTTACCGTCACCAGCCAGTTTGAAGGCGGCCTGTATCGCGTGCAGCCCAACCAGCGCGTGATGTTCGAGCATGGCAGCCTGCAGCAGGTCGTCGACAACGAATCCGAGTCGTGCGGATGTCCGGCAGCCCCGCCGGTGTCTAGCGCAAGCGCCGCGCCGGGCATCGTTACGAACAGCGCGAATTCCGCAAAGCCCGACCAGCCTGTCGTCAGTCAGCCCATTGGAGGGCCCTCATCAACTCCCGCAGATACCGCTTTCCCACTGGCCGA
>JABCZC010000017.1 GCA_013289875.1 Acidobacteriota bacterium | reverse complement strand
GATGGCGGGCGGCTTTCACCCTGGGGGTACTCAGCACGGTGGTGGCCAGCATAGTGCGCCACAGTCTCATCCAGCGCCCGCGCCACAGTCTCATCCAGCGCCCGCGCCCCAAGCTCATCCAGCGCCATCGCACCCACAGGCATCAACGCCGTCGCACACCGTGCAATCGCAGCCGTACGCGCAGTCTCATCCGAATATGCAACCGGCCCGTCCGGGGCAGCAGCATCTTCCCGAGTGGCTCAACAACCGCCAGAATCTGACGCCGAAGCAGCAGGAAGACGCGCTGCGCCGCGAACCCGGCTTTCACAATCTGCCAGCCGATCAACAGCAGCGGCTCGTCAATCGGTTGCATTCGCTGGATGAGAAGACGCCCGAGCAGCGCCAGCGCACCCTGGCACGGAATGAGAATTTCGAGCGGCTATCGCCTGAGCGCCAGCAGGAGGTCCGCGGAGCCTCGCAGGCGCTTGGTCAGATGTCCCCGGATCGTCAGCAGGCCGTTCGCCACGCGTTCCAGCAATTGCGGCAAATGCCTCCGCAGCAACGGCAGATGTTTCTCAATTCCGGCAGTTATGCGTCGCAGTTCACGCCGCAGGAGCGCACAGTGCTGGGAAATCTGCTCTCTATCGAGCCCTACCAGTCCCACCCGGGAGCAATTCCACAGCCGTACTTCGGTCGATAGAACGAAGCCGCGAGCCGATCACTGCTTCAACATATTCTTCGCGATAAAGAGTACATTCGCCGGGCGCTCGGCAAGACGGCGCATGAAGTACGGATACCATTCTGCGCCAAACGGAACATAGACCCGAACATTGAACCCCTCGGCCACCAGCGCTCGTTGCAGGTCGCGGCGCACCCCATAGAGCATTTGGAACTCGAAGGATTTGGGCTCGATCCGGCTCTCCCGAACAAACTGCTTCGTCGCCGAGACCATCGCTTCGTCATGCGTCGCGATGCCGTGGTAAAGGCCGCTGGTCAGAAGCGCATGGGTTAGATTCACGAAATTGGCGTCCACATCGGCCTTATCGGGAAATGCCACACCCGGCGGCTCTTTGTATGCGCCTTTGCACAAACGGATGCGGATGCCGTCTGCGGTCAGCGTGGCGATGTCCTGCTCACTACGCAGGAGATAGGCCTGAATCACGATGCCCACATGGCCTCGGTTGGCCGGGACACTGTGCAGCCCGCGAACCAGATCGATAGTCGCCTGGGTATACTCGCTGCCCTCCATATCCACGCGGACGAAAGTCTTTGCCGCAACTGCATGGTCCACGAGTCCGGAGACGATCTCGCCAGCCAGCTCTTGGCCCAGATCCATGCCCATCTGCGTGAGCTTCACACTGACGTTTGCGTTCAGGTGCCGGCTTTCAATCGCATCCAGCAGCCGGTGATAAATGTCCGCCGAATGCCGCGCCTCTTCAGGGGTATTCACATTTTCCCCCAGACTGTCGAGCGTCGACGCGATGCCTTGCGTCTCTAGAGAGGCGGCCGCTTTGAGGACATCGTCAATCTCCATGCCGGCAACAAAGCGAGAGGACATGCGTCGTCCCAGAGAGGAGCTCTCGGCGAAATGACGAATAGGCTGGTTGCGGGACAAGGCAATAAAAGCGGAACGCAGAATCGGCATGAGTTTTACTTCGAGTCGAACTGCTTATTTTCGCACACTCCTGATGGTTGACTAGTTGCCGATACAGAATCCAAGACTGCGACCTCAAGAGCAAGGCACATGCTGCGGCAACTTCAACCGAGAAAACCAAAATCTTCAGGCATCGCATCGTAGAAGAAAGAAATCAGAAAAGAACAATTTATTCACCGGTAGCGAAACGACAAGCGTTCGGCTTCAACTTATTGTTGGTAGGTAGCTGTTAACAAGGCGCGGTTATGCCGGCCCGATTCGGAGAATCACATGTTGGATCAATGCGCAAACCCCAAATGCGCGAAACCCCTCCGTTATCTGCGCGAGGGGCGTATTTTTGTTTTTGATGCTCTACCCGCCGGGTCGGACGGCAGTCGCCGGCAGGTTCACAGGCTGGAACACTATTGGCTTTGCGGCAGTTGTTCGGAAACCTTGTTCCTGGAGAAAACGAGGACCGGAATTCGACTGCAAGTCAAGGTCGGTTCCAAAGCTGCCTTTGTCCATTCAGGTGAGGCTCAGGCCTCCTAGGCAGAGCCAATATCCTGCGAAACAGCCATAAAGACTGTCATGATTCTTCCTCCGACCGTCTCCCCTGCGGCCACCCCGGCTATTTGCCGGCAAAATGGTAGCCGTTAACTCGAAAAATATCGGGTCATGAAATATCTTTTCATGTCGAGCAGGAATTTCTCGCATCTACTATGGTTAAAAGGGGTTAACCTAGAGACTGGAGCGCAGCTCACCATGACAAAGGCAGAACTGGTTGAGGAAGTCACCCAGCTTGGCGACCTTACACGGCGCGACGGCGAAGTGATTGTTGACACAATTTTCGATGCCGTAGTCGGAGCCCTCAAGTCGGGCGACAAGATCGAAATTCGTGGGTTCGGAAGCTTCCGGATCCGGCAGCGCAAACCCCGCATTGGTCGCAATCCAAAGACCGGTGCCAAGGTCGAAGTTCCAGCGAAGCGTGTTCCTTATTTCAAGCCCAGCAAGGAGCTGCGGGATCTGGTGAATCCTCACGAAGCCGAAGCGACGAAGTCTGCCCCTCCGGCCGAGTAATCATCTGCTGACTGGACGGGTCCTTTCAGGGCGCACGTGCGTATCAGCATTACCTAAGGACGAATCCCGATTGCCGAGAGCATCCGGCCAGTGAACCCGTGTTCGGCTCGGTAAGAAAAATATCGGTCAGTCTGACAGCTGGTACAATCGCCAACCACCGAGATTGCATTGAGCTTCAACCCGGCGTCAAGCAACTGGCGCCGGTTCGCTTCCACCAGATCGAGATGCAGGTCGGGACCAGGCTTGCCGTGGCCCTGCGCACGCGCGGCAAGAAATGGCAGCGGGTACCTCTCTTTGATCAGATCCGAGTCGTACACTTCGCAAAAGAGCTGTGCGGCGTAAGAGAATTGCGATTCGAACTCCGCGAGGACTTCGTCTCCCACTGCATAGCAGCACGCGCCGATACCCGGACCGATCGCTGCTACCAGATCTTCTGGTTTGCTGCCGAACGCAAGGCGCATCCGCCCCACACCATTCTCGACAATCCGCTTCAAGGTGCCGCGCCAGCCGGCGTGGAACCCCGCAACCGCCTGCCGTTTGCGGTCGGCCACCAGCACGGGGATGCAGTCCGCTGTCTGGATCGCGAGGAGGATGCCCGGCTCGCTAGTCATCATGCCGTCGGCTTTGGCGCCGCCAGCATCGAGGGTCGCGTCACGTGCCATTACCTCACGAAGTAGCGAGGAGTGGATCTGGCGCAGCGTGACCATCGGGAAGTGGGGGTTCCCGGTAACGGCTGTGAGGAATCGCTCGCGATTCGCGACAACGCTTGCCTTGTCGTCCGACGCAGTGAAGCCAAGATTGAGCTCGCCCGCCCGTTGCGAAGGCCGGTAAATCCTGCTCTTGCCGCCGGTACGTGTGCTGAAGCCGTGCAAGAGCCAGTCGATTGCCGACAACGAAGGGATCCGAATGACCCCCACTTCGGTTTTGGATCCGCGTGTCCGGCGCACCTTTGGCGCTCGAGCCTTCGGAGATTTGGCTTCTGAAGATGCGACGGTCTGCATACACCTTCATTCTAGCCACAGGCAAGCACCCGACGGAGTTAGGAGACAGATCTCGAGAACAGGATGAGGAGCGAATGGGCCCACTTTCCAGTGGGCCCGCTCAAGAGGCATTAGGGAGGGGTAACTACTTGGGATTTATTTGAAGAGGGTCCGCAAGTTCAGACCTGTTACACAGAGAGATGTACCACGAAGGTTGGTTCTGTACGCCTGAAGTTGCCTCTAAGGTTGCTTACAGTGATGCAAATGATTGGCCAAAGAGATGTATCAGTAATTCAAATTTCTGACTTTTCAGAAGCCCGCCGCTAAATGGCTGATATTTTGTGCGGCCGGCCGCGATCAGGTATGAGTTTAGTGCCCGAGACTGGGATTTGTAGTTGCCGAATAGCACTTAAAGATGGTATTTAGATACCACTATAGAGCACTTGAATGCTTATTTTGCCCTGAATCTTCATCTTCGATGAGCTTGATTTTGTTCAGGAGAGCCTTATAGCTCACACGCAGTCTTCGGGCAGCTTCGCGCCGGTTCCAGCGTGTTTCGATCAGCATCTCGCGAATCGCCTGCCGCTCCGCCTGCCAGGCCGCCTGCCGCCCAATCTCCAGAAGAGATGGTTCACGGCTCAGGGGGAACTCGATGGTTGGTGAGGTCGACCCTTTAGTCTCGTTCGCCGGCGACGAGTATTCGACGGCGTGCAGAGAAAGTTCGCGCACAATCTGCGTGCAGTCGCCGACGATCACATACCGCTTGCACAGGTTCTCAAGCTCGCGGATATTGCCGGGCCACGGATAGTGGATCAGTGCCTGCATCGTCTCTTTGTCGAATGGCGCCACACCGCGCTCATATACGCCTGAGTATTTCTCGATGAAGTGGTGAATGAACATGGAGATCTCATTGCGCCGCTCGCGCAAAGGCGGAATATGCACCGTCACGACGTTAATGCGGTAGAAGAGATCCTCCCGGAAGAGCCCTTCCGTGACGCGCTGCTCAAGAAGCTTGTTGGTCGCGCACAGCACGCGCACGTCGACAGCCGTGTCGCGCTTGGCGCCCAGGCGGGCGAACTCACCGTCCTGCAGCACGTGCAGCAGCTTGGCCTGCAGCGCAGGATGCATTTCGCCGATTTCATCCAGAAAAAGCGTTCCCCCGTTGGCCAGCTCAAACTTGCCGGGCTTGGAGCGCTGCGCTCCCGTGAAGGCTCCGGCTTCATATCCGAAAAGTTCGCTCTCTAGCAGGTCGTTGGGGATAGCTGCGCAATTTACCTTGACGAACGGTTTGTCGCGCCGATGAGACAAGGAAAAAATCAGGCGGGCCGCGATTTCCTTGCCCACGCCGCTCTCGCCACGGATGAGCACAGTAGCATTGGTCGTTGCGACCTTCTCGATGGTGTCGCGAATCTCCATCATCCGAGCAGAGGAATTGAAGAGGCCTGGCAGTCCCTGAACAACGGCCGGCCCATCCGGACCGGGACCCTGACTCCCGGTATTTCCTGCAACGCCCGCGGCCTCGCTACCATTGCTGCTCAATGACTGAAGCACGGGGGATAACCGCGACTCGATCTCGCGCTCATCGAGTGGCAGGGTGAGCAGGGCGGCCGCTCCCAATTTGGCTGCCTCAAATGCAAGATCCGCCACCGGTGGCGCGACGGCTATGATCGGGATCTCGCAAACCTCATCGCGCAGCGACGACATCAGCGTGCCGCCGGCCTCGATTTCGAGCAGAATCACCTCCGGCTTTTGCGACCGAATCGTCTCGGAAATATCCTTTCCGGGCCGCAATTCGACCACATCGCCGCGGGCGCGCAAATATCCGCGCAGAGCACTGCGGGCTTTTCCATTCTGCACAGCCAGCAGTGCCCGAAGTTGTTTCTGTTCGGGCATGTTGTTGTGCATGATTGTAGCCCGAAAATTCGGGAATTGCGCCCAATTTCGATGAATAAAGATGAGATCGATACCGCATCGGGAATGCTATCCGGCTACTTTAATTCGAAAAGCATCGCCCCATGGGCGGGCAGACTGGCCTTGAGCGAGGATTGCGTTCCCAATTCTTCTCTCTGCCATAGATCGCGCACGCGGTAGCTGTTTTTGTCGAGACCCAGTTTGCTCCACGTCTGTGTCACTATCCCCGGTGCGTCGTTTAGATTGAAGACCGCGACCAGGCGGCTTCCATTCTGGCGAGCCATCCAGATGACGGTATCGGCCGTCTCCATGACCGGATGATTTTCCGTCGAGTGTTGATCGACGGCGATGACTTCCGGGTTGGCGAGGAGCGATTCAATCTGCGCATCCATGAGTGTCAGATTTGTGCCCAGGATGAGCGGCGAGCGGGCAATCGACCATAAGGTAAGGAGCGTTCGAGCTTCCCCCAGGGTAAACCGGCTTTGCCGGGCCGAACCCCACCCAGGACGCGGCCCAAGATAGCCCAGCGGCAGCATATCGGCGTCTGGCCAATGCCCGGGCTCGACGTGGGGCGACCACTTGCTAAGCAGGGCGAATTGGTTCTGCAGGCTCTGTGGAAAGGCCTCTTCGCCTGGCTTCTTTGACCAGACGTCCCACATATCGTCTGAGATTCGCCACATCTGCGCGTATTGACGGACATCCGCAGCCTGGTCAAGCGGCGTAGGACCGGGCGACAGGCTGAGCACGATGGGACGCCCCGACTTCCTGAGAGCCGCGCTAACCATGTGGATTTCCGGCGCGTCATAGGGCTGGGAAATGCAATCGACCTTAAGGAAATCCAGGCCCCAGCTGGCGTAGAGCCTCGCCATTGAATCGTAGTAGGCCTGCCCCGCCGCGTTCGCTTTCACCCCGTAGTTATCCGGATTCCAGCGGCACAGGTCCGTCTGGTCGGCAGCTTCGGCTGCGTGATACGAAGACCCCGCGACCGGCAAGTCCTTCTCGACGGCTTCTTTCGGAATGCCGCGGATAATGTGAATGCCAAACTTGAGTCCCAGCGAGTGAACGTAGTCGGCCAGCGGCTTCAGCCCCTGATCGTTTGCGCTCGAAGGGAAGCGGTTCCGCGCTGGCAGATAAAGCCCTTCGGGCGACAAAACATAGCCCTGATCCATGCCCTTTTTGTCGGCGTTTTCCGGATGCGTGAGGTACCAGCCCTCATCCACCACAACGTACTGCCATCCAAATGGCTGCAGATGCTGGTGAAGCCAATTCACGTTCGCCTTGAACTCGGCCTCGGTGACCGTGAGTCCGTAGGAATCCCAGCTGTTCCACCCCATGGGCGGAGTCGGTGCTAGCTCCCCTTGCTGCGAAAACGTATTCCCCGAAAACAGCACAACGACCAGAACGATCAGCAAGCGCTTCATTTTTCCACCTTGCGAAGAATGACCGCGAACAGCAGAACGAATTCTATACCGTCACTTCCCAACCCTTCTCGTATTCTCGCGACCACATCGTCATCGCCTCGGCATCGTCCTTGATCTGCCCGTTGCTTGTATCAAGATTCAGCTCGCGATTCACGATCCAGGCAATGTTCGAGAGCTGCAGGATAGTCACGCTGATGTTGCCAATCGCAATCGGCGAGTGCAGCGGCTCGCCGGTGCGAATGGCGGCAATCAGGTTGCCGAAGTGCAGGTCGGTCATCGAGTCGCGGCTCAGCAGGTCATTTGATGAGTTCTCCTGCCCTGTCTTGAATTCATCGGTCTTCTTGCCGCTCCAGTCGTACACCTCGTATCCTTCGCGATCGAGCAGCACCGAACCCTTTGTTCCGAGAATGCTTGATCCGCGATCGCGCCCGTAGATCTTCATCCCCTGGCAGCTTCGGCCTTCCCAGGAAATCATCTTGTCGGGATACTCAAAGGCCGTCACCAGCGTGTCGTAGAACTGCCAGTCATCCTTCCACTGGTAGCGTCCACCGCTCGCCGTTACGCGCTGCGGATAGTCCACATCGAGCGCCCACCGGCAGACATCGACCTCATGAGTTCCGTTATTAAGAGCCTCCCCCGTCCCATATCTGCGCAGCCAGTGCCAGTTGTAGGGGTGAATGTTGTCCTTGTAGGCGCTTCTCGGCGCTGGACCCTGCCACAGCTCCCAGTTGAGCCATTCCGGCACCGCTGTTTCCTTGCCGACGCCCATCGATTTCCGCGTATTCACATACCAGGCCATGGCGTAGTAGGTCCGGCCAATCAGCCCATCGTGAATCTGCTGGACGATCTTGATCGTGTGCGGAGAAGAGCGCTGCTGGTCGCCCACCTGCACCAGCTTGCCGTATTTCTTCTGCGCCTCCACCAGCAGCTCGCCCTCGCGCGGATTATGGCTCGAAGGCTTCTCGACATAAACATGCTTTCCCGCCTTCAGGCCGTAGACCGCCAGGGGAGTATGCCAGTGATCCGGCGTCGCGATGGTGATGACATCGACGTCCTTGGATTCCAGCACCTTGCGAAAGTCCGTGTCGGTCGCCGGAGCATAGCCAAGCTCCTTCTGCGCCTCCGCGGAGAACTTATCCAGGATCTTCTGGTCCACGTCGCATACATGGGACACCCGCGCCGAATGGGCGTTGTTCTTCAATGCGGAGAGATGCGCGTACCCGCGCCCATTCAGCCCAAAGATGGCGAAGTTCAGGCGTTCGTTGGCTCCAACGATCTGTGCGTAGCTCTTCGCCGTGGAACTGAGAGCGGCTCCGGCTGCTCCAACTGCCACGCCGTTAAGAAATGTCCGTCGGGAAATCATCGTTACTCCTGTCGCTAGACAACAAACTACATGGCCGGAAGAAATCCGGCAGCATCCGCGTGGGCGTTTATTTGTTTTTTAGGGCGTCGATAATGATAGAGATCAGCGTGAAACCGCACGGATTCCTTATACACGGGTCTTAGTTGTAACTTCAAACCAACTCCCGGTCTTGAGAGTCACCGAAGTGCGTAGCCAAGTGTAGTTCTGTTCGCAAATATAAAGCGCCCGCACGAGGCAGCCGCTCTTTTGCTTTCGATGACCCGATTACCGCTTGGCTGGATCGCCAATCTCGGTATCGACTCCGAGTTCGAGGAAGGCTGCCTGCGCTTTGCCCGCGTCGTACTTCCCATCCCGTGCCAGCTTTGAAAGCGTGGCCGCAACAATCGATTCGGCATTCACCTCGAAGTGGCGGCGCAGATGCTCGCGATTGTCGCTTCTGCCAAAACCATCAGTGCCCAGCGAAACCAGCCTCGACAGCAGCCACGGAGCAAGTTGATCCGGAACCGACTTCATGTAGTCACTGGCCGCGATGATCGGACCCTTGGCTCCATTAAGCGCGCTCAAAATGTATGGAGTCTTCTCGGCCTCCGCCGGGTGCAGCCGATTCCAGCGCTCGATTGCAAGAGCGTCGCGGCGCAGCTCTGTATAGCAGGTCACACTCCACACATCTGCCTGCACGCCGAACGTGTGCGCCAGAATCTCCTGCGCTCGAACCACTTCATTCAGGATCGGTCCGCTGCCAAACAACTGCACGGTGGCCTTGCCCTTGGGTGCGGCCTTGAACTTGTAGATGCCGCGCACGATGCCTTCGCGCGCGCCTTCCGGCATCGCAGGCATCGCGTAGTCTTCGTTGTACATCGTGATGTAGTAGAAGACAGGTTCCCCCTCCTGATACATCCTGCGGATGCCGTCCTGCAGAATGACGGCCAGCTCATACACATACGCCGGATCATAGCTCAGGCATGTGGGCACGGTGCTTGCAAGAACGTGGCTGTGGCCGTCCTGGTGCTGCAGTCCCTCGCCGAGCATGGTCGTCCGGCCCGCTGTGCCGCCCATCAGAAAGCCCTTGCCGCGCGAATCGGCGAACGCCCAGATCATGTCGCCCACGCGTTGAAAGCCAAACATCGAGTAGTACATGTAGAAGGGAATCGTCGGCACGCGGTAGTTCGAATATGCCGTGCCCGCCGCGGTGAATGAGGCCATCGAGCCCGCTTCGGTAATGCCTTCCTCGAGAATCTGCCCGTCCTGTTCTTCCCGGTAATAGAGCAGCATGTCCACATCGTGCGGCTTGTACTTCTGCCCCTCAGGCGCGTAGATACCCACCTGGCGAATCGCCGATTCCAGTCCAAACGTACGGCCTTCATCCGGAACGATAGGCACAATGAGCTTCCCGATCTCCGGATCTTTGAGCAGATGTCTCAGGATGCTGACGAAGCCCATCGTAGTCGATACCTCGCGGCCCTTCGAGCCACCTGTCCACTCCGCAAAGTAATCCAGCGCCGGAGCCTTGAACTTCAGCTCCGGGACCTCGCGCCGAGGCAAGTAACCGCCCAGAGACGCGCGACGCTCCTGCATGTAGACAATCTCCGGACTATCCTGCGGTGGCCGATACGGCTTGCTCTCCTTTGCCAGCTCTTCCGGAATGGGAATATTGAATTGCTTGATAAAAGCCGTGAGGGCATCACCCGTGAGCTTCTTTTCCTGGTGTGAGGCATTGCGCGATTGCGTGCTTCCCAGGCCGTAGCCCTTCACCGTTTTCGCGAGGATCACGGTCGGCCCGCCCTTGTGCTCAGTCGCCCGCTTGTACGCGTTGTAAATCTTCGTGCGATCGTGACCTCCGCGATGAAGAGTCCATATCTCTTCGTCGGTCATATCGCTGACCAGCGCCAACAGCTCTGGATACTTCCCGAAGAACTCCTTGCGGATATACGCGCCGCCCTTGGCCTTGAATGCCTGGTAGTCCCCGTCCACGCACTCTTCCATCCGCTTTAGCAGCAGCCCGGTATGGTCGCGCTCGAAGAGCTTGTCCCAGTCCGAGCCCCAGATCACCTTGATCACGTTCCAGCCGGCGCCGCGGAAGACGCCCTCGAGCTCGTCGATGATGCGCTTGTTGCCGCGCACCGGCCCGTCCAGCCGTTGCAGGTTGCAGTTCACCACAAAGACCAGGTTGTCGAGCTTTTCGCGCGACGCCACGCCGATCGCACCCAGGGTGTCCACCTCGTCTGTCTCGCCATCGCCTATAAACGCCCAGATCTTTCGCGGAGTCTTCTCGATCAAGTTCCGATTCTCGAGATACCGCATGAACCGAGCCTGGTAAATCGCATTCAGGGGGCCGATTCCCATTGAAACCGTGGGGAAGCGCCAGAAATCTGGCATCAACCACGGGTGCGGATACGAAGACAGCCCCGGCTCGCCGCGCAGCTCATGGCGAAAGTTGAGCAGCCGCTGATCGTCCAACCGCCCCAGGAGATAAGCCCGCGCATAAATACCAGGCGAAGCGTGCCCCTGGAAATAAATGAAATCGCCCGGCTGATCGTCATACGTCGCGTGGAAGAAGTGATTGAATCCCACTTCAAGCAGCGTGGCCAGCGACGAGTAAGTGGCAAGATGTCCGCCAATCCCCGGATCCTTCTTGTTCTGGCTGTGCACCATAGCCATCGCATTCCACCGGATCAGGCTCTCCACGCGCCGCTCCAGGGTGCGGTCGCCGGGATAGGCCACTTCTTCATGCTTCGGGATGGTGTTGTGGTAAGAGGTGGTCAGCTCGCTCGATAAGGTGATGCCTGCTTCCCGCGCTCGCTTCCGCAGCGCCTCCAGCAGTTCCGCGCCCTGCTCGGGACCTTCCGCGACAACGACGTCGTCAAACGCCTCGATCCATTCCTGAACCTCTCCCGCAAAATCTGCCTGGGCGGGAATTTCAACTTTTGTATTCATAGATTTTCCGACTCGCTCCTGCCTGCGAGCACCGCGTAGCGCGGCTGGCGGGCAATGATCTTTTGCTGCGACTGAACTGTTCAGTATACAGGCGGATACGCGAAGAAACGGACGGCTAAGAAGCAGTGGCAGTGGGCTACTTTAATTCAAAGTAGCTCACTACCGAAGCAGTCAGCGATGAGCCGGGCGGCTGCAAAACGGTTAGCTAAAGACGGTCAAGAAGCTGGAGAACGCGCGCACTTCCGCAGGAAAACAGGCCCTAGCTCGCCGCTTCGCTCAATGGCGTATCTCTCACAGTCGCCTCCACAATCGCCGGTTGCTTCCGGCTCCACGCCGGCCGCAACCCACTGCCGGCAAACGGAGAGGTCACCCTCCGCCCCCACCACAGCCACATCGCCAGCGCGATCACCAATACCAGTGGGATAACGAGCAGACTGCCTTCCGGTCCGGTGGCTCCGCCGCTCCACAACAGCTTGCCCACCGGATGCTCACCCAGCAAATGTCCCTGCGCCACCATGCCACTGTCCGAGGTGCCGTAGAAGTACGATTCGCCCCAGTCCCACGTCGCGTGAAATCCCACCGCCCACCATAGCGATCCCGTGTACCAGAGGCTCAGGCAGAAGACCAGGCCGATCGCCCCCGCGGAAAACAGACCTACTGGCGATTCTCCAGGATTGCTTCCGTGTGCAAATCCAAATAGGAACGAAAACAACAGCGCGCCCCACCAGAAGCCGACACCGCGCGTCATCGTGAACTGCACATACCCTCGCGTCAGCGATTCTTCAAACAGCCCCACGAACAGAAACATCAGCCCCCACGCGGCCGCATATTTCCACATCGCCCCACCGTGCAGCAGTTGCCCGTCGAACCCCAGCAGGCCTGCCTTCCAAAGCGTGAGCACCAGCGCCGAGATGGCAACGAATCCCCACACCAGTCCGAAGAAAAACCGCGCCGCGCGTGCCGTACCCTGGTAGCCGTAGTACAACACCGGCCGCTTCTCGATCAGCGCCATCGCCGCCGTGGCTACAAAAACGCAAAATACCTGTAGTCCTTCCGAGATCAGCCCCAGTCTCGGAGTAAACGCGGCGCCCCGCGGTACCGGCTTGGGGTGCACAAGAAACCGCACCAGGGTCCCGATCAGGAATGCTGACGCTAAAAAGATCAGCACGAACAGCAGTATGCCCCAGCCCGCGCGAATGCCATTCTCTCCCACGAAGACCCACCGCAGGCCACGCTTCGCTGGGGCGGGCAATGGCGGCGTCTCCGACGTGATTAGCTCAGGCGGTGTTGTTACCCCGGGGATCTCCGGTTGCGGCGTCAGTTCGTCCAAGTCCATTCTCCTTGAGGGTTGCTGCCCATATTACGTCAATCGGAGGTCCCCGGTTCAGCCATTCCCGGTCCAGCCATTCAGTGGTTCAGCCATCCTCGCGGTTTCACTTCAGCCGGTAAACATCCGCCGGCTCGCTGAGCCCCACCGTCCACACCAATATCGCGTTTCCATTGGGAGCACCAGCGTCGTTCGCATCTGAAGACAATTCAGAAAGCCCAGGGAACGATGGGATCCGTAACCGTGTGGTCCAAAAGCGTCTGCATCTGGGCCGCCATCGACGCAAAGACGGCCGGCCATTGATCGAGCCCTGGCTGACGGAACAACCTCATGGTGGGATACCAGGGCGAATCTGCGCGACGCAAAAGCCAGCGCCAGTCCGGTGTGCAGCAGACAGCCAGCCACGTCGGGCGAGCCAGGGCTCCCGCTAAGTGAGCGATGGCCGTGTCACTGGTAACAATCAGGTCTAGGTTCATCATGACGGCCGCCGTCTCCGACAACGGCAGCCCCAGATCGTTGATCTTCCACTCTGCCCCGACTTTCTCCAGTTGCTCACGGCCGCGTCCTGTCTGCAGGCTGAGGAGGCGAACTCCCGGAATCTTTGCCAGTGGTTCGAAATAGCTCAGGGGTACGGAGCGCCGCTGGTCTCCCACATACTCCGGGTTTCCTTGCCATGCAATTCCAACCTTTAGCCCATCGGAACTCGATAGCTGATCTTTCCAGAAGGCTGTCCTTTCCGCGTCCGCAAAGATATAAGGAACGTCGGCGGGAATGCTGGCGGAGGTGGTCCCGGCTATGCCCGGTACGCTCATGAGCGGCGCGTGGAGATCAAAATCCGGAATTTGCTGGGCGTCATTCACCAGCAGATCAACTCCCGAACATCCGGACAGGACTGCCAGAAGCGCTTTGGGACACTGCAGGACTACGCGTGCCCCTCGATCACGCAGCAGCTGCGCATATCGGACAAACTGCAGCGTATCTCCGAGGCCGCCTTCCGTGTGGAGAAGGATTGTTTTCCCGTCCAGCGGCTCGCCCCGCCATAGCGGACGCTGATAGCGGTGCAACTCATTTTCTTTCCCCCGCCAGCGCCACTCCCATTCCTTCCATCCTTCTTCGAAACGGCCCCGCAACAAATGGAGCAGTGCGAGATTGGCATGGGCCTCCGCATACATCGGTTTGAGTTCGATCGCCCGCTTGTACCAGCGCTCCGCCTCATCAAGGTCAGTGTCATCGCCATGGGTCGTACCCTGACCAAGGAAGCATCCCCCCATGTTATTCCACGCCTCGGGGAAATTCGGCTTGAGCTTGACTGAATGCTGGAGAGGCTCTAACGCTTCCGCAAATCGACTCTCGAGCAGCATCGCATGGCCGATGTTGTAGTACGTCTCGGCACGTTCCGGAGCCATGCGCAGAGCGTGATGGAAACACGCGAATGCCTCGTCCATCCGGCTCTGGTCGCCGAGAGCGATTCCTAGATCCTCCTGCGCCTCCACCGAATCCGGCCAAAGCTCCACAACTTGCCTGAAACAGCTTTCCGCTTCCGTCGCTCGGCGGAGCTTGCGCAACGCCCGGCCCAGATTCAGCCACGCCTCAGGGAACTTCGGCGTGATCTTGAGTGCCTGCCGAAACCAACTCTCTGCCTCAGCGGTCCTATCCATATCGAGCAGCATCGCGCCCACATCGTTGTGCGCTTCGCCGGAAGCCGGTTCAAGTTCGACGACGCGACGCAAATGCCGCAATGCATCCTCGGTCCGGCCTTGCGCGCGCAGCAGAATCCCCAGGTGGCGATGTGCGTCAACGTGGTTGGGATCGTGAGTGACGGCATTGCGGAAGGCCTCGATGGCTTCGTCCCTTCGTCCCAGCGTCAGCAGGCACTCGCCCGAACCATTCCATGCACCTGTGTGGGAAGGCCGCAATTGGATAGCACGCCGATAGTATTCCGCACCCAGGTCACACTGGCCGCGCTCCTGGCAGAGATTGCCCAGGTTGTAATAGGAATCGACAAACTCCGGATCGATGCGGAGCGCTTCCTCGAAACACTCCGCTGCAGGATCCAATTCATTCATATTTCGATAGGCGACGCCGAGGTCATTTCGGTAACCCGCGGCCTTGGGCTGTAATTCGATGCAGCGTTTCAGCAATTGGACTGCGGGCTCGAAGAAGCCGGCTTGACCGGCGATCACCCCCAAGAGATGAAGTGCCTCGGCGCAATTCGGATCTTCATCGAGAACCTGTTCACAGAGTTCGGTGGCCTGCTGCAAACGGCCCGCTTGAAGATGTTGAAGCGCCGCCGTGAGCGCCTCATTTCTGCGTTGGCGGTTCTCTCGAATTGGAGGCTTGGTTTCTTTCACGCAGCACGCTGGAAACAGGCTACAGGCTTGTGAGATCCCGCGGCCAGGAGTGGTGACGGTTCACGCTGTGGGTCGAATCTTCTTACAACATGTCAGGAACATTCTCTACGGAGTGGCAGGCCGTGTGGATATAATCACGACCCGTGACCCCCGAAGTCAGCGGCTTGACTTCTGGGCCGGACCCGGCAATCCTAGTCATTCCCGATAACGAAATTCCTTTGCGCCGGAGCACCCTCTTTTTGAACGTCCGAGTCTTCTATCACGACAAGTGTTTCGACGGAGCCTGTTCCGCTTCGCTCTTCGCCCGCTTCCACCGCGAGTGCATCATTAGAGATGCGTCCTACACCTATCACGGGCTCGTTCACCGCGCCGGCGCGCTCTTCAACGAGGCCGACTTCACCGGCGACGAGAACGCCATCGTCGACTTCAAATATTCGGCATCGCCCGCAATTACCTGGTGGTTCGACCACCATCTCAGCGCCTTTCTCACGCCCGAGGACCAGGAGGACTACCGCCGCGGTATCGCCGACGGTCGCTATGGCAACCGCCGCTTCTACGATGCCGCCTACACCTCCTGCACCGGCTTCCTCGCCCACATAGGGTCTACAAAGTTCGGCTTCAATCCCGTACCGGTCGCCGAACTGGTCCACTGGGCCGACATCGTCGACGGAGCCCTCTACGAGAGCCCGCAGGCCGCCGTCGAAATGGCCGACCCGGCGATGAAGCTCACCCTGGTCATTGAGTCCACCCAGGACCCGATGTTTATCCCGCGTCTCATTCCTCTGCTTACCGAAATGCCTCTCGCCGAGGTTCTCAAGCAGCCCTTCGTTGCCGAGCTGCTGCCGCCGCTCCTCGAACGCCATCATCGGTCCCTCTGCCTCATTCGCGATCGGTCGGAATCACAGGACGGCACAATCTACTTCGACATCAGCGATGAGCCCATGGAGGGATACAACAAGTTCATCCCCTACTATCTGCATCCCGAAGCCACCTACTCCATCGGCCTCTCCAAATCCAGCTTCCGCACCAAGGTCTCCGTCGGCTCCAATCCATGGACCAAGACCGATCCGGAAAAAATGGTCAACCTTGCCACCATCTGCGAGCGCTACGGCGGCGGAGGACACGCCCGCGTCGGAGCCATCTCCTTTCCCCCCGACCGTTGCGACGAAGCCCGCCAAGCCGCAGCCGAAATCATCGCCGAGCTACGCGCCCACAACCCGCTCGTCTGAGCGCCTGCCCCGCAATCGTTCCTGCGCCGCGAATATACTGAACCGGCGCCTCATCATTCACAATCAGATATCCGAGCATCGAAATGCCTAAGGAGAACCCCATGTCCGACATCCTGCCCGCCGGAACACCTGCTCCCGACTTCACTCTTCCCGTCACGCCCGACCAGAAACTCTCTCTCAGCGAGCTCCGCGGCAAGCCTGTAATCCTCGCCTTCTATCCCGCCGACTGGAGCCCCGTCTGCGGCGACCAGATGGGCCTCTACAACGAAATCCTTCCCGAGTTCGAGAAGCACGGAGCTGAGCTGCTCGGCATCTCCGTCGACGGCGCCTGGTGCCATGTAGCCTTCGCAGAGGCCCGCAGCTACCGTTTTCCGCTGCTCGCCGACTTCGAACCCAAGGGCGAGGTCGCCCGCGCCTATGGGGTTTACCGCAGCGCTGACGGCATGAGCGAGCGCGCCCTCTTCGTCATCGACAAGGATGGAAAAATCGCCTGGAGCTACCTCTCGCCCATCGGTGTCAATCCCGGAGCCGATGGCATCCTCGACGCACTCGAGTCTCTCCCCAAATAGAACAGCCTTGCCGAAGAATTAGGAGCCGCCATGGCCAAGCTCAAAACTCCCGTCAGCCCTGAAGATCACGCTCAGGGCGATTCCCTCGCGCCGGTCACGCTCGTGGAGTATGGAGATTACGAGTGCCCGCACTGCGGCCGCGCCTATCCCATCGTCAAGGGCGTCCAGAAGCACTTCGGCAAGCGCCTGCTCTTTGTCTTCCGCAATTTTCCTTTGACGCAGAGCCATCCTCACGCCGAGCCCGCCGCTGAAACCGCCGAATTCGCCGGCTCCCAGGGCAAATTCTGGGAGATGCACGATCTTCTCTTCGAACACCAGAACCGCCTTGGCCTGCCTCTCTTTGAACAACTCGCCGAAGAACTCGATCTCGATCCGGAAGCCTTGAGCGCATCTCTTGAAAGCCACGAATTCGTCGCCCGCGTTCGCGCCGACTTCAGCGGCGGAGTCCGTAGCGGAGTCAACGGCACACCAACCTTCTACATCAACGGCGTGCGTCACAATGGGTCCTTCGACTTCGAATATCTCGTCGAAGCCATCGAAGCCGATCTCGCCGCCCCACGCCCCTGAGTCGTCATTCTGAACGAAGCGCAGCGGAGTGAAGAATCCATGCGATCCCCGGGGTTGCCCTGATGCGCCGGGCTTTCACCCACTGGCTTCTTCGTTCTTGACCACAGTCGCGAACGACCGTGAATAGTCGCCCACAGCCTGCAGAAAACTACAGGGCATGTGCTGCAGTTCCTCACGTTGCGCACCCTCGCTCTCTCATCTACTCTTGCCACCGTGGGCGCATCTCTATGCCCGCGCAACCACACGACAATTCTTCGCCCCCAACTGAAGGAGAGAACCACATGAGCACGATCACCACCAAAGACGGAACGACAATCTACTACAAAGACTGGGGCACAGAACAGCCCATCACTTTTTCGCACGGCTGGCCGTTGACCGCCGATGCCTGGGACGCGCAGATGCTCTTCCTTGGCCAGAAGGGCTACCGCGTCATCGCTCACGACCGCCGCGGCAATGGCCGCTCCAGCCAGCCCTGGGACGGCAATGACATGGACACCTACGCCGACGACCTGGCGGAGCTCTTCGAAGCGCTCGACCTGAAAGACGCAGTGATGGTCGGACATTCCACCGGCGGCGGAGAAGTCGCCCGCTACATCGGCCGCCACGGCAGCAAGCGTGTTGCCAAGGCCGTACTCATTGGAGCAGTCCCGCCCCTCATGTTAAAGACCGAAAAGAACCCGGGCGGCTTGCCTCTCTCCGTCTTCGACGGAATCCGTGCTGGCGTCGCAGCCGACCGCTCCAACTTCTACAAGGAACTCACTCTGCCCTTCTACGGTTACAACCGGCCGAACGCAAAAATCTCCGAAGGTGTGCGCGACAATTTCTGGCTTCAGGGCATGACCGGATCGCACAAGAGCCAGTACGACACCATCAAGGCCTTCTCCGAGACCGATTTCACCGAAGACCTCAAGAAGATCGACATACCCACGCTGGTCCTGCACGGCGACGACGACCAGATCGTGCCCATTGACGCCGCTGGCCGCGCATCTGCAAAAATCGTCAAGAACGCGACCCTGAAAGTCATCGCCGGCGCTCCGCATGGCATGTGCACAACACGCGCCGACGAGATCAATGCCGACCTGCTTGCATTTATCAAGTCGTAGTAACCATTCTTGAGGCGGGTCCGTCGAATGATGATAGGCCTGCCTCGGGTAAATCTGATTTTCACAGTGAGTGACTATGTCCCCCGATACTCTGAATGTTGAGATGAGCACCCCACCACAAAGCGGCCCCGTCCATGCTGCTCCGCCTGTTCAGCCAACTCCCCTGGCCGAAATCATTGCCGCTCTTCGCGCCCTCCCCGAGCTCGACGGCCTCACCGAAGACGAATACACCTGGATCGCCACACACAGCACCGAGCGCGTCGGCCCGGACGGAGCCATCGTCTTCACGGAAGGTGAGCCGTCCTGTCATCTCAGCTTCATCCTGCGCGGAGACGTCTACGTCAACCGCCGCAACCACGGCGCTGTCACGCTCTTCATTGGCCGAACCGCGCGCGTCACCGGCAAGCTTCCTTATTCCCGCATGAAGACCTGGGGTGCAGATGGCTACGCTTCCGGCTCCCTCTGGACACTCGACCTGCACGAGAATCATTTCCCGGCCCTGCTTGAGGCCGTGCCCTCCATGAACCAGCAATGCGTCAATCTGCTCCTTGATCGCGTCCGTGAATTCACTCGCGCCGACGAACAGGCCGCGAAGCTCATGGCGCTCGGAAAGCTTGCCGCTAATCTTGCCCACGAGCTGAACAATCCCGCATCTGCCGCGCAGCGCGCAGCGAACGCTCTCACCGCAAATCTGGAAACCGACGACGAGACGAAATATCGTCTCGGCTATCTCCTCAAATCGAATCAAGAGCTCGATGCATATCGCGGCTGGCTGCGCGAGGCCCAGCAGCGCATCGCCGCCGCTCCCTCGGTCGCCGCATCTTCCCCCGCATCTTCTTCACTGTCAGAGAGCGATCGCGAAGACCAGATCCTGCATTGGCTTGAAGCGCACAAGATTCAGAATGCGTGGACCATCGCACCGTCGCTCGCCGAGTCCGCCTTGCCCATCGATATGCTGGACACTCTGGCCGCCGCCGTCAGTCCGGGTGTTCTTTCTCTCGCCATCGCCAACTTTGCCGCCACCGTTCGCAGCCAGCGCGCCGCCTCCACTATCGCCGGATCAACCTCTCGCATCTTCGAAATCGTCGACGCCATCAAGGACTACTCCTACATGGATCAGGCGCCTATCCAGGACGTGAATCTAGCCCAATCCCTCGACAACACTCTCGCCGTGTTGCGATCGCGGCTGCACCATGTCACCGTCGAACGCGAGTATGAGCCCAACCTTCCCGCCATCCGCGCCTTCGGCAGCGAGCTCAATCAGGTGTGGACCGCCCTCATCGAAAACGCGCTCGACGCCATGCGCGACCGCGGAACCCTCAGGCTCACCACAAAACTTACCGGTCGAATGGTCGTCGTCGAAGTGTGGGACAGCGGCCCGGGCTTCGATCCCGCGCTCAAATCGCGCATCTTCGAGCCTTTCTTCACCACCAAGCCCATTGGCGCGGGACTGGGCCTTGGTCTGGACCTCGTGCAGCGCATCGTCAGCAAGCACTTCGGATCGGTGGCCGTGGAATCCCGGCCCTCCGCAACCTGCTTCCAGGTGCGCATCCCGCTCGACCGCATGCAGGTCTACTAAGCAGATTGCTTCTATCGGCCGTTCGTAACGGAAATAACAGCCGCCATCCCATGCTCCTCACCCGGAGCCAGCACCACAGCCGCGCCGAGAATATTGCTCGCCTCGACGCAGGCCATCTGCCGCCACTCGTCATCCCCTAAATCGGAGAGAGCCTTCGCGCCCGACTCCCACGGATTCCACACCACTGTTGTAATCGAATTCTTCTTCTCCGTCCGAATGCGCCGCCCCAGCACCGGATCGACCAAATCGAGCTCCGCCCGCGTATCGAGATATGCATTGTCCGTCTGCTGCGTGAACACCACATCGCCATGCTGAATCTTCTCGCGATTCCCGTCCATATTGTCGAGATAGGCCGTCCCATCCAGCCCCATCACCCGAATCTGGGCCGCGTCTCCCACCCGGTGATAGGTATGCAGAGCCTCCTCGATCCGCTGCGCCCTTGAATCCGTATTGATCGCCGTGAATTCCAGCCCGAGCTGCGCGCCCACGGTAACGCGATACACCACGCGATACGCATACGGCCACCACCTGCGGCTCGCCTCGTCGCTCTCGGTTGCCAATGTTACGACGACGTCCTCTCCAGCCTGCGCAACTGAGACGAGCTCCCACTCCTTCGTCCGCACCACCCCATGCGCCGGAGCTTTGGGATCGTCGGTCTTGCCGCGAAACCACGGAAAGCAGATCGGAATCCCGCCCCGAATCGCCTTCCCGTCCTCGAACCGCGACTCCGAGCTCAGAAACAAAACCTCATCGTTGCCCGCCGGCTTCCACGACGTCACCTGCGCGCCATGCAGGTAAATCTCCGCGCTCGCCGCCGGAGCCGTGACACGCACCATCGCCAGCCCGCCCTGCCCGGCCATAATCTCCGCAGCGCCCGTAATCCCGAAGCGCTCATTCCACTCACTGATCGTCGTCATGCACCAAGCCCTCGCGGACTCAAGTCTAAAGCCTCGCCCGCAGCAGAAACACATTTCGTTGAGAAGGGAACCCGCAGCCGCAGAGCTATACTGCGGGAGCAATGGAGACAAGATGAAAGCTCCCGGCAAACCTTCTGGGATCCGGCCTTCGCTGAGCCCATTCGGCAATCCTGAACATTTCGCAAAGCTTCAGGAAGGAGTCGAGGCCTGGAATCAATGGCGGCGCGAAGACCTCAACCTCCGGCCCAACCTGCGAGGGGCCACGCTTCCCAAAGCGAACCTTCGGGGGGCGGACCTTCGCGGAGTCGATCTCCAGGAGGCCAGGCTGGACGGCGCGGACCTCAGCAAGGCCAGCCTTCGAAATGCATTCCTCACTCGGGCGAACCTGAGCGGCGCCGACCTCACCCAGGCAGACCTTCTTAACGCCTACCTCCGTGGCGCGAACTTTCGCGGTGCAAAGATGTTCAAGGTGCATGCTCCTTACGCCGACTTTCAGATGGCCGATCTCAGCGAAGCGGACCTCAGTTACAGCAATCTCAGCAATACCGATCTCTACGCCACCAACCTCAACGGAGCGAACCTGACTGGCGCGCACATTATCTTGTCGAAATTAGTAAAAACAAAGCTCGACCGCGCAAACCTCACCTCCTGTCACGTCTACGGAGTCTCCGCATGGGACGTCAAGCTGGAAGGAGCGATTCAGTCGAATCTGGTCATCACCTCCGGCGAAGCCGCCATCGAGGTCGACAATCTCGAAGTAGCCCAGTTCATCTACCTGCTCCTGAATAACGAAAAGATCCGAGATGTGATCGACACCATCGGCAGAAAAGCCATTCTCATCCTGGGCCGCTTCACTCCGGAGCGGAAGGTCATTCTCGACGCAATTCGCGAGGCCCTGCGCCGCCACAACTACCTGCCCATCCTCTTCGACTTCGACAAGCCCGGCAGCCGGGACACTCAGGAAACCATCGCCACCCTTGCCGGCATGGCTCGATTCATCATTGCCGATATCACCGATCCCAGGAGCATTCCGCAGGAACTGGCGGCGATCGTTCCCAACCTCCCCTCGGTGCCCGTTCAACCCCTGCTGCAAACCAGCAGCGAAACCTGGGGCATGTACGACCACATAAAACGATATCCCTGGGTCTTGCCGCTGGTCTTCTACGAAAACCAGGAGGCGTTGTTAACCATTCTCGATGCGAATGTAATTCTTCCTGCTGAGCAGAAAGCGAACGAGCAGGCACGTAAATAAAGCCGCAGGCCGGGGCCCTCCTTCGCGCAGCTAAGGTGGGATCAGAGTTCAAAGTATGTAAAAGTGTTTGCATGACTGCGGGAGCGGAGACTTCGGATCAGATTCACGAACGGCTGGCCCGCTTGTCCCGCATTTGTCTCACTCTTCCCGGAACCACGCGCGAAGACAAGGGGGAACACACCGCTTTCCGGGTGGCGAAAAAAGTCTTCGTCTACTTCCTGAACAATCACCACGGAGACAACATCGTCAGCGTCTGCTGCAAGGTCCTCCCTGACGACAATCAGCGTCTTATCCGGGCGCATCCGAGCAAGTTCTACATGCCGTCCTACATTGGTCCGAGAGGATGGGTGGGCCTTCGTCTCGATCTTCCCGCTGTCAATTGGACAGAAGTGAAGGAGCTCGTCCATACCAGTTATGTTCAGATCGCGCCGAAGAAGTTGGCTCGCGCATTAGAGACTTAGCCGTGTTGGCAGAATCTGGGTACCCGTTGTTCGCTAATCCTTAATCCCTGATCCCTGTTTTTTCGGCACATAATGAAACCGCACCAGATAGATATTCTCGCCTCTGCCGTGCTTCGCTATCTTGAGCAGGTCCAGCACACCCAGAAATCCCGACTCCCGCGCCAGCTCCGGAGTAATATCCGGAAACCCGATCGTCTCGATCGAATCCACCTCGATCTCGCCTTCGTCCATGCGATACCGCCCGCCCGCCTTCACATGAGGACGCATCCAGATCCGCACGCTGCACGTAATCTCTCCGCGCCGAACCCCCTCGCGAAGTCGCTTGGCAAACATCATGGAGCGAGTCTCCCCCGGGCGAATAGCGACAATGCGGCCGCTTGTTTCGGGCGGTGCCATCCTTGCATAGCAAGAGTGAGATAGCAAAGAATCCGGATGTTCCTCAACTACGCTCTGAGTGAAGCTTAAGTTGCATTGCAGCATTCACACAGAGAGATCTAGAATCGGGTCCGGAAGGCCCCCCTCCTCCCCGACGGTAAACCGCATGACGGCCCGTCGACGTTCACATCCCTCTCTTTTGGAGAATAATTGTATGTGCTCAAGAAAGATCTTGACAGCGCTTTTTCTGTGCTCCTGCCTTGAAATTGGCCATGCCGCCGTCACTGTTGGAACCTGCCAATCAGTCAAACACCCTTACACAACCATCTCGGCGGCGATCGCGGCAGCGCCCGCTGGAGGAGTCGTCGATGTCTGTCCTGGGACGTATGCCGAACAGCTGGAGATTGACAAGCCGCTGACGATCCAGGGCATCGTATTGCCCAACCAGCCGGGCGTCACCATCGTAACCCCGACGACCGGGTTGAATATGCTTCCTGCCAACTCCAATTTCTATCCACAGGTCTTCGTGAATAACGCTGGCGGGCCGGTGAAACTGATGAACATGTCCGTCAGTGGCAGCAATGCTCTCATTAACTACCTGGGCAATCTAGGCGGAGTAACCAACGATTACTGTCCAGATGGCATTGTCCAAGACTTTTCCGGGGTATATTTCTTGAACACTCCAGGCGCCCTGGACCACATGAACGTAAGCGGCCAATTTGGCTCAATCCTAGCGCCGGGTGATGAAGGACCCCAGCTGATACCGAACTGCGGAAATGGGGTCGAGTTCAATGGCAGTGAGAAAGCAGTTGTAACAAATAGCGTGGTAAGCGGCGTCGGTCACTACGGAATCTATGCGTCCGGCGATCTCACGGCAGACCACAATGTCGTCTCTGGCGGCAACGGTCCGTATGGGGTGGGGATACAGGCGGTCACCGGGACCATTACCGACAACACGATCACGGGCACGCTTTTCGTTCAAACCAAGGGAATTGAGGGTGGCCAGTTGGTTCGAGGCAACATCGTTCAATCATCGCTCTATGGGATCGTAGGAGCTGGCGCAGCCCGGCATAACACGCTCCTCAACAATGCCATCGGCATGTCGCAGGTAACCGACGCCTCCGACAATTTGATCACCGCGCCCTCCACGTATCGGAACCCCGCGTGCGTAAACGCCAATTGTCCGTACAGTCCCGACCTCAATCCCACCCCACCGACCATCGGAATCGATCTCGGATGCGCCGATGGAAGTCTCGTGCGCGACAACGGAATCGTAGGAGTCGGGATTGGAATCGCGAACGTAGAGAAGGGCCAGACGTTTTCGCCGACGAATCTTTTCGCCAACGTGACAACAACTTCGACCAGCTGCACGCAATAGGCATTCCATGGTCATTTGGAATCGCCGGGGTGCCCCATCCCTTGCGACCGGGGTCCCCGGCGAGCGGTTTTCGCTCGCTGGGGTGGGAGAAGCTAACGTGGGACAGGGGGCAAGACTAACAGCTAAAAGCTGGAGGCTGGAAGCTCTCCCCTGAACGCCGAACGCTGAACTACTGCTTGTCGTACACTCCGGTGCTGCTGATCTTCTTGCCGGCCGAATCCGTTGTTGACAGGTGAAGGGTGCGGGTCTTGCCGTCCGGCGACACGACAACGCGGCCCGTAGCAACAACTTTGCCGCCCATCTTGTTGGTTAGCTCCAGCGTGTGGTCGTTGATCGTCTTGTAGGACCGTGAGTCTGCACTCGAATCGCCGGTGAGCGGATAATCCTTGCCGTCGAACTTTCCCGTCCACTCAGTGTGCGCGGGTTGGCCATCTCGCCCCGTTCCATCCGTGGTTACTTTCACGTTGTCGCCCGCGGCCTCGTAGACAACCGTCGTGTTCTTCGGAGCGCCTGCCGGAATCTTCGACTTGGCTTCGTTGAGCTTCCACGTGCCCATGTTCGGGTTAGCGGCAAAACACAGTGCTGCTCCGGTAAAACACAGCGCCGCGGTTAATATCAGGTTCCTTGCTTTCATGTTTTCTCTTTTCTGGGGGACCGCCACAAACTATACACCCCGAGAGGGACCTCCGGTGCAAGGCAGCCGTTTGGACTAAGCCCGGCTCGCGAAAGCGTGGGTGCTCCGTGTCCGGATTTTCGGACGTGGGATTCTTCCCGCTCCCCTCCCCATATACCGTCATCCTGAGCGAGATTTAGACGGTTGTCATCCTGAGCGGAGCACGCGAAGCGTGCGGAGTCGAAGGACCTGCTTTTTCATCACTGACCACCGCTCTGGGGTGCCCCATCCTGAGCGAAGCGCGGAGTCGAAGGACCTGCAGTTTCGCTCACCATTCCCCAACGATGTCATCCTGAGCGAGATTTAAACGGTTGTCATCCTGAGCGAAGCACGCCGTGGCGTGCGAAGTCGAAGGATCTGCTTTTAGGCCCACCCTCATACGAGAATGCATCCAGATCCGCACGCTGCACGTAATCTCCCCGCCGGTGCCCCACGCAAGCCATGTGTTGGCTTGAGTGGGGAAATTACGCCTCATTCTTAAGCAACAGCGTGGAACTCACTAGGCGTTCATATTCCAGATATCAACGTGCCACTTCCAGCGCCCGTCTTCCTCGCGCCAGAAGACCACGTACTTCACGTCGATCTGTGACTGCGCCTGACCCGGAGGCTCTATCGTGAGCAACGCCTTTCCGATCTCGACCACACCGTCACCAGTCGGCATTACCTTGACGGATTCCAGGACCGCCGACTTCGCATTGACCGACTGAATCAGCCCCGACCAGAAGCCCTTGATCGCCTGCCTGCCTGAAGTAGGTGGCGCACCCGGCGGCAGGATATGTGCATCCGTCGTGTAGATCTGGTCAAGTGCGTCGAAGTTCCGCTTGCCGAAGACCTCGGTATTGAAGAGGTCGTTCGTCTTCGCCATTTTCTGCTTGATTGCAATGAGGTCCGCGTTGGTAGTATCCATGGCCCGCAATGCTACCGCAACCTCCGGCAACTCGCCATCAATTCGTAATCAATCACGCATCTCCACCCACACCCGATCATCTGATCTTCCGGAGCATCCAAGGAGCCTCGCATGAATGTCGTCCTCTACAGCCCCACCGGCATGATCGGCAGACGCATCCTCAACGAACTCGTCTCCTGCCCGAGTAGCAACTCACCAGCTCTGATTCCAGATATGGACATGCCACTTCCACAAGCCATCTTCCTGCTTCCAGAACACGACATACTTTATGTCAACCTGGACTTCAGGTTGTTCGGCAGGTTCTGCCGTGATCACGCTCCTCCCGACTTCGACCAGACCCTCTCCAGCCGGCATTAGATCCAGGGACTGGCGGGCAATTGACTTTGCATTGTAGGACCGGATGATGTCGAACCAGAACCCTTCGATCTCCAGCCGGCCGAAGACCATCAGTCTGCCCGGCGGCAGGATGCGCGCATCTGTCGTATAAATCTGGCCGATAGCAGCGAAGTTCCGCTTGCCGAAGACCTCGCTGTTGAAGAGCTCATTCGTCTTCGCCATAGCCTGCTTGATCGCGCCGAGATCCATCGTGGCAGTGTCCATGGCCCGCAATGGTACGCCAGTCACACTGCTCCCGCCACTGCCCAATTTCCGCACCCGTTAGCTCCGATGGTCTATCCTTGAGCACGCTGGGCCCTGAGCACAGCAAGGAGAGCCTCGCATGAATGTCGTCCTCTACAGCCCCACCGGAATGATCGGCAGCCGCGTCCTCATCGAACTCGTCTCGCGCGGCCATAACGTCACCGCCATCGCACGCGATCCCTCTAAAGTTCCCGCTAAGCCGGGCGTAAATGCCGTCAAGGGAGATATCTTCGACACCGCCGACGTTGCCGCCAAAGTTTGCGCCACCGATGCCGTCATCAGCGCCTACGGACCCGGCACAGGAGACGTGAACGACCTCATCAAGGCCACCCATTCGCTCATCGCTGGACTCGACAAGTCCGACGTCAAGCGCCTCATCTTCGTCGGCGGAGCCGGCAGCCTCCTCGTCGCTCCCGGAGTTAGCCTCATCGACTCCGGCCACCTCCCCGAGGAATACAAGGCCATCGCCATCGCCCACCATGATGCACTCGCCCTCTTGCGACAATCCGATCTCGACTGGACCTATTTCTCGCCAGCCGGATTCATCCAGCCCGGCGAACGCAGCGGCAAATTCCGCCTTGGCACCGACACCCTCATCACCGACGACAAAGGAAAGAGCTTCATCTCCGCCGAAGACTACTCCATCGCCCTGGTCGACGAACTAGAACACCCGAAACACATCCGCCAGCAATTCACTGCTGCTTACTGAACTCGGATTGAAATCTGGCGGAGAATTTCACCCAATCAACTACAATAGAAATAGAGTCAAGAAGCCCGGCTATTCCAGCCGGGCTTTTCCTTGCCGGCTCACCCAAAACGGGGAAACACCCCTTGTAAGTCTCTGATTCTGTGGTAACTATTGTAAGTAATTGATAATAAATTAACTGAAGGCGACCTATGGGTTAACTCCCATGGAATGTAGGTATGTCCCGTACGAGGGGGAGGGGGTACCTACCCAATCGTCAGCAGTCTCGGCTCGATCCCCGAATCAGAAATCTCCAGAAATCCCACCGAAACCGGCAGCGAAAACCGCCTCGCCCCTGCGCTCCCCGGATTGAAATAGAGGACTCCCTTCGCCCACTCGATTGCCGGATGATGCGAGTGTCCGTAGATCACCGCGCCGATCCCCGCCGCAACCGGATCGAGATCCAGCGTCATCCGGTCGTGCAGCATGTAAATGCTCTGCCCGCCCAGTTCCACCAGTTCCGTCTCCGGAAGCCGCCCGCAGCGCCCGCCGCGATCCACATTCCCCCGAATCGCCGTCACCGGAGCAATCTTCCCAAGCTGATCGAGGATGGCCGCGTCTCCCACGTCTCCCGCATGCAGGATGTGCTTGACGCCGCGCAGCGCGGCAACTGCCTCTGGCCGAAGCAGCCCATGCGTGTCCGAGATGACTCCGACCAGCACAGCTACAGTCCGATACTGAGCCGTGTCCGCGGGTCGAGATAGTCGCGCAGCGCGTCACCCAGGAAGTTGAAGGACAGCACGCAGAACATCACTGCCAGCGCCGGGAAGAGAACCAGGTGCGGAGAGTCGAAGAGGTGGGAGCGTGCATCGTTGAGCATTGATCCCCAGCTCGCCGCAGGAGGCGGAATGCCAAGTCCCAGGAAGCTCAGCGTCGCCTCCGCCAGCACCGCACCCGCCATGCCGATCGCCGACTGCACAATCAGGGGCTGCACGATGTTGGGAAGGATATGCCGTACGAAGATGCGCAGGTCGCTCGCACCCAGCGCCCGGGCCGCCTCCACAAACTCCCTCTCCCGCACCGCCAGCACCTGGGCCCTCACTAGCCGGGCGTACCCCACCCATCCCCCAATCGATAACGCCAAGACAAGATTGATCATCCCCGGACCGAGAAACGCGACAAAGGCTATCGCCAAAAGAATTCCCGGTAAAGCAAGAAAGGCGTTCATTACGAAGACATTCAGCGTCGTATCCACCATGCCACCGTAGTAGCCGGCGATGCCGCCGAGCACAACACCCAGAAACAGGGAGCAGGCCACCACCGAAACCGCAACTGTCAGCGACAACCTCGCTCCATAGAGAATGCGGGACAAGATGTCGCGGCCCAGTTCATCGGTGCCCAGCCAGTGGGCGGCGCCGGGCGAGGCCAGTCGATGGTTCAGGTCAATGGTGGCGGGGTCGGCGGGCGCGATCAGCGGAGCGAAGATCGCGGCGAAAAGGAAACCGCCGAGCAGCGCCGCGCCAATCGCCGCAAGTGGTTGAGAGTTGAGGCGTCGCATAACCGGAAGGAACATCGAATGATAAATTTAGCTTCTCACGTCGAGTAATTTTGCGGAATCGAATATGCTGGGTACAGGGATTCCTTCTGTACCCCCCTTCAGGCTCCGGTTGCGGGCCCTTAGCCAGAAAGGACACCGAAATTTGCGCATTCTGCTGCTTGGATTGAACTATACCCCTGAGTTGACAGGCATCGGGAAATATTCCGGCGAAATGATGGAATGGCTGGCCGGACGCGGCCACGAAGTGCGTGTCGTCACGACTCCGCCCTACTATCCAGCCTGGAGAGTAGGGGAAGACTACAGCTGGTGGAAGTACCGGAAGGAAATCTCGCCGAACGGCGTGCAAATCTATCGCTGCCCATTATGGGTTCCTTCGCGTCCCAGCGGCATCAGCCGCATGGTGCACCTGGGTTCGTTCGCCACCAGCAGCCTGCCCGTCATGCTGGCTTTGGCTGGCTGGCGTCCACATGTGGTGCTTACAGTGGAGCCCGCTTTCTTCTGTGCGCCCTCCACCGTCCTGACGGCGGCTATCGCAGGCGCTGCCGCCTGGCTGCACGTACAGGACTTTGAAATCGACGCAGCCTTCGGTCTCGGCCTGCTGCCCGCCGAGGGCGCAATCCACAACTTCGCTCTTGCCTATGAGCGCCTGGTGATGCGCGGATTCGATCGCGTATCCAGCATCTCGTCGAACATGGTGAAGCGTCTGGCCGAAAAGGGAGTGCCTAAGCACAAGAGGGAGCATTTTCCCAACTGGGTGGACATCGATTCCATTCGGCCCCTCGAGGGTCCGAACCAGATCCGCCGCGAGCTCGGCATCGGTGATCAGCAGATCGTACTGCTCTACTCCGGTAACCTCGGCGTGAAACAGGGTCTCGAAATGCTGCCGCAACTCGCGCAGCAATTGCACGACGATCCCCGCCTGCATTTTGTCTTTTGCGGCGATGGCGCCTTCCGTCCGCAACTGGAGCAGATGACCACCGCTCTCCAGAATGTCTCGCTATTGCCTTTACAGCCGCTTGACAAACTGAATGAGCTGCTGAGCGCTGCCGACATTCATCTTCTGCCGCAAAAAGAAGATGCTGCGGCCCTCGTGATGCCCTCGAAGCTTACCGGCATGCTGGCCAGCGGACGGCCTGTGATCGCCACCGCATCTCCTGGCACCCAGGTCGCGGAAGCTGTCTCAGGATGTGGCATCAACGTCGCCCCGGGCGATCTGGACGCGCTGGTTGCGGCCGTTCTCAAGCTCGCAGCAAACGCCCAGCTGCGCAAGGAAATGGGACGGGCCGCGCGTCTCTTCGCTGAGGAGACTCTGGGTCGCGAGCAGGTTCTGCGGCGCTTCGAGGCGGCGATGCAGGGCTTGTTGAGCAGCAAAAAAGCGATTGCAGTCCCGGCGGCAGTCAGCCCCGAGCCCCCTTTACCGCGTCCGGAGTGAATTTTGGCGTCAACGGTGTGACCTCATAGAATGAGAGCAGTTCTCTTCTAACAAAAATCGCGTAGTCTCACCAATGTGCAGGGCAGAACCACAGAGGAGCGAATTCACTTGAAGAAGGCCCTCATCACCGGTGTTACCGGACAGGATGGAGCATACCTCGCCGAGTTCTTGCTGAAGAAAGGTTACGAGGTGCACGGCATAAAGCGTCGCACTTCGCTCTTTAATACCAATCGCATCGATCATCTCTATGAAGATCCGCACGTTTCCAGTCGCCGCTTTATCCTGCACTACGGCGAACTGACTGACACGAGCATTCTTACCCATGTCGTGCAAAGAGTGCAGCCCGATGAGATTTACAACCTCGCGGCTCAGAGCCATGTCCAGGTTTCGTTTCAAGAGCCGGAGTACACTGCGAACGCCGATGCGCTAGGTACCCTTCGGCTCCTTGAAGCCATCCGTATCCTTGGTCTCGAGAAGAAAACCCGTTTCTATCAAGCCTCTACTTCTGAGCTCTATGGTCTTGTGCAGCAGATTCCGCAGACCGAGACCACGCCTTTCTATCCTCGCTCGCCTTACGCGGTAGCCAAGCTCTACGCATACTGGATTACCGTGAATTACCGGGAGGCTTACGGCATCTACGGTTGCAACGGCATTCTCTTTAATCATGAGTCGCCCCTGCGCGGTGAGACCTTCGTCACCCGCAAGATCACGCGCGCCCTGGCCCGCATAAAGGCCGGGCTCCAGGACACTCTGTACCTTGGCAACATGGACGCGTTGCGCGACTGGGGCCATGCCCGCGACTACATCGAGATGCAGTGGCTCATGCTTCAGCAGGAAGAGCCTCGCGACTACGTCATTGCCACCGGCGAGCAGCACAGCGTGCGCGACTTCGTGAACCTCAGCGCCGAGTTCCTTGAAATGTCTTTACGCTGGGAGGGTATTGGAGTCGACGAGAAGGCCTACGACCCCAAGGGCAATCTTGTTGTCGCCGTCGACCCACGCTACTTCCGTCCCACCGAAGTCGAAACCTTGCTGGGCGACGCTTCCAAGGCGCGTCGGGAGTTGGGATGGGTTCCACGCATTACCTTCCGCGAGTTGGTGAAGGAGATGGTCACCGAGGATTTCTCGACGGCTGAGCGCGACGCCCTGGTGAAGAAGCACGGCTTCACCACCTACAACTTTCACGAGCTGTAAACGGCGGAGACACTCGATGGAAATGACCAGTCGGATATTTATCGCCGGCCACCGCGGCCTGGTCGGCAGCGCCATTCGTAGAGGATTGGCGCGGATGGGTTACACCAACCTATTGCTCAAAACGCGCGCCGAGCTCGACCTGATGAATGCCCCGGCCGTCGCGCGCTTCTTCGCCGAATACCTCCCAGAATATGTCTTCCTCGCCGCAGCGAAAGTTGGTGGAATCCTCGCCAACAACACCTACCCGGCCGACTTCATCCGCGACAACCTGGAGATCCAGACCAATGTGATCGATGCGGCCTATCAGTCTGGCGTTAAGCGGCTGCTCTTCCTCGGTTCAAGCTGCATTTATCCCAAGCTGTGTCCCCAGCCGATTAGGGAAGAGTACCTGCTCACCGGCCCGCTGGAACCGACCAACCGCGCCTATGCGCTGGCTAAAATCGCCGGTATCGAGATGTGCTGGGCATACAACCGGCAGTACGGAAGGAAGTTCCTCGCAGCGATGCCAACCAACCTCTACGGCCCGGGAGACAACTTCGATCTCAACAAGTCGCACGTGTTGCCGGCGCTTATCCGCAAAGCTGCCGAGGCGAAGGCCGCCGGCGACAAGAAGATCGTCGTATGGGGAACAGGCACGCCCCGCCGCGAGCTCCTTTACAGTGACGACCTGGCCGAGGCCTGCGTTTTCCTGATGAGTCTGCCGGATGCAAAATTCAGCACCCTGCTGAACTCCGAACAGCCGCCTCTCATCAACATAGGCACCGGTCACGACCTCAGCATTCGCGAACTGGCGGAGTTGGTCTGCCGTGTGATCGGCTTCGCCGGCGAGCTTGAGTTCGACACCACAAAGCCGGACGGCACCCCGCAAAAGTTGATGGACTCATCCCGCATCAATGCTCTCGGCTGGCACTCTCGCACCAGCCTTGAAGAGGGCATACGCCTCACCTACGAGTGGGCGAAAGACAGCCTCGTTCTTACTCCCGCCTGAGGAGGGGCCTGCGTGCCCGGACAAGCGAACTAACTAAAAGCGGAAGCGGTAGCGAACCTCGCCGTAAATCTGCCTGGGATCGTTATAGTGAAAGCCTCCGAAGGTTAGGCTGTTGTCCAGAAGCACGCGTGTGTTCGCAACGTTGGTGGCGGTGGCTGAGACCGTGAACTTCTCACCGAATGATTTCCCGACTGCAATATCTGCCGTAGTATGTGCCGGCAGGTAGCTGCCTGTATAGGGCGACGGAGGATCCTGGTAGCCGTTGGAGAATCCCGACCCGTAGTACACGTTGACCGAACCGTAGGCTTGATAGGGAAGCTTGCCGTTGAAACCTACGTTCAGAGTGTTGCGCTGATCGTGGTCCAGTGGCGTATACCCCGGCGCAACGGCGCAGGCAGGGGAGTCCGGCGGATAGCAGGTGAGGCCGCCCGTGATCGGGCCGATTTGCTGCGCGATCTGATTCGAATACGCCAGGTGGAATTGCCCGAAGCGCCACGATTGAGGTGAGCGCAAAGTAAGCTCCCATGCTTGAATCAGCGCTCCCTGCACGGTAACCGGGACGAAGATGCTCGATTCGCCAATGTTGCTGTGGTCAAGGAAATCTCTTGCGCGCGTCTGAAAGGTATCTGCGTCGATCAGCCATCCGTAAAGAGGAATTTGAACGCCGAACTGATATTCCTCGTCGCGCTCGCCGTGCAGAGCAACAAAGCTGGTGTTGGAACCGTTGGCGTACTCAAGCACAGGACCGGAGATAGTGGTGAGCGGCGGCGGCTGATAGTAACGTCCGTAAAACCCGCGAAAGACCCAGTGAAGCTTGGGAATCACCACCGCGACGCCGATGCGCGGATAGACGGCATTATCGGTGACGTCAGCCTGGAAGTGACTCTGCCGCAGGCCGCCGATAAGTGAAAGCCATGAGGTTGGCCGATAGTTATCATGGACGAAGACCTCTTCCACTCCGCCCCATATATTTTGCGGGGTGGAAAAGTTCGGATAACTGCCGTCGTTGAACACAACTCCAAACAGGTCGCTTTCATGCTGCGCGTAGCCGTAAACGCCCGCGTTGATCGAGTTCCTCGCAATCACCGTCGAGATAGATGTCTGAAGCCCAATATAATTTCCCGCCTGATCGGACGTAGTCGCCGTTGGTTGATCGGTCGCGCTCGGCTCGTACTTGGCGCTGTTGAAGTGATAAAAAGGCGAAAGCTGCAGCAACGTGGACGCGTTGTAGTTATGCACCCACGTAAGTGCGGTGTAAGTGTCGGTCTCATGCTCCCCATCGCGCAGGCCGCTTGAATTGTAGATTTGGTTTTGCCAGCTCTCTGGATCGGGATCGTAGGGAATCTGATAGTAGTCGGCCCTGGCCTGAGTCACCAGACGAAGTTGATTCGCGGAGTCGTGGTTATAGATGAACGACGCAAAGCCGCCATACCCATTCTCGGCATCGTGGATGGGCTGTTCGATGGGTGGCTGCAGGCCCAGGTTGCTGCGGTTGCCATTAAGGCTGGTGAACCAGGCGAACTTCTCCGAGTGGTCGCCAAGGCTGAGCTGGTCATTGGTTTGGTAGAAGTTTCCCAGCGTCATGACAAGTTCGCCCTCGCGATCTCGCTCGAAGCCGCTGCGAGGAACAATATCGAAGATGCCGTAAGTGCGATCTCCCAGGTCGGCTGTATAGCTGCCGCGTTCCGCCTCCAAATAATCGATGTCCTTGGGATCGATCTGCGGGCCGACATTGCTGGCGATGTTGGTATTCGGGATCGCTACGCCGTCAATCAGCCAGCTCAACTGGTGGCCTCCGCGCATGTGCAGCATGTCATGCGTGACATAAGCGCCCGGCACGTAGTCCGTAATCATCGCCAGGCTGTTGGTGAGATCGGCTCCGGGTGTCTGCGAAATATTCTCGCGGCTGATCAGCGTTGTTGGGGTGGCGGAATCGGGGTTTGTGACCGAGGGCCGTTCCTTCACCTCCGCGGATTGCTGCACGGTGGCGAGGGACATTTGGAAATGAAGTGCGGCGGTCGAGTCGGACGCAACTGTGATCCGCTGCTCCATCGTGCTGAAGCCGGGCTGTGCAATCGACAGGACGTAATCGCCCAATGGAATGGTCAGAAAGAG
The DNA here is from genome assembly GCA_013289875.1 of Acidobacteriota bacterium. Lineage (GTDB taxonomy): Bacteria > Acidobacteriota > Terriglobia > Terriglobales > Acidobacteriaceae > Silvibacterium. The sequence continues at coordinate 41,681 of JABCZC010000017.1, read as the reverse complement.
GAACGCACCATCCGGGGTTGTTGTCTGAGTCGCGACGAAGTCTGAGTGCGCAGCATGAAGCGTTACAAGCGCGCCTCCAACAGGGCGGTGGTGAGGATCGTGCACAACTCCCCCTACTTTGCCGAATACAGTCGCACGGGCAAATGGGTCGGATAACAGGCTGAAAAGCAGGATGAACCATGCGGTCTTCCGCATCAAAGCCTCCTCGTCGCGAAGACCGCGACGGATTCGTATCGGACACGTTACGAATGAAGGGAGTCAGAAGCAATCAATGAATGTGGCTCTTGCAAACGCTCCCGCAGGAAGATACGGACTAGGCGAGGAGGGCGGGAGGGCCGCGCTTTTGGCGGGCGCGGTCAAACGAGATGCGAAACTGCGCGGCCGTTTGCGGCGAAACCGCGGGGTGTTGCGTTATTCCGGCGAAGATGGCAGCCGCTGTTGAGGGCGTGAACGACGGCAGCACCAGAATTGCGGAGTAAGCAGGCGCGTACGGGCACTTATCGCTGACAACGCGGACGTCGGAGCCCTGGGTAGCGCCTTCAGTCGGCACCGCGCATTGGTGCCTGCCGCCTCTCCGGCAGCAGGCCGGCAGAGTCGCCTCCGCCATTCCTGGCCGAAACAAGGGCAGCACAAGCGGCAGGCAGAAAAGCAACATCAGCGAGATGGCCAGCGCGCGTCGCACAGCCCATTGTAGCGTAGACCAGCTCCGCCTCGCGCACTCCGATAGAAGCTCTAGTTGTCGGAGTAGTAGCCCTCGCGTGTCTGTACAACCAAATCCTTCTTCGTCGCCGTTAGCGCGATCTTGTGATAGCCGCCTTCGTTGCTCTGCTTGTCCGGCGTGTATCCCAACATGTACTGACTGCGCATTTCCTCTGCAATGGTCGTGTAAATCTGGTCGGCAGTTTCCTTCTTCGTCACCTCGAACACGCGTCCACCGGTCTGCCCGCAAATCTGCTCGAGAATCTTCTTCCCGTCGACGTGAGGTTCCTGCTGTTGCGGCCGTTGGCCGCCGCGGCCGCCGCCCGGGTATCCTCCACCAGGATAGCCGCCACCCGGATAGCCACCCCCGCCGTGATGCCCACCGGGATAACCGCCGGGAGAGCCGCCGGAGCTGTGTCCTTCCTCCCCCTTGTAATAGATCGCGTAGACGACAGTATCGGCGCGTTGCGCAGCTTCGATCGCACCGTTGATCGTTTCTTTGCTGCCACGATCGACGCCATCGGTGAGTAACACGATCGCCTTGCGCCCCTGTGGCTGTTTCAGCACTTCATTGGAAGCAAGATAGATCGAATCGTAGAGCAAAGTTCCCCCGCCGTAGCGATGGCCGCTTGACCCCTGGCCTGAGTCTCCGCCCGAACTATCGTCGTTGCTCCCGCCACGTTGAAACTGCGGCGCACCAAGCTGGTCGACCGCCGCCCTCAGCTTGTTTTTATCCGGCGTCAGGTCTTCAAGCAGATCCACCTCGCGGTCGAATTGAATCAGGAAGGCCTTGTCTTTGGCGTCGGTGAGCATCTGGTCCAGGAAGTGCTGGCTGGCCGTACGCTCATCGTCCAGCACTTTGCGCTGGCTCATGCTCGTATCCACCAACAGCCCGAGGTTCAGAGGTAGATTCGTGTCGTGATTGAAGTATTTGATGGTCTGCGGACGGCCATCCTCGGTGAGCGTGAATTCGTCCTTGGTTAGATTGGGAACGATGGCGCCATGCTTGTCGCGCACCGTGACGGCCATAGTCACGACGTTGACATTCACCTTCATGGTCGTGGTTGGAATCGCGGGTGTTGGAGCGTTCTGGCCTGCAGGCGTAGGAGTGTTCTGACTAATCGCCGTGCTCGTGCCTGCAAATAGCCCGACCAGGGGAAGCAATAGCCATGCCAGCTGCCGTCCCCTCCGATTGTGGATGTTGTGGATGTGTACAGTCTCGGAGAGCGAGCGCATGCCCATGCGCTGAGGAATCATCATTTTCATCATTCGATATGCCAGTCGCACCCGTTAGCCCATCAGCGACTAACGCACTGATTTAGACGAAAAATCCTGGTTTTGGGCCACACCCAGATCAGAGTTATTTGTGCGATTCGAGCGCCACCGGATGAGCGCATGGGCGAAGTATCCAAGCTGGAAAACCCATGCAGCAGCGACAGCAAACATGAGGGGATGATGAACGAGAGCAGTCATGACAGCAGGCAGCCACCCGGTTGTTTCGGATAACGCTATTTGACGGCGTTCATCCCTGCGGGGTTGCATACGACCGGCTATTTGTGCCCAGCTTTGCCGGCGCCCCTCCACTTCGCTCCCACATAGGCCAGATATCCAAGCTGGATGACCCAGGTAGCAACGTATGCCAGCACAAGATGGCGGTGAAACATCGGATTCATGCGGCCTCCAGTGCCGCAAGCGCGGCTCGTTGCTCAGCTAACTGATGGCGATATTCTGCGGCATACCGCAGGCCGACCACAAAAATGCCCCACGCCAGCCACCCGGCGAGATTCCACCACACCGCCGGCCACATGCTCGGATCGAGGCCTGAGTCCGCCCCCCCGCCAATCACGGGCGCCGGATGCTGCGTCCGCCACCAGCGCGTGGACATGTACACAATCGGCACGTCCACGTAGCCGAAGATTGCCATCACCGCCGCCAGCGTGCGCATTTCCGGCCCCGCCGCAAAACGCCTCAGCAGCAGATACGCCACATAAATCAGGTAGAGCACGAGCGTCGTCGTGAGCCGCGCATCCCAGGTCCACCAGATGCCCCACACCGGTCTCGCCCATAACGGTCCGGTAATCAGCACGACTGTGCAGAAGGCAACACCCATCTCCGCATTCGCCAGCGCAAAGGCGTCCGCCCGCATCGCCCGCGCCGTATTCGAACGGCGATAAATCAGGTACGCAATGGAGGCGAGAAAGCTGAGGAAGAAAAACAGAAATGCCATCATCGCCGAAGGGAAGTGGTAAAAGAAAATCCGAAAAATCTCGCCCTGCTCCTGATCCACCGGGACCACGAACATAGCCACGCGAAATCCATTTGCAAGAAGCGCCAGGGTCAGGACTAGCCAAAACCATCGAAACAGCTTCATCTTCCGTCCTCGGGGTACTTCACAGTTTACCGGATCGGTTGGCTGTTCCGATTTCATTCAGTTAAACCCCTTCCCAACCCTCCGTCCGGAGGAGTAAAAAGGATAGCCATGGCGTGGTTTACTGTTATCTTTGGCGGCGTCATTCTCATCATTGGTCTTCTCGGACAAATCTTTGGCCTTCGAAAGGGAAGATCTACCCATCCGGAAGATAAGCGCATGGGCAGGCTCGTATTCACCGTCGCCTCCGTCGTCGTTTTTCTGTGGATCGTCGCCTTCACAACCGCGCGCCTGCTGCACCACGACTTCACCGGCCACTGGTAGAGGTCTCATCCTCGCAACCGGCCAATTAGCGCGAATCGCTTGTGGCTTGCGGCCAGTCCCTATTCCGCGTGCAGCACAATCTCGAACAGCAGCATGCTGATCGTCGTGAAGATCACGTCGTAGCCCAGCAGCAGCTTGATCCACAGCGCCGGATCTGAATCGCCCGTCAGAATTGCGGAGATAGCCAGCACCATCCCTAGCAGCGCAGGCATGAAAATCGGAAACAGGATCAGCGGCAGCAGCAGCTCGCGATTGCGCGAGCGAATCGATAACGCCGCAAAAAATGTTCCGTTCACGATGATCGCCCACGTCCCCAGCGGCACCGCCAGCAGCAGTAGCCAGACATTCCCCAGCACGTGCAGGTTATAAAAGATTGCGAACAGGGGAGCCAGCAGCAATTCCACCGCGCCAACAAAGAGAAAGTTCGCCAGCACCTTGCCCACAAAAAGGGCAGCCCCCGGCGCTGGGCTCATCCGTTGCGCATCCAGCACCTGGTGCCGCAACTCGCGCGCCCACGCCTGGTTCAGCGCGCTGACCGCGGCAAACAAGATAGCCACGCAAAGAATCGGCCCCGAGATTTGACGCGACACTGCCCGCGTAGGATCGAATGCCAGGCTAAAGATCACCACCACCAGCAGCGCGAAAAACAGCATGGAGTTGACCGCATCCCGTGACCGCCACTCAATCCGCAGGTCTTTGGCCAGGTGAATCAGAAAATAGGGTGGCTTCATGGTCGCGCGTCCTTGGTCAGCGCCGCGATCGTCGCACTCGCCTTTCCGGAATTAGCCGCACGCAGGTAATCCGCGGGAGACATCACAATCTGCGTCCCCCGTGTCCCTGCCGACACCGAGATAACATCAAACAACTCCAGGGTCTCGTCTACATAAGCGGGGAAGTCTTTCTTCGCCCCGAACACCGTAACCCCACCACGAACATACCCCGTAAGCGGCTCTACATCCTTTAGCGAAACCATCTCCGCCTTCCGCGTGCCTGCCGCGCGAGCCAGCTTCTTGAAATCCAGCTCCTCACTGCCCGGCACCACCGCAAACACATGCTCGCGCTCGCTGGTTACGCACAGCAGCGTCTTGAAAACCTGTTCCGGAGGCATTCCGATCTTCTCCGCGACGATCACCGCCGAAAACTCCTCCGGATCGACCGCATACTCGCGCAACTCATATTCGATGCCCAGCGAATCGAGATACCTTGCCGCGTTCGTTTTCATCGCGTCGCCCTTACCGTGGTCTCTGTCAGGGACGCCACGCTGCCCGCATGCAACGTAATAAGACAATCCGCGACAGGCTCCGCCAACTCGCGCTGATGTGTCGTCAGCAGAATCGTCTTGCGCTCCGAGCGCAGCCGCACCAGTAAATCGAGCATCTGCTTCGCGCTCGCCGCGTCCATGTTCGAAAATGGCTCGTCGAGCAGCAGCAACTCCGGCTGCGCCAGCAGCACGCGCGCCAGCGAAGTCCGCTGCCGCATGCCTTGCGAATACTGGCCCACCGGCCGCGTCAGTGTCGCGTCCAGCCCGACCGCACTGAGCGCCGCCTCCGGATCCATGCAGGCCCGCTCCCGGTAAAGACTCGCGAAGTAGCGCAGATTCTCCGAGCCCGAAAGCTCGTCGTACAGCATCGGCGCATGGCTCATGTAGCCGATGCGCTCCCGTGCGTCCTCCGGCTTCTCCGTGCCGAACACGCGGATGCTGCCGTATGTCGGACGAAGCAGTCCCGCAATCACTCGTAGCAGCGTCGATTTGCCCGCGCCGTTCTCGCCCAGCAGCACATAGCAGCGGCCCTGCTCAAGGTTCAGAGAAACCTTGCGCAGCGCCACAAACATGCCATAAATCTTGGAGACGGATTCGAGATCGACAACAGACGCCATGCTGTTGGGAGTATAACCAGCCGACAGCAGGGAATTGGGAATCGAGAAAACGGCCTACCGCTGGCCGGCTGAAGGTGCAGCCATTGCTGCCGCCGCCGTGCCTGTGACAGGAGTCGTACCCGGCTTGGCGCCCGGTGCCGGAGCATACTTCGAAGCGCATTTGGCCTGCAGCTGCGTCGCGTGGAACACGCCATCGCGTCCGTACGTGCCAATCGCCAGCGCCTGCGAGTTGTCCTTGAACGTATCCGGAGGAGGCTCCTCGCCCTGGTACGAAACCCGCAGTTGGTTCGCGTTTTCGACCAGAACAAACTCGGCACTCGTGCCGCTGTGTCGAATAGACCCGGGCAGCACATTGCCCGCCACGCGCAGGTTACGCGTGTAAGCCTTCGATCCCATCGCGTCCAGTTCCTGGATCGTCACGTAGTAGCTCTTGTTGGCGCGCACTCCGCTGACCGCCAGGGCGGCAATCACGACGAGGATAATGACGATCGCAACACCGATCCGCGCGCTTTGGCTCCTAGTCTGCATAGATCTATATTAAGTGTATGGCTATCGGGCACCCGAGGCAACTGTCCACGACAAAGCGCCTCCGCTGCACATCAATTTATAATCCGAAGCAACACTGACTGCGCCCATCGAACACATCCAACACGCCAGGACCGATCTTCTCCCAGGGGGGAACTATGACGACCAACGGCCTATTGCAGAACGCCACTCTCGAAATCCTCCAGCCACGCGTCGAATGGATCGTGAAACGCAAAGCCGAGGCCGCGCGCACCGGCGACTCCAACATGTCGCAGATGCACTTCGCCCGCCTGGGCAAAATCACCGAGGATATGGAGTACGTGGCCCATCGCGAAAACGTCTCCGCCGAACTCGTCCGCGATGAGATCGCCGCCGGGCGCCTCATTATCCCGGCGAACATTAACCACCCCGAGCTTGAGCCCATGGGCATCGGCATCGCGACCCGCTGCAAGGTGAACGCCAACATCGGCAACTCCGCCGTTACCTCCAATATCGATGAAGAGCTGCGCAAGCTCCACATGGCCATCCAGCACGGCGCCGACACCGTCATGGATCTCTCCACAGGTGGCAGCATCCCTGAAATTCGCGACACCATCCTCCGCCACTCGCCCGTACCGATTGGAACGGTTCCCATCTACGAGGCTCTCCAGCGTGTCAAACGGCTCGAGGACCTGAACATCGACCTCTACCTCGAAGTCATCGAGGAGCAGGCCGAGCAAGGTGTCGATTACTTCACCGTCCACGCAGGAGTGTTGATCCAGTACGTGCCCATGGTCGCGAAGCGCATTACCGGCATCGTGAGCCGCGGCGGAGCTATCCTCGCGCAGTGGATGACCCACCACCACAAACAGAACTTCCTCTACGAGCACTTCGACCGCATTGTGAAGGTCATGGCGAAGTACGACGTCAGCTTCTCGCTCGGCGACGGACTCCGCCCCGGCTCCATTGCCGACGCCAGCGACGAAGCCCAGTTTGCCGAGCTCAAGACTCTCGGCGAGCTGACCTCAAAGGCCTGGGAGAGTGACGTGCAGGTCATGATCGAAGGCCCCGGCCATGTGCCGCTCGACAAGATCAAGGAGCAGGTCGACAAGGAAGTCGAATACTGCTTCGCCGCACCTTTCTACACGCTCGGCCCGCTGGTCACCGATATCGCACCCGGCTACGACCACATCACATCGGCGATCGGCGCAGCCATGATCGGCTGGCACGGAGCATCCATGCTTTGCTACGTTACGCCCAAGGAGCACCTCGGGCTGCCCAACGAAAAAGACGTGAAGGATGGCATGATCGCCTACAAAATCGCCGCCCACGCCGCCGACATCGCCCGCCACCGCCCCGGAGCGCAGGATCGCGACGACGCCATCAGTTATGCCCGCTACACCTTCGATTGGGAAAAGCAGTTTGCGCTCTCGCTCGATCCTGAAACCGCCCGCTCCATGCATGACGAGACGCTGCCCGACGACTACTACAAGGAAGCCGCCTTTTGCTCCATGTGCGGCCCAAAATTCTGCTCGATGAATTGGTCCAGCAAGGTAGACGAGTTCAACAAACAGGTCCACGGCCTCGAAAAGAAAGACCTCAGCGAACTGGTCGTCCTGCAGGCTGAGCAGCTAAGCAGAAAGAGCTAGATCGACGACGATTGAGATTGAACCGCCTCAAATGAACATATAGATTCAGGCGTGTCTCTGGAACCAAACCGCAATCGCAATAACTTTCATCCCTGACTACCCAAAATCTGGAGACTGCCGTGCTGAGAGGCCAGGAGACCGAGAACTCATTTGCCGTCTATTGGTCCACGTCTTATTTCCCTGCTCTCGATGGGTTGCGTGCAATTTGCGTCGCTCTCGTCATTTGCTTCCATATGCACGAAAAGGTCCCCGGGTTCATTCATGGCTCGACAGGCGTAGATATCTTCTTCGTTTTGAGCGGTTTTTTGATCACCACTTTGTTGTTACGCGAAAAGGAAAAATATGGCTCTGTTTCCCTCAAGGGCTTTTACGTGCGCCGGGCTTTCCGCATCCTTCCTATCTACTACATCGTGTTGCTAATGTATTTTCCCGCAATCTGGCTGCTCCGCGATGCCACCAGATGGCATCAGCTCATGTGTGCATTGCCCTATCTGCTGACCTTTACACAGGAATTTCTACCCAAATCGGCTGGGAGCATCTTTGCGCATTCCTGGAGCCTGGGCTATGAGGAAAAGTTCTATCTCCTTTGGCCGCTGCTGGTGCTCATGCTCCATCCCTTTCGCCGGCGCAACATCATGATCTTGCTGGCCATCGGAGCCCTCATTTTGTTCTTGCCCTGGATGGCAGCGCGTTCTTATGGGGGACTCTTCGTCGGCTCCGCGTTGGGAATAGTGCTCGACCGGAGTTGCCGTAACCGTCTGCAACCGTACCTTCTGAGAATTCCTTCCTGGGTCGCATTGGGACTGGTTGTCGCTGCCTATTTTCTTCTCTTCGAGCAAAACCTGCCAATCCAGTTCTTCTCGGCGGCCGTAGCATTGCTGGTTGCCGCGCTCGTCTTACGCCAGAGCATGGTCAGACGTTTCCTGGAGCATCCCCTCTTGGTATTGCCGGGTAAGAGAAGCTATGCAATGTACCTGGTGCATGTTCTCGTGCTCAATATCATGGCCGTCGCAGCGGCGAAGGCGCGCGTTGACTTCTGGTTTGTGGTAATGCCTGCGACTTACGTCGGAAGTTTTCTGGTGGCGACCGTTCTCTTTCATCTTGTCGAAAAGCCCAGTGTTGAATTCGGCCGTGGTCTCTCCCGTAAGTTGCGGAAACGCCTCACTGAATCGCTCCCCAGGGCTGCCCCGCTGGGTGCGGTGCGGATTCGCCCCATCGAGAATCCGGTAGACCTCTGAGGTCGACCTCTGATCTGATGCCTCGGCGATTCGCTCAGGAAAGCCTGCAGAAACTTGCGCTCGCCAGCAACCTCTGGGGCTTGCGCCGCAATCTCATAGCGGGTATACCCTGAATACGGTAAGGAAAGGAGCGTCATCATGAATAATGCTCTTAGGGTTTGGGCAGTCTTCATCGTGGGAGTAGCAGCGGGGGCAGCCGTCGCTCTCATCTACGCGCCGCAATCGGGAGAAAAGACGCGCCGTCAGCTTCGTCGTGGACTGGAAGATGCCGGCGACTATCTGAAAGACGCTGCCGACACCCTCGGTGATCACGCAGAGAAGTATGCGAAGCGCGGCAAAGGCATGGTCGAGGACGCAGTCGATTCTGCCTCAAATGCTGTGAGCGCCGCCCGCAAGGTCATCCAGATCTGACAAGCTTCAAGAAAAAAGCCCTGTCCATAATGGACAGGGCTGCGTTCAAGCAAAAGTGGGGGAAACTCAACTGAAGAGGAGAATTCCTTCCACCTTTTCTACGCCTTCTTTGCCGATAGGCCGGTAGTAGAGCTGGTTGTTTTCGAGATACACCTCGAGGAAAGCCGGACGCTCCGTAATGCCTCCCGCGATAAGGGCTTCAGACAGAGGGTCTTCCACGTAGCGCTGCAGGGCGCGGCGCAGGGGACGCGCTCCATAGCTGCGGTCGACCAGCGTTTTCTCCAGAATCCACTTCTTGGCGTCTTCGGTCACTGAGATGGTGATGGCCTTCTGCGCCAGGTTGGCATTCAGCTGCGACATGAGCAACTCAACAATCTGGATCAGGTCGGCATCCGTGAGGGATTGGAACAGAATGATCTCGTCGATACGGTTGAGGAACTCGGGGTTGAAAGTGCGCTTCACCTCGTTCTTCACCAGGTCTTCGATCTTCTCCATCACCAGGTCTTCGCGGTCGCTCTGGAAGCCGAGTCCCTGCTTGCGCTGCAGGTGCCGCGCGCCGATGTTCGAGGTCATGATGACGATCGTATTCTTGAAGTCGACTGTGTTCCCCAGGCCGTCCGTCAGCTGACCGTCTTCAAAGACCTGCAGCAGGATGTTGAACACATCCGGATGCGCCTTTTCAATTTCGTCCAGCAGGACCACCGAGTATGGCGACCGCTTCACCCGTTCCGTGAGCTGACCGCCCTCCTCGTAGCCCACATATCCCGGAGGCGATCCGATTAGTTTCGAGACCGAATGTTTCTCCATGAACTCCGACATATCGAAGCGGATCAGCGCCTTTTCAGACCCGAAGAGGAACTGCGCCAGCGTGCGCGCCATCTCAGTCTTGCCCACGCCGGTCGGCCCCAGGAAGAGGAATGACCCGATCGGCCGATGCGGAGATTTCAGCCCAGCTCGCGAGCGGCGAATCGCCCGCGCCAATGCCGAGATCGCTTTATCCTGCGAAATCACGCGCTTGTGCAGCTCTTCCTCCACGCGCAGCAGCTTCTGCGTCTCTTCTTCCTTGATCGACGTGATGGGCACGCCCGTCCAGCGGCTCACCACATCTTCTATGTCCTCCCGGCCCACAATGCCCGCCGTCGAGTCGTCGAGGTGATATTTGTCGCGCAGAGCGCGCAGGTTCTCGCGCTCCTTGCGCTCTTCATCCGAGTAGAACCGTGCCTTCTCGAATTCGTGGTTCGCAATGGCGTTTTCCATGCGGTGCACGATAAACTTGATCCGCTTCTGAACCTCGGTAATCTCTTCGGGCAGCGAAGTCTGACGCAGCTTCACCCTCGCCCCGGCCTCGTCGATCAGATCGATCGCCTTATCCGGCAGGAAGCGGTCCGGAATGTAGCGATTCGAATGCGACACGGCAAAGGTGATCGAGTCGTCGGTATAACTCACCGCATGGAACTTCTCATATCGATCCTTGATGCCAAAGATGATCTTGATCGCATCCTCCTCGTTCGGAGGAGGCACTTTGACCGCCTGGAAACGCCGTTCGAGCGACCGGTCTTTCTCGATCGACTTGCGATATTCAGCCGGCGTGGTTGCGCCAATGCACTGAATCTCGCCGCGCGATAGCGCCGGTTTGAGAATGTTTGCCGCGTCCAGTGACCCTTCGGCCGACCCCGCGCCCACCAGCGTATGCAACTCGTCGATGAAAACAATGGAGTTCTGGCTCTCCATCAACTCCTTCATGATCGTCTTCAGCCGCTCTTCGAACTGGCCGCGGTATTTGGTTCCCGCAACAATCAGCGACAAATCCAGCGCCAGGACGCGCTTCTCTGCGAGGAAGCTTGGCACCTCGCCATCGGAAATACGTTGCGCCAGCCCCTCGACGATGGCGGTCTTTCCGACTCCGGGCTCGCCGATCAGCACCGGGTTATTCTTTGTCCGGCGGCACAGAATCTGCACCACCCGCTCCAGTTCACCGTCGCGCCCCACCAGCGGATCCAGCTGATTATCCATCGCCGCCTGGGTCAGATCGCGCGAAAACTCAGCCAGCAGGCTCGATTCGCGACTCCGCTGTTGCTGCGGAGCCTTCTCCTGCGTCGTCCTTGCCAGTTCTTCGCGAATCGCCAGCAGCTTCAGGCCGCGCTCGTGCAGAATCTCCGCTGCGAAGCACTTCTCCTCGCGCAGCAGCCCCAGCAGCAGATGTTCCGTTCCGATGTGTTTGTGCGACAGGCGTTCCGCCTCTTCGGCGGCATAGGCCAGCACGCGTTTGCATTCATTCGAGAGCGGCAGATCGACCGAAGTCGAAACCTTCTCGCGGATGGTGGTATGTCCTTCAATCTGTTTACGAATGGATTCGACTGATGCATGCGAGCGAAGGAAGCGATTGGTCAGCGCTTTATCCTCGCGCAGCAGCCCAAGCAGCAGGTGCTCCGTCTCGATGTACGGCGAACCGAACTGGCTGGCTTCGTACCGCGCGAAGAAAATGACGCGACGTGCTTTTTCCGTGTAGCGTTCGAACATATTCCCCCTGGAAAAGTTCTGACCCCCTCACGATCTCTGCCGTGCTGGCCGAGTATCGAAATCAATCAGAGCCTTCGTCCCGTATCGCCGCTTCCCAGGACAGAAGACCCAAATCAGAAGGTCGAAAATATCTGCACTGGATACGGCTTTCAGGCTGGGTGCGCTCCTCTGCATCCATCCCATTTCCCCTGAGAGCAGCTTGCGCCAGCCTCAGGTCGTACACTCCGCACTCACGCCAGCTGCGGAGAAATCTCTTCCACGCGCCCCTTCTCTAGGCGCAGAATCCTGCTACATCGCGTTGCCAATGTCATATTATGCGTCACGATGACGGAGGTCAGTCCATGCGTCCCGTGAAGTCGTTCAATTAAATCGAACACTACGCCTGCCGTGCGGCTGTCTAAATCCCCCGTAGGCTCATCAGCCAACAACACTTTAGGGCCAGTCACCAGCGCCCGCGCCAGTGAAACCCTCTGCTGCTCGCCGCCCGAGAGCTCTCCGGCCCGATGCTCTGCCCGGTCGCCCAATTCCACCTCGTCCAGCCACTTCTCCGCCCTTTTCAACGCCGCCGCTTTCGATTCGCCTCGCGCCAGCAACGGCATGGCCACGTTTTCCGCCGCCGTAAACTCCGGCAGGAGATAGTGAAATTGCCACACGTATCCCACCTCGCGATTGCGAAAAGATGCTGCCTGCCTGCTCGATAGCGTTTTCAATCGGATTGAGGCGCAGTATACGTCACCCGATGACGGGCTATCAAGAGCACCGAGGATATGTAAAAGTGTGCTCTTTCCTGCTCCCGATTCGCCGACGATGGCCAGCATCTCGCCCTCGGCGACCTCAAAGCTAAGGCCGTCGAACAGCACCAGCCGTCCCCGGCCGGTGACATATTCCTTCCGTAAATCTTTGGTTTTGATAAGGTTTGGACGCGCCGGCCCGGCAAAAGGATTCAGACCCTGATGCTCAGGTCCGATCGGTAGACTCGATCCGGTGGAAACAAGCTCCATATCTACCTCTATCACTCTTTGACACAAAAAAGGAAAAAACGATGTGAGGACGTCACCGGTCCGACCTTCATTGGGAACTGTCTGTGGCGCTGGTGCCGACCTGGGCCTCCTCTGCCGGATCGAAATCCCGGCGGATTACGGGCATGGCCTGCAGAACCGCCAGGTCCTGCTGAACCCTCTTCCACGCCTTCTTGTTCTTCTTGGTCGCAATCGGAGCCGCCGGATCGGCGTAATACGCCAGCACGTCCTGCTTCAGCGTGACCGGGACCGGCTCTCCGTGGGCTGTGATTCTATCCAGTAGCCGCGCATAGGTCCAATCGGTCAACCGATATCCGCCCGGCCGCACCGGAGCACCCGTATCCAAATCGCGGTTCTCCAGCTTCATCGTGACCCCCGGCTCCTGTTTCGGATTCTGGGTCAGATATCCCAGCAGCTGTTCATACCGATGGAGTGACCGGTTCACGCTCTCAACATATCTTTCTTCGGTCTCCCGGTTCGGTCCTCGAATCGCCAGATCGGACAACACGCCGATCTTGGGCGTAATTACGATCACAAAAGCCAGCAGACGCGTCTTCATGCTGAACTTTCCCTTCCGGTAGTGCTCCCACCCGTTCGTCGTGTCGGCCTCTTTCACCCTCTGCGCATACAGGTCGAATTCCGGACTCGGCACATCATCGGGAAAGTCCTTCCTATGCAGCAAAACCTCGGCGTATGCAATCGACGGCAGAAAGCCCCGCGCCGAGCGCCGATAAGTGCCGACGACCGCCCGCTCATTCACCAGCATGCTCTTCAAACGCAGCCCGTAAGTCTCAAAGAAAGCCTCTGCCAGCAGCCGGGGTGAAACCTCCAGCCCCACATGGTTCAGATACGCCGACGGCGCCAGCCGCCTCTTGCTTAGCTGGTTGATGTCGAAAGCGAACTCGGTCCGGATGTGCCCATGCGGGCTCTCGTCATACGTCACTACCGGCCCGTACTTCTCTTCAAGATTGGGAAATACCACTGCCGTCGAGGGATTCACCGCGTCGTGGTGGCCGATGCTGTCTCCCACATAATGCGACAGCGCGCCCAGCGCAAATGCAAGCTCATCCATGTTGCGCGAGTTGCGGATCAGGGCGGCTACAAAGTCGCCGGTACGCACATAGTGCGTCAGATCGCTGAAAAATACATGGCCGAAGGGATAATAGCCGGCATCCTGAATCATGGAGCCGCCATACGCATAGGCGCGTGCCCGTTCCAGCTCCGCCGGCGTCGCATTTGGATAGCGGCTGAGCAGCATCGGAACAATGGAGTCTTTCCAAGCTAGGTCAATAAGTTGTTCGTGGGTCAATACTGAATAGCTGAATCCGGATTGTGAACTCCAGAGGAAAAACAGAAGAAGAACGGCGAACAAACAAATACGACGTGCAATTGCCATGGATGTTGAGATGCCGCGAATCACTCGTATCGCAGCGCCTCCGCGGGCAAAACTCGCGCCGCCGCGCTCGAGGGATACAGCGTCGCGAGCAGCGACACCCCCAGCGAAACCAGGGTCACGATCAATCCATCGATCAACCGCGGAGCAAACGGCAGGTAATCGATCGAATAAACATCAGCCGGAAGATGGATGAACTGGTACCGTCCGCCCACCCATGCCAGCACATATCCCAGCGCCAGCCCCAGCGCCGTCCCCACCACACTGATCAGAAATCCCTGCATCAGGAAAATCCGCCGGATCTGCCCCGGCTCGACGCCCATCGACATCAGCACCGCAATGTCCTTCGTCTTCTCCATCACCATCATGGTCAGCGCGATCAGAATATTCAGTGCCGCCACGCACACAATCAGTCCGATCACGATGAAGGTCACCACCTGCTCCAGCTTCAGTGCCCGAAACAATTCGCGGTTCTGCTCCATCCAGTTCGTCGTCAGGAATCCTGCCCCGGCAGCCTCTTCGATCGCCTTACCCACCCGGTCCGCATGATAAAGATCGTCCACCTTGAACGAAATCACTGACACCACATCCGGCTCGCCAAACAATGCCTGCGCATCCCTCAACCGGATAAACCCGAAGCTCGAATCGTACTGATAAAACCCCGAATGAAAGATCCCTGCGACGCGAAACCGCTGATACTTCGGAACCAGCCCATACGGCGTCAGCTCGCCCTGCGGGCTGATCACCATCACCGTCGATCCCACCTTCGCATCGAGTGTGTTCGCCAGATCGTAGCCGATCACCAGCGGCGGAGTCGGCGTCCCCGCAGCATCCGTCTCGTTCTCGGGTTCTGACAACGGCGCAGCCGATCCCGCCGCCAGGTTCGTCAGCAGATCGCTGACCGTCCGCTCCTCACCCGGCACAATGCCTTTCAGCATCGCTCCGCCCGAGAGCGCGCCCCGTGAGACCAGCACCGGCTCATACAACCCCGGAGCCGCCGCCGTTACATGGGGAGTCTTCCGCAGCCTGTCCGTGAGTGCTCGCCAGTCCTTGATGCCGTCGTTCTCTACCCGCATCAGCTCCACGTGTGCCGTCGAGCTCAGTAATCGATCTTGAAGATCTCGCCGCATGCCGTTGGTGATAGCCAGCGCGATGATCAGCGACGCCACGCCCACCGCCACCCCGGCAATGGAGATGACCGTGATCACACCCACCACTGCTTGACGGCGTTTAGCCCTCAGATACCGCGCAGCGACAAAGAACTCAAAGTGCATCCGTACCCGCCATCCCGCGCTACTTCACCACGGCCTTCACCGCAACCGCATTGTCCGCGCGGTCATACACCCGCACCGTGATTACATGTTCCCCAGCATCAACAGGAGCCACTCCAGGAGCAGGCGGATTCAGCGGCACATCGAACTCAAACCGCTCCGTCATGGAATCAGAAATCTTCCCCACCGGTTCCATGTACTGCCACTGCCCCGCATCCACCGAATACTCCGCGTGTGCAATCGGAGTCGCCGCATCCGTCGCCGAGAACGCCACATGAATCTTCCCATTCACCAGCTTCGCCGCAAGGCCCGTCACCACCGGCGGCGTCGTGTCGATCACGAACCGGTCGCTCACCCGCTCGCCGGTGAGAGCTTCTCCCGGATTATGCGAAGGCGCATCGCTCGCCACAACCTTTAGTCGGTATGCGCCATCCGGCAACTGCCCTCCATCGAAGCTCAGGTACCGCTCCGTGATTTTGTCCTTCAGCAGTTGCCAGTTCTGCTCGCCGTCGCCGCGATAGTACACCGAGAAGCTGAGATCGTCGCCATTATCATCGTGCGCCAGCCATCGCAGGGTCACGGCTGTTTTGTCCTTTTGCGCGGCCAGCGGCTCCCGGCCCGGTTCCTGCACAAAGGTGATCACGTTAGCATTCTGCGAAGCAGGGAAGTTGACCGTGATCCCTTGCTGCTGCTGAATCTGTAGGCCGCCCGTGCTCACGCGCGCGCCCGGCACAACCACAATCTCATCCACCACCGGCGCTACATTCACCGGCAGATAATTGATGCCCACCGATGCGATATCCGAGCCGGCATGCAGCTTTGCCTTCCACTGCATAAAGCGCGCCGGATCCACGCCGATCTGCCCAACATTCGGCGTCACCGTCTTCCAGTCGCTCCAGGCGCGTTGTGGATTATCGACATTTCCCGCCCGCGCAAAAAAATCGAAGCTGTGCGCATTCGCTCCCGCCCCCGTATCCACTTCCGCGCGGCCCCACCGCGAAAAAACGCCTGCATCGAACACATCGCTTACGTAGGTCCCCGATGCGGCAGTTCCATGGCTCAGCAGGTAAACCTTGCCTGTATTCGCCGTGCTCACATAAGTTCCGCGTTGGGAGTCCGCAAACCCCGTAGCCTGCGACGCCTCCAGGTGCGCCACATCCGCATAGTCGCCGCTCTCCTGGATCCGGTACACGCGCCCGCGATTCCCCGTCGCCGCCAGCAAACCCTCCGGAGTCCACTTCAGTGCATACACAATGTCGTCGCGCCCTGCCCATAGCTTGCGCGGCGCGCCGCTCGGCGCAATCTCGTAAATCTCCGACCCATCCGGGATCAGCGTATTCCCGTTGAACGCCTGCACCGAGCCCGGTTGCACAATCGTAATCGTCGCTGTCACAGATGTATTTCCTGTCACCGGCAGCGGAGGCAGATTGTTGCGCCCTTTCTCGCCGACCGACGAAGCGTAAACCGCTCCGTTCGTCCCCACCGCGACTGCCGTGATCTCTCGCTTCGGCGCGTCGAAAATCACGTAATCCTTCCCGGCCTTATCGATCCTGTAAACCAGCCCCGTCCCATCCGACCCGGCAATCAGATTCCCTGCCGCATCGAAGGCCAGCGCGCGAATATGCTGCTCGTCGCTCTTGAAAAACAGCTCCGGCTTCTGCCCATTTGCGACCCTGTAAATCCCCGCGGGACCGCCTGCGGCAATATACAACCGCCCTTCGGCATCGAAGGCCATATCCCAGACATACTTCGGCTTCTCCGCCGTTTCCGCGGGATCAAACACCACCGTCACATTCTCTTCCGTGCGCTCCGCAGCCTGCGGATCGAGCTTGTACACCTTCCCCGACGGCAGAGTCGCTGCATACACCGCGCCATCCGGTCCCATGCGTACAGCCTGCACGCTCAAATCTTTCGTGGAAAAGAGTTTGGCCGTTTTGCCGTCCGGGGTCACCCGCAACACCGTCGCCGGTGTGCCTGTCGCCAGGTAGGCATTGCCCTCGCCGTCCGCAGCCACGGACCATACGTACATCGAAGGTGTCGTAAAGACGGCTCGGCTCTCCGGCCCCGCGACCAGATGGCCATCGCTCGTAATCGCAACGCCATCGGGCTTACCCTTTTCCAGTTCGTCGAACCTGGATTGGGACCATAGGCGCGTGCCCTGCGAGTGCGCCGGCGCGAAAGAAAAAAACATCAGGGAGAAACTGAAGAGAGTAAGAGCAAAACGGCGCATCATGCTGAAAATGAGTCTACAAGAAAGCAGCTGATGAAGCGGGCAGCTGGAAATTGATGTCCGGCTTGATGGAGTGCAAACGTTATTAGAGTAACAGGCGGGCAAAACCGCACATCACCTTATGATGGAGGGTTCTTCGTGAATACATCACATTTCGATACATTCCTGGCGCCCATCGAGTTGCCTCGCGGGCCGATGATGAAGCTGGTGTACGCCATGACACGCCGGCAATTTGGCAAAGTGCTTACACCTCTGAAGGTCTTCAGTGCACGTCTGCCGCTTGCATTTGGCCTCTTTTACTCGAAGATCAGCAAGCTGGATAAGAAGCTGTTGTTGTCGCCGGAGACGGCCATGCTGGTCCGGGAACAGGTAGCGCGCACGAATGTCTGTCTCTTTTGCATCGATATAGGCAGGTTATTCACCATCAAGGCGTCGATGAATCAAGCCAAATTCGACGCTCTGGACCAATATGCCACTAGCCCTCTATTTAGCGATGCGGAACGCGCTCTCCTTGATTACGTCACCGAGTTGACCAGAGACAAGAAGGTCAACCCCGAGACCTTTCATCGCCTGGCCGGCTTTTATTCCGAACGCTCGGTTTGCGAGATCGTATGGCTCGTCGCCAGCGAACATCTCTACAACGTTACCAATATCGGTCTTAATATTCATTCCGACTTGCTTTGTGACATCCACAGGAGGAAGAGCGCTTAGAATCGCGGCCATCAGCTAATTACTCAGCACCGCCCTGTACCGCACCTGGCTCTTTCTCGTCCGCCGCAACGCCTGGTTGGCCTCGGCCATCTTGAAGCGCTCCACCTTGGCCTTCACGCCGTGGCGAGCCGCCACGTCCAGCATCTCGGCAATGCGCTGCGGGCTGCCGATATTCGAGCCGCAGGTCCCGCGCATGGCCTGGATCAGCGGAAACGCCGGCAGCGTGATTGGCTTTGGCGGCACGCCCACGAAGCAAAGCGTGCCGTGCGGCCGCAGCGTATTCACGTATCCTGCCCAGTCTTGATCGGCGTTGGCCGTCGCAACGATCAGATCGAAGCTTCCCGCCAGCCCGTTTACCGCTTTCGACTCGAGTGAGTTGACGAAGTGGTGCGCGCCCAGCGCCAATGCCTCGTCTTCCTTGTTTGGCGAGCTCGAGAACGCCGTCACTTCGGCGCCGAAGACCCGCGCAAACTGAATCGCCAAGTGGCCCAGCCCGCCCACACCGATCACGCCCACGCGCGACGAAGGATTGATCCCCAGTGCGCGCATGGGCGTGTAAACCGTGATACCAGCGCACATTAGAGGGGCCGTCGTCTCGCTCTCCAGCCCCGCCGGAATCTTGATCGCGAACCGCGCATTCACCCTCAGCGCCTCGGCGTATCCGCCGTGACGGTGTACGCACGTAGGTTGAGCCTGCGCGCACAAATTCTCTTCACCCTTGCGGCACCATTCGCAGCGCCCGCAGGAGTTCGCCTGCCAGCCCACGCCCACACGGTCGCCCACGGCGAAGCCCTCGACCGTCGATCCCACCGCCGCAATCGTGCCCACCACCTCATGGCCCGGAATAAACGGGTACTGGCTCATCCCCCAGTCGTTGTCCACCAGGCTGGCGTCGGAGTGGCAAACGCCGCAGTGCGTCACACTCACTTCAACGTCGCCGGACTTGAGTTCGCCCGGATCGTACTTGAATGGCAGCAACTCTGCCCCGGCTGCATGCACAGCGTAACCCTTGATAAATGCCATTGTGATCTCGAAACCTGTCTTCGTTCTCTGGTTCGGTTCGCTCCCGGTCACACGCCGGAAATTACGCCGAAAATCGAGTCCGATGGATTTTGGGGGAGTCTACACCTGCATCGGCTATTCTACCCGCAGTGTGAGAACCTGTTGTCCACTGAGCACCGCATCCAGTGCAACCGACCCCAGTGGAACAGCCGATTCGCCGTTCAGGGTCATCCCGCGATTGTCACGAACCGGCTCCAGCACATTGGCCATCGAGATCGGCAGCGCCGTCAATGTGTGCCCGTCGATCGCCGCCTGGGCATCCGGAGCCAGCAGCGTCACATAGAGCCGATCATTGGCATGCAGATTGTTCAGTTGTTCGATAGTAGCGCTCACGTCCAGTGTCGAGCCGCCGAATTGCGGGGGCTGCATCAATCGATCAAGCGTTCCGCCATCGCTCACTAGCAGCCGCACCGGACCATCCGGCAGCGTCGCCGGCAGCGTCACCGGAATGCGGATGTTCCTGCTATCTCCGCGCCACGGACGGACTGTCGTTTCAACCGAAATCGTCTCCCCGGCATGAACCGTCGTCGCGCCCGCCTGCACGCTCTCGATCTGCGCCGTGTGCCTTCCCGGAATCGCGTCCACATCCACATCCACGCTTTCAATCGGAGTCCGCCGCGCCGCATTGGCATAGAGCCGGTTGAACTGCTCGCCCAGCGCCAGCGCGGCCACCAGGTTCGCAGGCGCAAAATCCGTCGGAGCAATCAGGTTCTCAAATTTGACCACCGGATACCCCGCCAGCTTCACCGTGCCCCGCATTCTGTAAGTCGTTTCCACCGCGTAGCCGTTCCTCTGGGCCAGGCTCTGAAAGATTGAAACCATTACCGCCAGCGGAGTGAGCTGTTCCTGGTCGATCACTTCCAGATGCAGCGTACGCAGCTTCTCCAGTGCCCCATCCTGCGCCACATGCATGGTCAGCGGAATCATCCTCGCAGCCTTGCCGAACTGGCCCCGGATCGCCGTCTCGCGATCCTCCGTAAACGACCCGACCGTCTCCGCTGTGTTGATGATCTTAAATGCGTTATAGGACGAAGGCAGGGTCGCCACCACTTCCGTCTTGGTCATCGGCATAGACACCGGCCCGAATTGCGTAATCGGATGTCCGCAGGCCAGCAGTTGCGTCGGATCTACATAGGTGACCGTACACGTCGCCGAAATCTCCAGGTCGCCCCGAATCAGCACCGCGCTTACGGCCGATCCCGGAAGAACCGACCCCGGAGTGACCGGAGTCATCTCATGACCAACGCTGCCGCTCCCGCCAATCCCAGCCATCGGCGTCAGTCCCAGCCCCTGAGCATGCTCTTTCCAGAACGCCAGCGCCTCCGGGCTGAACCCGGTGAAGACCAGCGGCGTCTCGATTGGCCTAACCATGTCCGAGTCAGCCGCTCCCGCTGCCTTTTCTAATCCTTGATCCCTGTTCCCTGATCCCTGCTCTGATCCCTGTTTCTCAGCCCTGAGCCCTTTATCCCGCGCCTCATCCCGAACCTCCAGCATCTCGCCGATCGGAGTAACGCCAGCGATTGGCTCCTTGCTGAACTCGCCAATCCGAAACGCCAGTGCGCCCAGCAATTTGCCATCAATGTAGACAGGACTGCCGCTCATGCCGGCCACCACGCCCGAATATTCCGGCTTCGTTCCATGCAGCCGCACCAGAATCATGTCCTGGTGGGGGCCGATGGCATTGTGCAGCAGGCCCAGAATCTCCACGTCCATCGCTTCCGGTTGCGTTCCCTCAAAAACCGTATACGCTGTGCCATGCAGGCCGCGATGGATCTCGCTCAAGGGAAAAAAGCTGGTAGATGGAGGAGGAACGGCGGCGACGGGTGTTACATCCAGCACACTCTGGGCCGGCACACTCCGGCCCGGCAGAAAAGCGGCGCACATCAGCACAAAAAGAAGAAATCTTGGGCTCATGTCCTTTCGACGGTTTCGCACGTCTTTTAGAGTAGCCGTTTGCGCACACTTGCGGCAAAGTATGCCGCAGTCTCACAATTGAGGAAGCTATGAAGTGTATCTCCGCAGCAGCCCTTGGCGTCGTTCTGCTCCTGGCCCAGTCCCCGGCTCTCGCTCCAGCCCAGCAAAGCACCACACCAGCCCCCGGCACGCAGCAGCAGCCCGGTACGCAGCAGCAGCCCGCACCGGACCAGACCGCTCCCGAGGCAGGAGGTCCAGCCGGCGACAATGGCGCCATCGCCATTCCCAAGAAGAAGGAGAAAGACGAGCCTGCGCCCCCGCCCCCGCCTGAGCCTACTGTCAAGAACCCTCCTGGTATGCAGCCCTTCTCGCTGCATATCGATGTCCCTGTGGTCACCGTCGATGTAGGCGTCCTCCTCGAAAAGACCCACCAGTTTGTTCCCAACCTCAAGCAGGAAAACTTCCGCGTCTATGAGGACGGCAAGCCGCAGGAGATCGCCAGCTTCCAACAGGTCAAGGCGCCCATCACCGCTGTCCTGCTCGTAGAGTTTGCCTCCACCAGCTACTACTTTGTCTACGACATGCGTAACGCGGCCTTCAACTTTGCGGAACAGCTGCGCCCCGACGACTACATCGCTGTCATGACCTACGACATGCACACCAATATCCTGACCGATTTCACGCAGGACAAGCGTGTCGTGATGAATGCGCTTAATTCGCTCACCATCCCCACCTGGAAAGAAACCAATATGTTCGACGCGCTCTACCAGACGCTCGACCGCCTCACCCGCGTCGAGGGGAGAAAATACATCATCCTCATCGGTTCCGGTCGCGATACCTTCTCGAAGATCACCCTCGATAAGACGTTCGCCAAGATCAAGGCCACTCCCAACGTGACCATCTTTACCATCAGCACTGGCGGCTTTGTCCGCGCTATGACCGAGGGCCGTGGTGGCATGGGTGCCCAGATACGAGACATGGATTACCTTCAGGCCGATAATGAAATGAACACCTTTGCGCGCATGACCGGAGGAATGCACTTCGAGCCGCGCTTTCAGGGCGAGTTGCCGGAGGATTTCGCCGCCATTAACGAATCCATCCGCAACCAATACGTCCTCACCTACACGCCCACCAACACCAAGCAGGACGGAACCTATCGCAAACTTCGCGTCGAGTTGGTCGATAACGAAGGCCACCCCCTGCGCATGCAGGATGAGAAACACAAGCCGCTCAAGTACGACATCATCGCCCGCGACGGCTACAAGGCCAAACAGCAGGTCGAGTAGGACAATACGATCCAAGGCTGCTTCACGCTGACGTCTGACGTCGGCTGGATTTGCCTACTCGCTGTTTGCGTCTTTGCGATGAAAGTACATTCGATCCAGGACAACACCATCGCCGCGAAAGCTGGTCAACAGGTCGGAGCATACTCTAATAGCAGGAATCCGATTGAGGTTCGGCAATGGCGATATCCAAACGAAAGGCCCTTTCCGAGAATCAGATCCAGTTGATCGCCAAAGCGCTCGCCGATCCGCGCCGCTATGAAATCCTCAGGCGTCTGGGAGACCACGAAAACGCGCTCGCCTGCGGTACTGTGCTGGAATGCCTCGAGATCAGCCCCGCCACGCTCTCCCACCACATGAAGGAACTCAAGACTGCGGGTCTGGTACAGCAGGTGCGAAAAGGGAAGTTCGTAAGCTATCTCCCGCAGCGCGATGTTCTTGAGGCATATTTCGAGCGCCTCAGGAAAGACCTGATCTAGACCTGCGACATCCTGGCCGGGTTCACAAAACTTTCTTCCGAGATTGAGAATCGTTTCCGCACTCCCCTCATCAATTCGATAGTTGTCGAAATATCGAAAATTACCGGATCGACAGGGAGCAAAAAGGGATGAGCAGGCTAAAAGGCAAAGTAGCGATTGTGACGGGAGCCTCGAAGGGAATTGGCGCAGGTATTGCCAAGGGTCTCGCCGCCGAGGGTGCAACGGTTGTGGTGAATTACGCCTCCAGCAAAGAGGGCGCGGACCGGGTCGTTGCGGAAATCAAGGGTAACGGCGGTAAGGCTGTTGCCATCCAGGGCGATGTTTCCAAAGCCGGAGACGTGCAGCGTGTCTTCGCCGAGACGAAGAAAGCATTCGGACAACTGGATGTACTGGTCAACAACGCCGGCGTCTATCAGTTCGCCGCGCTCGACGAGATCACCGAGGAACAGTTCCACCGCCAGTTCAATACCAACGTTCTGGGCCTCCTCCTGGCTACGCAGGAAGCCGCGAAGCACTTCGGTTCCGAGGGCGGTAGTGTGATCAATATAGGGTCGACTGCCAGTTCGTTGAACCCACCCACAACCGCTGTGTATACGGCGACGAAGGGTGCCGTCGATGCCGTAACCCACGTGCTCGCTAAGGAACTCGGGCCAAAGAAGATCCGGGTGAACTCTATTAATCCCGGGTTGGTCGAAACCGCAGGCGTTCACGCCGCGGGCTTCGTCGGTAGCGAATTCCAGAAGCACTTCGAGGCGCAGACGCCCCTCGGACGGATCGCGCAACCGGAAGATATCGCGCCAATCGCGGTATTCCTGGCGTCGGCCGATTCCGGCTGGTTGACCGGCGAGACCATACTCGCCTCCGGTGGCCTCCGCTAAAGCGCGCGTAAACCGAAGATTTGGGTGCTCCAGGTCCGGGCTTTCGGACCTGGGTCTCGCCCACGTACACTCCGGGCGCCCCACGCCCGGATTTTCGGACTTGGGTTCTCCTATCCCATCGGCGCCGCCCCGCCACTGTCTCGAAGCAGCTTCCTCCACCGGTAGATGACGACTAGCCTGACCCCCAGCGCCAGCGTTCCCCCGATTGCCGTCGCCACCGCTCGCCGATGGGCGATCTCGATTTCTGGAAGCTTGTCGAGCGATAGCAGGAAGACGATATACCCCGTAAGGCAAAGGGCGAACAGCGCATAGTTCACATTGAGCGTTCCATACGAGAGCCACGCAAACAGCACAGTGAACACAACCAGCCAGGTCGGCGATGGAGTAAAGTGTGCGACGAAGATGCTGATCAGCCACGCCCCCGCCACTGTTCCCAGCGTACGCGCAATCGCGCGGCTGGCCGTGTCGGCGATTCCCGGTTTGAGCACCAGCACGGCTGTCATCGGAATCCAGTATCCGCTCGCAAAATGCATCTGCTGGTAGATCAGCGTACTCACTGCCAGCGTCACCGCCAGACGA
Source organism: Acidobacteriota bacterium (assembly GCA_013289875.1). GTDB lineage: Bacteria > Acidobacteriota > Terriglobia > Terriglobales > Acidobacteriaceae > Silvibacterium. The sequence continues at coordinate 17,271 of JABCZC010000017.1, read as the reverse complement.
ATGGAATAGGGCAGCGCCGAGCCCGCGAGGTTCCCCTGTTTCCACGACGCCGCAGCATTCAGCATGGCGACGCGCAGTGCGGCTTGTTCCGCCTGGATATAGCTGGCAAGCGCCAGCACATGTGCGCGCAGTTCACCGAAGAGCCGTAGTATCAGGCTCGAGCTCAACACCTGAATCGCGCCTCCCGCCAGCAGCAGCAGGGCGCGTATCGCCGCCGCTTTGGCCGAGGCGGGGAATGCTGATCCCACCACCAGCATCACCACGCTCTGCAGTCCCACCCACCCGTAGCCGCCCTCCCGGGCCGTGAGCATGCCGTATCCAAAACCCCACAGGGCCGTCACCCCTATCAGCAGGTAATTTTCATGCCCGACCACCATGCCGAGGAAGATCGAGAAGGCCATGCCCAGGGTTGCAAAAATCATGGGAAGCAGTTGCGAGTCGTCGATGTTCTGCTTTGCGCCGTAGCCAATGGTCGCCGCGCCCCGGCTGCAATCATTCCCGCCGCCTTATGGCCCGCCGCCAGCCCTGCGCACAGGCAGAGCGCGACCGGTAACACAAAGATCAGATCTGTCCGAAACGATTGTTTTTCCCAGTGAAAGTGGATGCTGTCACTCAGCACCGCCACCGCAGGTGTAGGTGGAACCGGAACCACTTTCGTCCCGTTCTGTGCTGCATCAGAGGTCATGTCCCTCTAAGCATGGCACGCCGCCTTCTGGATGAGACAGCGTGCAAACAAAAAGCCGGGCGGATACATCCCCCGGCCCGTCAAACTTAAGGGATTCGCAGCTACTGCGGCTTGGCCGCGTCGCTGACCTTCTGGTCCGTTTCCTTGGTCTTATCCTTCGCCTTTACCGAAGCCTGGTGAGCATTGTCTTTGGCCTTCGTCGAGGGCTCCTTGTTGGGATCAAAGACCTTCTGCGTGCCTTCCTTAGTCTTGTCGGCGGCCTTCTCGGTCCCTTCCTTGGACCTGTCATACGCCGTGGTCGTGCCTTCCTTGGTCTTGTCATAACCGGTGGTCGTACCCTTCTTCGTTGCGTGGTACGTCTTCTTGGTGCCGGTCTTTGCCGCATTGCCGGTATCCTTGGCCGCGTTCTTTGTGTCCGTCCCGGCAGCCTTCATATCCTGCTTTGGGCTCGAGTCCTGGGCCGAAACGATCGCGCCGGCTGCGCTCATCATCGCGGAAGCCAGCAAAATGCCAAGTAATTGTGAGTTTTTCATATGCATCTTGTAATGATTCCTGTTGGACCCAATAGGTTGTGCCCAGACCAGCTAAAATGATCGAGGATCAACCATGAACGCCGCCTCGGCCGCCATTTCCGCAATGCCGGCGCGCTCCCGCAGCGATTCGCGAGCTGTGAATCGCTTTGCCTGGGCCGTCCTCGCCTACAACGTCGCCGTCGTGCTCTGGGGAGCAGCGGTGCGCGCTACCGGCTCCGGCGCAGGCTGCGGAGATCGCTGGCCCCTCTGCAATGGCTCCGTCATTCAGCACTACCCCACCGCCGCCACACTCATCGAGTTCGCTCACCGCGCCTCCAGCGGCCTCGCTCTCCTCGCCGTCATCGGCCTGCTCTTCTGGACCTTCCGCGCCGTTCCTCGCCGTCATCTTGCCCGCGCTGCCTCCGTCGCCGCGCTTGTTCTCACTCTGAACGAGGCGCTTCTCGGAGCCCTGCTCGTCCTGCTCGGCAAGGTCGCCCACGATCAGTCTGCGTCCCGCGCCGTTTATCTCGCTCTGCATCTCACCAATACTTTGCTCCTGCTGGCGGCGCTCGCTCTTACCGCGCATTTTCTCTCTCGTGAACAAGGCTTTATGCGCGGCAGCGTCGAGCTCCGCGCCCCCGGCTTTGCCTTCACCGGTCTCGGCGCCGTGCTCGTTGTCGGAGTCAGCGGCTCACTCGCCGCTCTAGGCGACACTCTTTTCCCCGCCTCGAGTCTCCGCGCCGCTTTGGCTCAGGACTTCGCTAGTAGTAGTTCTTGGCTTGTCCGCGTCCGCTGGGTTCACCCCGCCGTCAGCCTCATCGCCGGGGCATTTCTCCTCTGGCTCGTCTATTACGGCCTGCGTTCAACCGCCAATCGCACCCTGTCGATTACCCTTGCCGGCCTGCTCCTCTTGCAATACTCCCTCGGAGTCGCCGACATCGCTCTTCTCGCTCCAACCTGGATGCAGATGCTCCATCTGCTCGGCGCCGACCTGCTCTGGATCGCCCTCATCGTTCTTGTGACGCGCCTCTGCGTGCGCCCCATCGGCTGCACCGAAGGTATCTGTTCTCGCTGAGAATCGGTATCCCTCGAGCGTACGTCCTCAGCGTTTCCTTTGCGTTCTTTCCGTCTTTGCGGTAAAAGTGTGACCTGTTCCTGATCGAAATCCAAGGAGAAGCAGCGCGCGTGAATCCCTCGAACGAAGCAATTGCGCAGGACGCGGCCCTGAAATCAGCCGAACTAGACGAAAAGCAGCAGCGCCTCGCCGTCTTTCTCGACCGAAATAGTCTCTCCGCCATCCTCCTCAGCCGCCACGAAAATATCGCCTGGCTCACAGCTGGCCAGGTCGAGGCCCGTGTTGCTGCCGGATCAGAAACCGCCATCACTTCTCTCCTTATCACTCACGACGGACTGCGCTACTACCTCAGCCCCCGGAACGAAGCCCCACGCCTCGCAGACGAGGAATTCGCCGGCCTCGGCTACGAACCCGTCCTCTATCCGTGGTATCAGAGTCCGGCCATACTCATTCATGAACTGGCCGGAGGCACCGCGCTCGGATCTGACACGCCCATAGCCCATGCCCGGCACGTGAACCTCACCAGCCTGCGCGCGCCGCTCCTGCCCGTCGAGATCGTCCGCCTCCGCACCCTTTCACGCCAGACCGCCGACGTTACCGCCGCCGTCCTCGAATCGCTCCAGCCCGGCGTCACCGAGCAGGAAATGGCAGCTCGCACCGCCGCCGCCCTGATCGAGCGCGGCATCACGCCTACCGTGCTGCTCATGGGCGTTGACGACCGCATCCGCAAGTACAAGCATGCGGTCCCACGCGGCGGCATTCTCGAACGCTACGGCATGGTCAATCTGTGTGCGCGCAAGTGGGGACTGGTCGTCTCCATCACCCGCTTCGTCCACTTCGGATCCGTTCCCGAAGACCTGGCCGCATCTTTCGTCGCTGCCGCCCGCATCCACTCCGAACTGCTCCACGCCACCCGGCCCGGCGCCACCTCGGCGCAGCTCTTCGACGTTGCACGCGAAGCATACAAATCCGTTGGAGCCGCCGAAGAAATCGAGCTGCATCATCAGGGCGGTCCCTGCGGATACACCGAGCGCGACTGGCTCATCACGCCCACGGGAGAAGAAACCGTCGCCATCCCCCAGGCCTTCGCCTGGAACCCCAGCCTCCGCGGAGCCAAAGCCGAAGACACCGTGCTCGCCGGCGAAAACCATACAGAAGTCCTCACCGAAACCCCCACCCACCCCGTCATCGAAACCGTCCTCGATGGCGTGACCTACCGATCCGCCGGAGTTCTCCAGCGCTGAAATCCTGACCCCTGCCGCCCTCGTCCTTTCCCGTCATGCACTCGATACAGTATTGTCGAGCGCAGCATGCCGCAGCCTCAGCACGCGTCCGCGCCGCGCCTTTCTGATATTGACCCGGTCCGTCTTATCCGCCGCGTCTTCTGGCGGATTATCCCTTTTCTCTTCCTGCTCTACGTCTGCGCTTATCTCGACCGCGTCAACCTCAGCTTCGCTGCGCTCTCCATGCGCCGCGACCTGGGATTCTCCGGCACCGTCTACGGAGCCGGAGCCGGTCTCTTCTTCATCAGCTACGCGATTTTCGAGATCCCCGCCAACCTCATCCTGCTGCGCCTCGGCCCGCGCCGCTGGATCGCCATCATCATGACCGCCTGGGGAATCCTCTCTTCATCGATGGCGCTCGTCCATACGCCCACCGGCTTCTACCTCGTCCGCTTTCTCCTCGGCGCAGCCGAGGCCGGATTCTTCCCGGGAATCATCCTCTGCCTCACGCGCTGGTTTCCCTCCGCGCAGCGCGCCCGCGCCTTCGCCTTCTTTATCACCGCCGCTCCGGCAGCCGGAGTCATCGGTGCTCCCGTCTCCACGCTGCTCCTGCGCCTCGACGGCCTTGCTCATCTTGCCGGATGGAAGTGGCTTTTCATCGGCGAGGGCCTGCCGTCGATCATTCTCGGCATCGTTGTCCTCTTCGTTATCACCGACCACCCCGAAGAAGCTCAATGGCTGTCGATCACCGAGCGCGAGTGGCTCATCGCCGAGGTCGAGGCGCACGCGCCGCCTGCCGCCCCCACTCACCTTGCCGGAGCCTTCAGGAGCGCTGCCGTCTGGCTTCTCTCTGCCATCTATTTCGCCATGTCGGTGGCCTTTTACGCGCTCACTCTGTGGCTGCCCAATGTCGTCAAGAACCTCACCCATGCCGGTGACCTCCAGGTCATTGCTCTCACCGCAATCCCTTATAGTCTGGCCGTCGTCTCCATGCTTCTCGTCGCTCGCAGCTCCGACCGCAGCGGAGAGCGTAAGTGGCACCTCTGTTCGTGTCTCATTGCTGCCGCACTGGCCTTCATTACCAGCGCCGCCGTCGGCAATCCTATCCTCTCGCTTGCCGTCATTTTCCTCGCCACTGGCTTCATCTGGGGAGCCATCGGGCCCTTCTGGACCTTCCCCGCCCTCCTCCTTCGCGGCACTGCCGCCGCCGGAGGCATCGCCTTCGTTAACTCCATTGGAGCCCTGGGCGGATTCACTGGCCCTTACATCATGGGACTCGCCAGCGACCTCACCCACAGCTTCCGCGCCGCCCTCCTCGTCACCGGTTTGGTCCTCGTTCTGGCCGCCGTTGTCGCATCCCGGCTAAAGGCGCCGCCGCACACGCCCGCGCCGTAATATACTCCGCCTACTATGATTGCGCTGCGAACGGCGCTTCCCAAACCCGCATTGCAGGAATTCGTGCGCATCTTTGCCCAGCGTGAGGTGCACCCGTTCGAATCAGGCGCGCCGCTGATATTAGAGCCAGTACCAGCGCGTCTCGAGCAATTACTTGAGTTTCAATTCGGCGTCCCTTATACCGTGCATCACTCACTAGGCTACGATCTGACGACCCCTAGACAGGCGATTGTAGGAGCGCAAGTCGGAGGATGTGCGCAGATCGAACTGAGTCCGGGAGTAATTTCGTTCGGGGTATTTTTCAGGCCGACGGGACTATCGCGCCTCTTCGCCCTCCCCGTGCGCGAAATATCACATCAGAGCTGCGATGCTGCCTTGATTTCCGACCTGCTTGTTCCTTTAAGAGACCGCTTGGCAGACTGCGCCACATTCGAGCAGCGAGTTCAAACCATGGAGGTCGTCCTCTTGGGGATGGCTTCGCGCGTTCCCCGCAAAGAAATCATGGTTGCTGTTGCCGAACATGTTTTTTCATCGCGAGGGGTTGTGAGTAGCATCTCCGGCCTTGCCGGTAAGGCCGGATTGGGAATCCGTCAGTTTGAGCGCCAGTTCCTCCGCGAAGTAGGAATGTCTCCTAAGTTATATGCCCGGGTGGCCCGCTTTCAGAGCGCGCTCGATGCAAAGATAGCTTCGCCCGACCGCACTTGGCTCGAAATAGCCCACAGTCTTCGATATCACGATCAAATGCACATGATCCGCGACTTCGAACTGCTCGGAGGAGATACTCCCAGGCAGCTTCTCTCGCAGATTGGTGATGCGAGACCGGGCGCACTCGCCCCGGACACGTCAGAAAAAAACTTCTCACGATGACGCGTTTTTACTAGGCGAGATCGAATCAACTCCACCAAAGTAAATGGTTGAGCAATCCGCGAAAGCTGTCATCAGAGATTTTATTCTCTCCCCCGGTAACAGCTGGCTATTTAACGTCAAAGGGTATGCGGGCAAAGATCGGAGAATCCATAGCATGTCCAAAATAACCATTAATACCGCCAATGGCGAAGCAACAATCTACTCGAATGACCCAGGGTCGCCGGCCGCTCCGTTCTTGAAGGAATATCGCCCTACGTCGATCGAGCAACTCTATGAGATAGGGATGATCCCGAAAAGCGTTCAACTGGAACATCTTCACGACGCGCAACGCGCAGCGTTACAAAGTAAATTTTCCGGTTCAGTAATCGCGGATATACCTTCCAGCTTCGGAGTACTTCCTAAACAGGAGATCGTCCGTTTCTTAAAGGCCCGAAGTAATGCGGCAGCCCTGCAGAATGCAAGGACGACGATGGCCGGGGTGCTACAAAATCGTCACGGGTACGGCGAAGTAGAGTCTCAACTGTTAGCAGGTAAAATCTCACAATTCATATTTGCTACCGACGACGCTCGTTTGCCGGTTTGGCGGCAGATCGAACTTTCACAGGATCTGGATATCAAAACTCTGTTGGTCATTGACCGCTCGATCAACGCGTTGCTTGCAAGAAATGTCCTGATTGAAAAAACAGGCGAATTGCGTGCCCAGGGAGCATATTTCCTTTTGCGGTGCAACCGCATCGATGGCGGATACCCCGCAAGCCACTGGATCAATCAAGCCGCCTCCACGCTGGTTTCTGGCGCAAGTAAACCGTGAGATCGCGGTCGACAATCAATTTGAATCACAGCCTGTTTCAAGTTATCGGAGGTAAATTATGTCCGGAGGCATAAATCTCAAGGGAGTAAGTGCGGACAAAGGAACCAACGGCGTGGCTGGCATCGCCGGCCCGAAAGGCGCCAATGGCAACGACGCGAATTGTAGTGGCTGGTTTTTCGTGTCCGATGACCCGCCCAGCCGTGGCGGGCGTGGAGGCGATGGTGGTCCAGGTGGCGCAGGTTCCCCAGGGGCCATCGGCAATCCTGGCGGAGTCTTTGAATTACACACGGTCATCCTCGGCTCCGATGTAAGTGTGGACACCAGCGGTGGAGACGGTAGCGAAGGCGGTGACGGGGGGAAGGGTGGCGACGGGGGTCAGGGCGGGACCGGCGGGGCTGGCGAAGATTGCGAAGCGAGTGCCTTCGGTGGCGATGGCGGCAAGCCGGGCAACGGTGGAGATGCTGCGGATGGCATGAATGGCGGCGATGGTGGCGCGATTCTCATTTATTTCGTCTCTGACCAGAGTGGAGGGCAAGGCACATTCACTGCAAGCTACGGACACGGCGGCAAAGCAGGAACGGAAGGTCAAGCCGGCAACGCGGGCACCACGGGAGGATATGGTGCAAATAGTGACTATTCTCACAGCGACTACAAGCCAGGTGACCCCCCGATCGATGGACCCCCAGGGATCCCTGGGAACAAGGCTCAAGGTGGTAATAACGGTAACTCTGGAAAAGCGGAGTTCCACCAGGTCACCACCGTAGGCTGAACGCGATTTCCGTGTGGTTATCTCTTCTCTGGCATCTGGAGCCCTCGGCGGATTTACCGGCCCTTACATCATGGGACTCGCCAGCGACATCACCCACAGCTTCCGCGCTGCTCTGCTCGTCACCAGCGCCCTGCTCGTCCTGGCCGCCGCCGTCGCTTCCCGCCTGAACGAGCCTTACAAATCCGCTCCGTGAGAGTGCAGAGCATAGCCCGTCAAGGTCTCCACTCTCCCGTCCTCACCGGCCTGAGCGAACCCAACAAACTCCCAAGCTTCTTAAGCGCAGCCCGAAGGCAGCAATAGCATTCGACAACCTCAGCGACCTGGCCGCTGCGCCTTTTGGCGTCCCTTCCTCGTCACCGGACTCCTCCTCATCCTCGCCGCCTTTATCGCCTCCCGCCTGGCGCCTCCGCGGCGCGTGGCAGGATAGGATGTTTGTGACAGAACGATGACACAAACCCTTCGAGTCGCGATCCTGGTTCCATTGTTGCTTGGTGGAATCACTGTCCTTTGTACGATCCTCATCCACGGGCTGGCAGTGATCGCGACGGTAAACTTCTTTCGGCGCGAGAGAAAACTTGGCCATACGGGCACAAGCTTCCGAGTCGATTTTGCAATCGTCGCGATAGTGCTGTCGTGCGCGTTCATGGCGCATCTGGTTGAAATCGCTCTTTGGACCGCCTTATTTCTCCTCTGTGGAGAGTTCCAGGCCTTCGGAACCGCCTACTACTTCTCGGCGGTCAACTACACAACCCTGGGCTACGGCGACATCATCATGTCGCCATCGTGGAAATTGCTGGGCCCGCTAGAAGCATCGGATGGATGCCTCATGTTCGGCGTGTCGACCGCGATGATCTTTGCCGTGATTCAACGGTTGATTCTGGCTAGGTTTGAGGATCTCAGGGAGTGAGCCGCGACCGGAGCGTCTGACAACGGCGTCCGGATGCGGATTGGGCGGCAGCATGGTATCGAGCCCTGTCCTCAACCAGCCGTTCCCGCCGAACCGTTCCCCAACCGTCCACACGTTCACTGCCTCAGCGTTCTGCCTTCGCCGAAAAACCAGCCGGCAACGCAGAACGGGGCCAATCTCAGTGAGCCGCCACTCCCAGCCGCTCCACTGACTTGCACACGCCATTGCCGCCGGCTTGTTCAATAAACTCCGGATCAAGCCGGTCGTTTGCTCGCCCTACATACGGCGTAACCGAAATACACCGACACCCGGCGTCCGCGAGCGAGACGTTCTTCAGGATGTACTCCGATGACACCGATTTCACCAGAATTTCCTGCGATGTCATCGGCTGCTTGTCAATCGAGTAGGAATCCTTGACCGAATATCCCGTCCCGGCAAACGCCGGATAGATCCCGTAATTCTGTTGCAGCCAGGTCGCAAGTGCCGCATGATTGCCGTCATACAGCGTGCCCGCATAACTGAACGTCCGCGCCAGTGAAGCAGGAACCACCGTCTCCGCCGGATCGCTGAACGCCTGTGCATAGCACGCCACTTGCTTGCCCGGGTCCAGCGGAGTTGAATCGCAATCGCCCGCGGCCAGCGGAACATCGCGCTTAACCGCAGCGAAGACATTCGGCCACGTCGCCAACACCGCATCCGCCTTCTCCGGATTGGGCGGCTTGCATCGCATCGCTACCAGCACCTTGCTGTCGTCGTTCTCCAGCCCCGAAAATTTCGGATAATCCTCAACAATTAGTGGCGGAGAATACAGCACCGTCGCCGTTACAAATCCACGCAGAGCCCCCGGCTTCGCAATACTCGTTACCGAAGCTCCCAAAGGCAGAAAACCCACCCGCATATAGTCGTTGGGTGCAGCTTCGCGCACAGCTTCTGCCACTACCACCGGTGCAGCATTAACCGGCGCTGTCGCCGCCCGATGAGCCGCGCAGCCCGACATCATCATCACCGCGATCACACAACCAGAAAAACTCCGTGCCCTCACGCTTTCTCCCAGTACGCACCTAGTACATCCAGCTGCAGTCGCGCGTGAAGTCCGTCGTCGCCGCGCGCTTCCATGTGTTTCCGGCCTCGTCGACCGCGAAAATCCCGCCACTTCCGCAAAAACCGCCACAGCTCTTGATCACCGACACCAGCGCCCTTGCATGTGCCTGGTCAAATCCCGGAACACCCAGGTAGCGCACATGCCGGATCCCCTTATAGCCTTCGCACGCCGCAGCATCGCGCCCATGCGTCGACAGGCAACCCAGCACCTGTCCCGCTTCGTCATGCGAAAGCAGCCGATAGCCTTGCGGAATGGAGAATTTCTGCTCCCAGCGATGGCTTTGCCGATTCGCTGCCACAAATGCATCCGCCATCTCATGCTCTTCCGGCGTGGAAGGCTTCAGGCAGCTCCCGTCCAGTTGCGGAATGTCGGTCGTCGAATTCTCCGCGAACACCAGCGGTTCCGGCGTCGGAGCCTGATATAGGGCGGAGTAAACCTCATAGCCCTCTGCCGGAGCCGGCCCGCCGCCCGGCTGGTTCAGTGGATTCGTCTTCGCCAGGTCGGTGATTGCCGGCGGCTTTGTGCGGTGTTGCGATGCGATCCGCACCCAGAGAATTGCTATCGCCGCCGCCACCACCGCCAACCGCAGCCATAGCCGCCATGAAATACGCATGCTCACACTCCCTTACTAATGTAAGCTGCTGCCCACAACGAACCACCGTATCTCTTTTGGACCTCCCGGCGATTTCAAGCGCGCGCGATTTCCGCCCTCGCTGGCCAAAGCTGTAAAATAAGAGTTGCGATGCAGCGCGGTGTTTTGAGCAACATCGAGCACGGGGCCTTTCTTCGCCCTACGCGCCTGCTAGCAGAATTAATATGAGCGCAACCAGGCTGGCAACACCACCCACCGAACCCCGACCCACCAGACAACAAACCTCCCAACGCGATCAGGTTTTCGACGCCTTCCGTCGCTGGGGCTACCTCCAGGCGCAACTCGATCCACTCGATCAGTATCTTTCGCCTGTCCGCGTTCCCGAGCTTGATCTCGCCGGTCCGGATGCGGTCGAAGCCCGCCGCTACTACTGCTCCACAGTCGGTGCGGAGTTTATGCATATCCATTCGGCCGAACGTCGCGACTGGATTGCCCAGCGCTTCGAGTCCGCCCCGCTGGCCATCGACGAAGCCGCGCAGCACCACGTTCTCGACCTGCTCACGCGCGCCGATATCTTCGAGCAGGTCATTCAGTCGCGCTATCTTGGCACCAAGCGCTTTTCCCTCGAAGGCGTCACCGCCCTCATCCCGTTTCTCGACGAGTTGCTCAACCACTCCGCGGAACTCGGCGTGCAAACCGCAGTCATGGCCATGAGCCACCGCGGACGCCTCAGCGTCATGGTCAACACGCTCGGCAAGCCCGCTGCCGACATCTTTTCCAAATTTGAAGACGTCAATCCGCGCAGCATTCTCGGCGGCGGGGACGTGAAGTATCACGTCGGAGCCACCGGCGTTTTTCACACGCGCAACGACGAGTGGGTCGCCCTGCACTTGGTCTCGAACCCCAGCCACCTTGAAGCTGTCGATCCTGTCGCCATGGGCCGCACGCGCGCCAAGCAGATCCGCGCTGGCGCAGACGGCATGGAACTCGTCCTGCCCGTCACCATTCACGGAGACGCCGCCTTCGCGGGCCAGGGCATCTGGGCCGAGACCATGAATCTCGCCGAAGTCGAAGGCTTTTCTGTCGGCGGTACCATCCAGATCATCGTCAACAACCTCATTGGCTTTACAGCCGAACCCGACGAGTCGAACTCCACGCGCTTCTCCTCCGATCTCGCGCGCCGTCTGCCCATCCCCATCTTCCACGTCAACGCTGAAGATCCGGCCGCCGTCGTGCGCATCGCTGCTCTTGCCGCCGAATATCGCCACACGTTCCATAGCGACGTCGTGATCGACCTCATCGGTTATCGCCGTCACGGCCACTCCGAGGTCGACGATCCCACCATCACCCAGCCCCTGCGCTACAGCCGCATCAAGAACCATCCGCCGCTCTCCGAGCTTTACGCAAAGCAACTCGGCGTCAATATCTCCGCTCAAGTACGCGACCTTCAGTCCGAATTCACTCAGGCGCAGAAGACCGCCACCACCATGCAGAAGATGCCTCACCTGTCGCGCCTGCCTGAATACTGGTCGTCCTTCAAGGGAGGCCCATGGAAGCCGGAATACGCCGTCGAAACCGGTCTCTCCCGCGAGCAGATCAATACCATCGCGCGGGGCCTCACCTCCTACCCTGAAAGCTTCCACGTCCACCCGAAAATCAAGAAGCTATTAGAGCAGCGCGCTGAGATGGGACAGGGCAAGCGTACCTTCGATTACGGTATGGCCGAAGGCGTTGCCTTCGGTTCTCTCCTCACTGCGGGCACCCCAGTGCGCTTCAGCGGCCAGGACAGTCAGCGCGGTACCTTCAACCATCGCCACGCCGTGCTCATCGATGTCGAGAACGAGCAGCCCTGGATTCCCCTCGGTAATCTCTCCCCGCAGCAGGCCCACTTCGACATCTACAACTCCATCCTCTCCGAGGCCGGCGTGCTTGGCTTCGAGTACGGATACAGCCGCGACTCTCCCGAGACCCTCGTCCTCTGGGAAGCACAGTTCGGTGACTTTGCCAACGGCGCGCAGATCGTCATCGACCAGTTCATCTCCGCCGGCGAAGACAAGTGGGGCCTGCTCAGCGGCATCGTCCTGCTCCTGCCCCATGGCTACGAAGGCCAGGGTCCGGAACACTCCAGCGCGCGCATCGAGCGCTATCTCCAGCTCACAGCCCACGACAACATTCAAGTCTGCCAGCCATCCACTGCCGCGCAGTATTTCCATCTTCTGCGCCGTCAGGCCCTGCAAAAGTGGCGGAAGCCGCTCATTGTCTTCACGCCCAAGAGCATGCTGCGCCATCCTGACGCAGTCTCGCCGATCGAAGACCTCACGCTGCCGCACTTTCAGAATGTCCTGCCCGAAACCGGCATCGCGAGCGCTTGGCGCCTGCTCATCTGCACCGGAAAAATCGGGCACGAACTGCGCGTCGAACGCCAGAAGCGCGGCGACGGCACCACCGGCATCATCTTCCTCGAGCAACTTTATCCGTGGCCCGAAGCCGAACTTGCCGCCGCAATCGCCGCCCATCCCGACGCCCACGAAATCATCTGGGTTCAGGAAGAGCCCGAGAACATGGGCGCGCACTCCTTTGTCATGCCGCGCCTTCGCCGTCTCGCCAGCGACCGGCAGGTGCTCAGCATCAAGCGCTCCGCCGCCGCCAGCCCGGCAACCGGCTCAGCCAAGGCCCACGAAATGGAGCAGCGCACGCTCATCGAGCTGGCCCTGGGCCCCGGCCTCCAGGAAAAGATCACGCGCTAGGCCGTCATGCGATTAACGCATCGTCACTTGGTCCGCTGTACCCCATTCCTCGCGGGGATCGGGCTTGCGATCACTGTTTGTTCTATACAGGCTTGTTCCCGAGGACCACTCATTGTTGTCTATGACGAGGAAGGATCAAGAAAAGCAGGAATAGCAGCGTTCCCGTGCGCCATGGAGATTCGCGATTCTTGTCAGAGACAAGTGATAGATGGTGAAGCAAACTTCCTAAACGATTTCTCAAGGGCGTTTATGGCGACACCTGAGTGCAGAGACGTCAAATTGCAAGTGGATTCGGGAGAGAAGCAACTTATACGACCTGAATATCTCACTCCCACTAATAAACAAGAAATCTGGAAGCTTCTCATTGAGTACCGCCCAACCATTCTAGGTCAGTCCTTTACTCTACGAGATCCGGAAGGCATCGCTGTGGGGGGAGGGGAGGCAGACGCTCAGCAGATGGTGAGCTTCGTTTGCGAGAGCGCCAAACATAACGGTGTTCTGGATATTTGGTAAGACCTGCCGGGTGCCCCCACGTCCGGATTTCCGAACGTGGGTTTCTAATCCCCAATCGCTAATCCCTGCCTCAGAAATCCACCCTCAACGCCAACTGCCCCGTCCGATTCCCGGCATTCTCCGCTGTCTGCGGAGCGCTGAGAACCCCGAACGTCGCCGTGTTGTCGATCTGCGTCGCCGGAGGAGCAAAGTTCGTGTGATTCAGCACATTGGTAAACGTTGACTCGAAGCGCACATGCACCCGCTCCGTGACGCTGAACACCTTGGCCACGCCCAGGCTGACCGCCTCCGTCCCCGGTCCCTGCAGAATCCCCACTCCCGCATCGCCAAACCGCCCAGCGCCCGCCGGAGTCGGAGAAAAGGCCGCCAAGTTGAAGTACTGAGCGCGTGATTGCCCCCGATAAACATCTTTCGACACCTGATCCGGCCGCAGGAATGCGCCGCGATTCACTACGTCCGTATTCGACTGATCATAGGAACCGCTGATATTCGGAGTCAGCCACGGTCCGGTCTCGAGCAGAGTCACGTTGGTCATCTCCCATCCGCCCAACAGTGCATTCCTCCACCCGCCACTGTTTAGATATGCGCGTCCTGCGCCAACCGGAACCTGCCAGACACCAGACAGCAGGAAGCGTTGCCGCCGCGTGCCCTCGACATTCCCGTAGTCGCTGAGAACGTGGAAGCGGTCCGCGATAGGAATGCCGTAGTTCACCTCTCCGGCAAATGCCGTCGGAGTATCACCCTGGTTATCCGCCAGGTTCTTCGCCAGCGTATAGTTCGCGTCGAAGTACAATCCGTGCGCCATCCTGTGGGTCATCTCCAGCTCAAGAGCGTCGTAGTTCGCCGTGCCTGCGTTGAACGTGCTGTAGAGCGTGAACCAGTTGTGATAGGGCGCGCGCGGATCGACATACGGACTCGCCTGCGTCGTCTGGTACGGTGTCGTGCTCGCCGGAATCTGGTTCAGGTCTTCCGTGATACTTAACCGGTAGGTATGCATGCCTACGTAGCTCACGCGAAAACTATCGCTGCTGCCCACCTGCCGCTCTACCGTCAAGTTCCACTGGCTGGCCTGCGGGTCGCGGTAGTTCGGATCGACGCCCTGGTCCAGGCCGCCACCGCCATATTGGATTCCGGTACTTGGCGGTGCCGTATTCGGGAACTGGATCAGCGGAGTTCCGCCCGCCGTCGTCGTATTGGTGTAGGTATGCAGCGCCGACGTGGGGTTGCCGCTGTTATTGAACGACAACGGCCCGAGATTTGTAATCGTGAAGATGCCAAAGCCCGCGCGAACCACCGTCTTCGTATCGTTGAAGGGCCTCCACGCAATCGACACGCGCGGCTGGAAGTCGCCCTTATAGGTATTTCGCAGCGACTGCGGCAAATGATCCTGGCTCGCCGTGACGTAGTTAGAGCAGGGAAGCGCCGTGTAGTTTAGATTGCAGGCGTTGAACGACTCCTGGAACGCTACGTTCGAGCCTTCGATATTTTGTTTGGCCAGATAAGAAGACAGCTGGTTCGGAACCACAATCGAGTTGTTTCTCTGGTCGAAATTCGCCAGATTGCCCCCGTCTTCCTGGAAACCGGGCAACACCTGCCAGCGCAGGCCATAGTTCAGCGTAAGCCGGCTGTTGATCTGATAAGTATCCTGCGCGAACACGCTGTATTGCCACGCCGTGCCCGCTACATCGGGGCTTGAAACCGCAAAAAATAGAGTGGTTGGAGTCCCAATCAGGAAATCCCCGAAGGCATTGCCCGTAAAGTTCGGCTGAAACGTGAACAGGCCGAAGTCGTCAGACGGCAGGAAAGTTTCGATATCCGCATACCGTACCCGCCGAGCGTCAAAGCCGGCCTTCAACGTGTGCCTGCCCGAGTTATAAGTCAGGTTATCGGTGAACTGCATCGTATGTGACTGCGACTGCCCGGTCTTATCTCTTCCGATCGGCGTAAAGCCGGTTCCCGCGCTGAAGTTAAATGTCGGAAAGGCATGGGTTGTGGGGTGCTGGCTGATATTCACGCCGCTCAGATGAAGCTGGTCGAGCGCCGCCGCTCCTTCGATGGGAAATCCCGTAGTGGTAAGCACGTTGGTGAAGCCAAACCTGAATTCGTTCACCACGTGAGAGTTGAACGTATAAGTATGCGAAACCAGCAGGCTCCGATTGTGTACGCTGTCCGAATCGTCCGGCAACAGCGGATTCGCATAGTCTTCCGTAATATTCTTGCGGCTGAATCGCGCATAAATCTGTTGCTTGGAGGAGATCGTATCGTCGATGCGAATGTCCGCACCATCCGTTCTTGCCGGCGTCGATTGAAAGTTCTCGTAGTTATAGTTCGATTGTCCTGCGACGTTGGGCAGTGGGTAATAGGTGAGCAATGCCGTCGCCGTTGGATTGATACTACCCAGCGCGATCATCGGACCTCCTAGCGCGGTCAGATCGCCATTGCGTTCTGCCTGCGTGGGTACCAGAAACTGCTCCGCCACCGCTGTCGAACGGCGATTCCCCTCGTAGTCCACAAAAAAGAACGTCTTGTTCCGTAGATCGAGGAGGTGGGGAATCACCACCGGGCCGCCGAGCGATCCTCCAAAGGTATTGAAATGTTTCGGAGCCTTCCCGCTGAACCCGTACGGGTCGGCATCGAGAGCGTCGTTTTGAAAATATTCGAAGAGGCTGCCGTGAAAATTGTTGGTGCCAGCCTTGGTCGTAAACGTCACGTCCCCCACCTGCGAAAATTCCGCGCTGTTGTTGAATGACGTGATCTTCACCGCCGCAATGCCTTCCTGCGACGGATACGCATCCGCAAGAGCGCCATTCTGCCTGACATTGCTCGTCGAGATGCCGTCCACCGAATAATTCACCATCGACGCGCTTGCCCCGCCGAGAGCGATATTGCCGGAACTATCCTGCTGCACGTTGGCAGAAATCTCCAGTGAGCCCAGGGGGCTTGTGGTGGTTGCGCGGTTATTCAAAGGCAGCTCGGTAATCTGAGCATTATTTTTGGAGTCGCTGAGCGTGGCGTCTTCCGTGTTGATTTGATTCGACCCCGCCGAAACCACGACTTCCGTAGTCTGAAGCGCCACGGTAAGATTCACCGGGATGCGAAGCGCCTGTCTGGCATCCAGTTGCGCATCGGAGACCACCGCTTTAGCGAAGCCTGCGTGCTCGACGGTGATCGAATAGTGGCCGGGCTGCAGATTGTCCACCAGAAAATCTCCTGCGTCGCTCGTGATCGTCTGACGGCTCATCGCCTGGTCCAGTGATTGGACCGCCACGGTGGCTCCAGGGATCACCGCGCCCGAGTCATCCTGCACAGTTCCGCGGATACTTCCGAATGTCGATTGTGCGTGCGCGCTCCATCCGCTGGCCACAAGCAGCAGTCCAAGAAAAAACAGCTTGCGCCAGGAATGCCGCCGGACGCGGACATCATTCGAAGGCTCCGGTTGGCGTTGTATGCCTTTGCTCTCTTCTGCGAGTAGCACAACACGCTTGAGTTCAAGGAGCAGTACCGTATGAGCTACAAGAGATGAAGAAGCGACGTAGGATTTGTGGGAAGTGGACATGAAAATTCTTTCGCCTCCCCGGGAGACTCCCGGTTACTTCCCAGCAGACACGCAAAGGCATATGGCCCGGTCAAAGATTTCATAAAGAATACATAGCCTTATATCTTCCTTACGCACTTAACTTTTCTGGAATCAGCCTTGAAGTGGCGGGTGCCCGACAGCGAAAAGCGTTCGCAGTTCCATCCGGCGACCCACCATCGCAACCTGGAACTCTGCCGCACCGTCTATGCCGGCAGAAGCACGATCGGGAACCGATTCTGGACCCATTCCGTAGAATCTCTTTGAGGTACAGGTTATGTCCGAAACCTGGTCGTTTCGCCGGCTCTCCTTCATCGCAACTGCGCTCGTCTGTCTTATAGCTGGCGTGGCTGGAACATCTGCTATCGCTCGCGGCTACCAGCAGAGCGAACAGGCGAAATCGTCCGAGCCTGGCACGCCTGGTATGGCGCATATGGCGGGACACATGTACATGACGGCCCTCACGCCTCTCAAGCCCAGCGATCAACAGAAGGCTGAC
>JABCZC010000016.1 GCA_013289875.1 Acidobacteriota bacterium | reverse complement strand
CATTTTGATCGCTCAATTTGAGCGCAATGGTAACGGAAAGCGGTGTTGTGCCCGACTCTGCCGTGAGCGCGCCGCGATCAATTGGCTTAGGCGCTCCAGAAGTCGGGTACGGCAATGCGTTGTGTGTTGTCTGAGCCATAGTGCTCGAAAACAATCCAAGCACGAAGAAGGACATCACGAATCCAGACTTCCACGTTCTCATAGATTCTCCCTTTTTAGTAAATGCCTGACCCGACTGCTGTGGGGTTAGCGCCGCTTAACGCAACGATGAACTATTCATGAGCTTGAGAAGCGAACGCTTTGGAGACGAGGCGGGGGGCTCCCACGTCTGGCTCGAAAGGATGCGATTTTCGAGACAACTTGTCAATATGAAATGATTTTGCACAATTCGGTGCGTAACCCGGCCCATTTCGACAGCCCGGTTTGGAGGAGTAGGCGATCTTATGTACCGCGCGGCGGTCTACCTGACAGTTCTGCCCAAAGTTCTCTATGGCCGATTTCGATCTCAGGCGGCTGCTCGTCATATCGCAGTACCTAGGCACCAAGCAAGGCGATTTGATCCAGCAGGGTTCGAGAGCTGCGCGCAACGACTCCGATAAGAGCGTTTGCCGGCAGCGGGCAAAAATAGGAACTAGAACATCTAGGCATCCGGTGAACGAAGCTCTTCACCGTGCTGCGGACCGCATTGATCATCATCGTTCCCGCCTTCACAAACTGTTCGCGTTCCCGCTGGTCAACCAGGTCGGCCTGCATCGACTCGCTCTGGATGGGACTGAGCAGTTCGGGGATGAGCCTCTTACGGAATTGAAAAAGCCCGGCTGCGACGGCGGACGGGCTTCTCCGATCTCTCTTTTCCTTTCTTGAACTACAGAGGCCCGAGGAGAAATAGCAGGTCAAGTATTTGGCCCTCGAAACCGTGATCTAGCGCCTTCGGATTCCGCATCCAGGAGTCAACAGGGCCAACAGGGCTCAGAAGCTAAGGTTGCTTTCTCCAAGGATGCCGGCTTCCATCCAGGTCGAATCAGCTTCAAAGTGCCCACCCGCTGGAACTGCGCCGGCATATCCCTGGCGCATGCCGTTCGCGGACTCCCAGACTACGCGGTAAGTGCAGCCGGGCTGCACGATCGCAACCGACTTGCCTGAGCGGGTGCCGGGATCGTAGTAGCCGCATTCCAGCTTTTGCAGGGAGGTTTCGGACGTAAGCGCCACGGGGTGCGAAGCGTCCAATCGCGCGGGCGTCGTTACCGCGAAATTCGGGATGACGTGTGTGCGAACTCCGATGACCGTCTGAACGCGGCTGAGAATTTCGTTTGAGTCGACCAGGTTCTGGGAGGCTGTCGCCTGATATTTCGGCCAGTCATAACGGAAGGACTCGAGCGAGCCGTTATTGAGAAATGTGAGGGCTACTGTCGATCCGTTGCCCACCACAGGAACGCCGTGAATGGTGCGGCCGAAGACGATGCGGTTGGCCGCGACGGAGCGTGTGACCTCGCCGGTGCTTAGATTCTGCTGGCCTTCGATACGGTAGTCGGTGCGAACTAGAACCAGTTCTTCGCCAGGGCCGAGGACGATTACATCGGCGAGTTTTGCTGCGATGAAGGTGCGGCCAGCCTGCTCTAGCGCAGCGTCGGACATCTTGTCCGCAACGGGTTTGGCAAGCGAGTGTGCGAGGTTGTGGACGGCCTCATCCTCAAATTTCGCGGATGCGCCATCGACCGTTACGATCAGGGACGAATGAGAACCAGCAATGCGCAACTGATTGGACTGGGTGGTTGTCTGGGCGGAGCAGTCCGTACAGAATCTGGCCGACAGCAAGGCGGCTACGTTCGTTGGGCCTGCCGCGCCGGCGCGATGCAGCACGGGCAGGGAGGCGTCGTTGGATCCCCGGGTCTGGAAAGACTGAGCGGAGGCGTTATCGATAATGGATATTGCGCCGAATGCACACAGCGCAAGCAATCCTGACCTTAACTTTCGTGACTTCATTGCTATTCTCCTCATTACAGTTACAAGTCGTTGTTACGATCGTGAAATCCGCGGGTTGCGGCGCATCGGTTAGTCGCCGTTCCATCCGCTCCAGCAGACGTAGCCGATCTGGCTGTCGCGGAGAGTGGACATGGTCTGCACGCTGGAGAGCGTCGCTCCCTGGCGCGACCAGCACTGACTGGAATTTGCGCCAGTATTGGCGACGGAGGGATGGTTATCGTTATTCGCGTCCCAGACCGATTCAAGCCACGACTCGCCGATGGATTGCCCGCTTTGCATATTCGCGGCAAAGTCGGTGACGGCGGTCGTCGAATTGTCCACATAGAGCAGGTCGTGTCCGCCGACGCCAATCTTCAGGCCGCCATCGAATACGGTTTGCCAGCGGTTCCAAAAGAGACCGTCGGAAGTCTTGAAGGTGTCGCACGAGAAGGTGGCGAAGACCTTGAGATCTTTGCCGGAGTCGCCGAAACGCATGGTGGGCGTCCAGGCGATGCTGTTGTCATTCCACATCGCGTACCCGGCGTAGTTCGCGTTGTTATTGGCGATGGTGCCATGGGTGATCATGAAGAAGAAATCGACGCTGTCGGTTCCTCCACAGGAATTGCAGGCTTCGTTGGCGTTGCCGCTCTCAAAGGCGGGAGCCGCGTTCTCCAGGTTGAAGTAGAAGTCGACCGTGTCAGTGCTGGAAATCTGGCTGATGAAGTCGCTACAGGCGGGGTAGATATCGATGTCGGGCGCCCAGCTGTCCTGGAAGCTGTCCTGACAGCGCACGCCGACGTGCATCGACTGCGCGTGCGTCGAACCGAAGAGCGCGAACAGAAAGGTTAAGGCGATGGCGACGAGCGCGCCGTTCATCACCAATAAGCGAGCGGACGCCGATTTGCAGGGTGCGTTGTTGCGTCTGGTCAAGCATTGAATTCTCCTGCGAGGATAGTGCGGAAAGCGGCGAAAGCGTTTCGCGCCAAATTCGCGGAGCAGGACTTCGGAGCGCGAATGAGGGGGTCGCCTCACGAAATTTAAAGCACGTTAAGACCGAAGAATTCTCCGCCCTCCGCGTTGCAAATCAGGATTCGATGAAGTGGGAAGAGGTATGGGGTGGCGCTTACCTCAAGGATCACGCTGCCGCTCCCCGAACAGTGCACTGTCCCTGCTCAGATGAGAAAGTGATCATTGTTTGCGGGCATGAGATTTATTCACATAACCATCAGCGTCAAAATGCGCGACACCCGACTGTGCCGCTTCGAGGGTTCGAACCCCCGCCCGTAGCAGAGGTAGACGAGTGCACCTGGGGTAGCATCCAGGATGTAGTAGCTCTCATCCTGAGTATAGAGAGACCAAACCTATCCTGAATGTATTGCTTCAAAGAATGAACTTGAAGCGAGAGATTTCCCGGACGCTACAAAATAACGGGTGTGGAGAAGCGGAAACGCTGAGCGCTTTCACGCTTCTTACACCCGGATGCAGGATATTTATCAACGCCTGTAACGGGCTAGATGAAGTTCATCGCCGACATAAAGCATGCGTCAATCCAGGCTCATGGCTGAAAATGACGGCATTCAGTCCACCACGAATCGCTTTAACATCCGCTAGTTACACGCCGGAGCCGCTTCGTAGTTCACACATCCTGAACTTTGATTTCCGACAGTCCAGACAGCTGAAACATTGGGCATGTCTGCACGATGGATGAAGTAGTAGGTGTAACCGAACCCTGAACCAAGAGTTATGGATGCACCAACATCATTCAATTGGTCGGTCCATTGGACGGGATCACAATTCGAATTCAAGAACATCTGCGATTGAAGCACGCCGGTGAGGGGCTCGGTGGCCGACATCTGCATCGCCTGATACTGCTGGCCATTTTGCGTGTACATGCAGGCGTTCCATGACACCACGATGCCCGAAGAGGTTGACACTACGGGAATGGTAGCGGTCGAGCCTGTATAGGAATCGTCATAGGTTACAACTTGAAGGGTATGCGGGCCATCGGACAATGCGAGATCCACGTTGATGGACGTGTCCGGATTAATGTCCACCCACAACAAGTTGCCCGAATCGAAAATACCCCAATACGTGACACTTCCATCCGTGTTACTCGTTTGTGCCGCCGTAGCGATAACTGTGACCGACCCGCTGACTGATTGGTTCAGAGATGGAGAAGTCACCGTTACTGCCAGGTTAGACCCTGCAGGGCTGGTGACCGACCCTCCCGAAGAACCCGTGCCCGAACTTGAGCCTGAACCGGAGCCAGAGCCAGAGCCAGAACTGGAACCGCTTCCTGACGACGGGGTATAGCAGCCATAACAGCCTGAACTGCTTCCTGAGGAGGTGCTGCCACCTGAGCCTGAAGCTCCTCCACTGGATCCAGATGTGCCTCCGCTGGATCCGGAGCCCGAACCGGAGCCGCTGCCCGATGAAGAGGAATAACAACCATAGCAGCTTGAATTTCCTGAGGAGGAACTGCTGCTTGACCCCGAACTACTTCCTGAACCTGAGCTACTTCCTGAACCTGATGTGGAGCTTGACCCGCGACCTGACACCGTCAGGTTAACGATGTTCGAAGTCAACTCGGTCGAGTAGTCGGCGACGTCAACCTGCAAAGTCCCAGCGGTTGCCACGTCGTCCGAGTAAACTCCGGCCATGAGAAGACTACTATTGATGAAATAAGTCTGGAGCGGTTGAATTGCGCCGCTTAAAGTGTGCAACTGCACAATCGATGCAGAACTAAAACCCGAGCCGGAAATTGTCAGGACAAAACTGTCGCTGGCGGCTTCGACAGTTGACGGGGTAATGCTGGAAATGGTTTGGCCAAACGCATGATCGGCCAATGACAGCGCGATGAAAACGCAAACTATGATAGATGCTCGCATTGGGGGAAACATCGATGCGGTCCTTTCTTGAACAACCTGGCTCGGATTCCATCTTGGAATCTGAGTAGTGACGATTGTACCTGACGTGCCTTCTCACGAAGCTTGTCGATCCTTGTCGCGATCAACGCGATGCCAGACGACTCTTTGTAGTCAATTGCATACGCGAAACGAGCTCAATAGTGGATTAGTATCGCAAGAGAAGTTAGTTTCTCGATTTTGTGCAGGAAGAGGAGGGGCTCGGAACTAGAGCTGTAAAATTACGCTGGCACTCCAGGTTATATGCTCGATAGTCTGATCTGATTTCGCACGCTAAAGCCTTTGCTAATACACTCTTGACTCTGCTCGGCAACCGGAGCGACTATTCACTGCTCCTCGAGAGCCTTCAATGCATCCCGAGCATCGGGATAACCCTGCTGGCTGGACTTTTGGTACCAAGCTATGGCTGAAGGTTTATTTTGCGCCACGCCCAAACCCTGCTCATACAGATAGCCGACTTTGAATTCAGCTTCAGGGCGTCCCTGTTGTGCTGCCATGAGGTACCACTTCATCGCAGCGGTGTAGTTTTTCGGAGTTCCTAGTCCCTTTTCATACATCTCCCCAAGCCTGAACTGCGCTTCCGGACGCCCCTGGTCAGCAGCTGTTTCGTACCATTTTGCAGCCTCGGCGTAGTCCTGGCTTACTCCACGGCCCTGGTCGTACAGCACTGCGAGCCTATACTCTGCGTCTTTGTAGCCTTGTTTTGCCGCGAGAGTGTACCACTTCGCAGCCTCAGTAGGATTGGGAGGCCTAATGCCCGCATCGTACATGCCGCCGAGCCGAAACTGGCCATCTGGGTAGCCTTGATCGGCCGCCATCTTAAACCATTTCATTGCCTCTCGTGAGTCACGAGGCACTCCCAAGGCATAGGTCATACCGAGTTGAACCTGAGCGGCTGCATCGCCCGCGACAGCCTTCTGCTTCAGTGCGGAAACATCGTTCTGGGCCGCCCCGGATACAAGGGGCATGATTGCAAACATCAGTGGAAGTAATACGGTGAGTCTTTTCATACATCCTCGCTAATTTCGGCGTTTGTCGTCACGAGCCGGATTGAAGTTTGTCTCCAAGAAGGCTTCATAAGATTTCATTGCTCGAAGTACAGGATCGTGGGCTCTGGTGTCGTCGAATCAACATTCAAGCCTACAAATTCCGACGCGCTCGTCACCCATACCGCGATCGTCTTACCACTCGGCGAGGTCAACAGGATCGAGCCCCTGCCATTGTTCGAGACACTGGACACGGAGTATGTTCCGGCGAGCCCCAGGGCTGTGGTAAGAGTCGAGCCCTGGCTCATGTCCTCCGTTCCGGTGATGGTTCCCTGGCCCTGTACGGTGTTTCCACCGTCGAAATTGGCGATGCCGGAAAAGAGTGGAGCGGTTGGAACAATAGGCTCTCCCGACCCGAACAGGTATGTGCCAAGTATGTCGGCGTTGGAGAATGGCAGAACCGTCAACTGCGGCTTCATCTCGCCCATGGCCACAGCACCGGTTGAGGCATCCATAAGGAATGCTTCGTTCGGTGCGAAGGCATACATGTACCAAATGCTGGTAGTACCAGTAGTTGGATCTGCCAGGTTGATCGTGCCACGACCGTTCAATTGAAGGCTATACGCGCCGTTGAGCACGCCGCCAACGGTGATGTTGCCTCCGCTGTTCTGATCGAAGATCATCGTGACCTTGGAGGAGCCGCCAAACTGCAGGCCTCCTACGGTGTCCTGCGGAGCGCTGCCATTCGTACCGCTGAGACTGAACACGGACCTTCCGTTGAAGGACGCTGTAGTATAGGGAGCTCCGGACTGCAACTCGGCAGGACCGCTGAAGATCAGGCCGTTCAGGAAGAGCGGATCGGTTGAGATCATCAGGAATTCGTTGGCTGAAACGATGTAGAAGGCAAAGTTGAATGTGCCCCCGCCAAAGCCCGGAATACTCAGCGTTGCCGTTCCACGCCCCGTAGTGTCATCGACGCTGTAGATTCCATCGAAGGTCCCGAAGGTTGGAGCTACGATGCCGCCATCGTTTACGTCGAGGCTGCTTCCTGAAACGAAGCCACTCCCGTCTGGGAAGATGAGTCCAAGCGCGCCAACCCGCGAACCGCCCGAGTCCATGCCGGTGAGGTTGAACGCGTAGCCGCCCGCAAGTATGGAAGCGTCAAAGGCAGTCGGATCCTGAAGCTCGAGTACACCCGAGCCACGAACTCCGGAATTATCGAAGGAAATGAATCTCCCTTTCGTTCCGAGCAGGTTGAGCGCGAATCGGAACACGTGCGTGCCGAGTGGGCTGTTTATGGTCATGACGCCGCGATTGTCCGCACCCACCTGGTAGGTTCCGGCGATGGACACGTCCGTGGTGGGCGCAGCGGTGTTATTTACATCCTCGAGGCCGGAAGTGATCTTTCCCTGGCCGTTAGCCGTGAACGATCCAGCAGCCTGATAGACGCCATTGCTATCAAAGCCTGTGAACAGGAAGGCATAATGGCCATTCAGCTTTGAATTATTGGTAGGAGCGATCGTGACGGCCGCGGAAGCGGATGAAGATGTGTTGGCCTGGGCCGCCGCCTTAATCGTCACGCCCGCCGGATTGGGGACACTTGCGGGCGCGGTATACAGACCCGCCGCAGTGATTGTGCCGCAGGCGGCTCCGGAGCAACCGGCCCCAGAGACACTCCATGTGACCGCGGTGTTCTTTGTCCCGGAGACAGTCGCGCGGAATTGCTGCTGGTCGCTGACCGTAACAATCGCGGTTGTGGGCGAGACTGTTACCTGGATGGGAATGATGATCGTGACAGTTGCTGAAGCCGACGTTACGCCATCAGCGGTGGACGTTGCTGTCACTGTCACCTGCGCCGGAGTGGGGACCGTATCGGGAGCTGTATAGTCACCGGCTGTGGTAATGGTGCCGCACGTGGACCCGGCGCAGCCTGAACCGGTTACGCTCCAGGTCACGCTCGTAATTGTCGTGCCTGTAACCTTGGCTGTGAACTGCTGGCTGGCTCCGATGGCGAGCTGCGCAGAAGCTGGGGAGATGCTCACGCCAATTTCCTGAGCAATGGTCACAGTGGCCGTACTCGACTTAGTGGGATCGGCAACGGACGTCGCTGTAACACTCACGAACGAAGGATTAGGTCGAGTAGATGGCGCTGTGTAGCGGCCACTGGAGCTTACGGTGCCGCACGTGGCTCCCGCACAGCCAAAGCCGGTGACGCTCCACGTCACCGCGGTATTGCTGTTTCCAGTTACCGCAGCTGTAAACTGTTGCTGCGCGCCCGTGTTCACCTGGACACTTGCCGGCGATATCGTCACACTCACTTGGCTATTGGACGAGATCGTCACTGTCGTCGAGCCTGATATCGACAGGTTTGACAGGGAGGCCGCAGTAACGACTACGGTCGCAGGACTGGGCGGCGCTGCAGGCGCCGTGTAAAGACCGCTACCGGTAATCGAGCCACATGAAATTCCCGAGCAACCGCTGCCGGAGGCACTCCAGATCACCACGCCGCTTCCCGGGCCACTTGCCGCGAACTGCACCTGGCCGCCAGGCTTCACCTGGGGCGAGCTGGGAGAAATCGTTAGCGTAGTAGCAGCTGTAAGGGTTACCGTCGCCTTCGCCGATTGGCTCGGAGCCGCGACAGATGTAGCTGTGATGGTGACTGTGGGTGGGGTGGGAACGCTTGCAGGCGCAGTATATAAGCCGGAAGCTGAGATGGACCCGCATGATGAACCCGAGCAACCGGTGCCCGCAACAGTCCAGTTCACTGACGTGTTCGTGCTTCCTGTAACCGTCGCAGAGAACTGCTTCTGCCCTCCGGCGCTGACTTGGGCGGTCGATGGCGACACGGACACGGATACAGATGCGGCGGCCTGGATATCGACGGTCGCTGAAGCGGACTTTGTAGGATCAGCTACCGAAGTAGCCTTAACCGTAGCCTGCGGGGGATTAGGAACGGCAGCAGGCGCAGTATAGAGACCGCTGGTGCTGATCGTTCCACACGATCCAGCGACACATCCCACGCCGGACACGGTCCAGATTAGGGCTGTGTTGGACGTTCCCGTAACGTTGGCCGTGAACTGCTGCTTTCCACTTTTCGCAACCGTCACAAGTGTGGGGGAGATTGTCACTCCAACAGTAGCCGCTGTTCCGATGGTGACGGTAGCGCTTCCGGACTGAGTCAGGTCAAAAAGAGAGGTCGCAACAACTACTACTCCCGCTGGACTTGGCGCCGTAGCCGGCGCCGTATAAAGGCCGTTGGAGGTGATTTCTCCGCAGTTAATGCCGCTGCAACCTACCCCTGAGAGGCTCCAGATCACTATGTCGTCAACGGCACCGGTTGTAGTGAACTGCAGTTGGCCACCGGGCTTAACCTGGGCCGAGGATGGGGAGACAACGACCGATGCCGAAGCCACGCAGATGCAGTTAAGGATGGCGACCATGAATACGATCGACGTGATTTTTTGAGCGCGTTTCATAAGTCACCACCTGTGATCATTTTGGCCTTCGCGCTTCGCTACCCGCGAGCCCCGAGGGTCAATTGCGGTCGTCCTTTCATCACTTCCGTGAAATCTGCTGCTCCTGGTTCTCCTGCTTCTGGTTCTGCTGCTTCTGGTGCTGAGACACGGCTAGATTCAATTGCTGATTCACGATGTCTTTGAGTGCCGCATAATCAACGACACCGCTGAAGAAATGCCCATTCACAAAAAAGCTGGGCGTCCCCGTCAGTCCGAGGCTTTTTGCTTCGTCCAGATCTTGCTTCACCGCAACAGCCTCTTTCCCGCCGTCCAGGCAGGTATCGAAGCGATCCCCATCCAGCTTCAATACCCGTGCGTGTTCCTTCAGGGCGTCGACCTCTATCAGCCGGCTGTAAAAAAGTACGTCGTGATATTCCCAGAATTTGCCCTGCTCCCCCGCACAGCGAGAAGCCTCCGCGGCCTTTTCGGAGCCGTGGTGCATGGGCAAAGGAAAATCCTTGAAGATAACCGTAAGATTATCTCCATACTCTTTCTTAAGCTGCTGGATCTGGGGATTAACCTTCTGGCAATAGGGGCACTCGTAGTCGGCGAACTCCACGAGAACCACGGGGGCATTGTGCGCGCCGTTTGTATAAGCCTTCGCGATATCCACATCGGCAGAGGGGGGCATCAATAGAATATTGATTTTGGCTTCCTTACGCAGATTCTCGACGAAAGCAGCGCGGGCCTTGGTCCGACGCAGCTCGCGTAGGTGCTGCAGAACGTCTTCGCGGACGGACTGGTACGGTTGCTGCGTGTCCAAACCTTCGTAGTAGACCTCCAGTTGGTCCTCAGTGGGATCTTTCACTCCCTTGTACACTTCCGTGTTAAGAAGCTGATCCAACGAAATATTTCTTCTGCGCGCCTCGTCGGCCAAAAGCCGGCTGTCGATAAGATCCTCGAGCGCCTTTCTCTCATTTAAGTAATACTGGTACTCGGCCTGTAAGAGTTTGCCGCCTTCCTTTTGCTGAAGATCGGCGATGGTGAGGTTGGTGCCGCTGACCCGGGCAACCACCTGTGAGGCCTCTGGTTGAGCTTGTCCGTTCAAATTGGTTCCAGCGGTCAGGGATAGCACCAAAACCAGCGGGCTCATAATTCGCGCAGTATTCATTGCCTTATTCCTTCTCCAGGTCAGATTGAGAGTGATAAAGTGTGCCAGGGTTGGGGGGGACTGCTGTCCCTGGCACGGTAGCTATTTTGAGCACCCGCCACGTGATGAATGCACCATCCGTAAATGCCGCGGCGGTTACGACGGTCAGTCCTACATCATTAGTCACCAGTACCGCAACTGCAAATTCCATGTCCGCTGCCCAGAATGTTGACGAAATCGCACTGCGCCTGCAGGTTTGCAAGTTCAGTGGCGCCGAGCGTTGAGTCGGAGGACTCTGTTTCAGTGATGGGCCAGGCGGTGCCTACCGCATTCTGAATATGAGTCACCCACGCCCGCAGATTCGCAGTCGGCTTAACGTTGGAAGTCGGATCGCACGGAGAATTATTGACCGCCGCCGAGACGATCTTGATGACACCGTTGCTCGAAATCACGCCGGTAAGCGGGTTCGACGTCAGGTCGCGACGGACTGAAAGCGTCCGCAGACCATTGTGAGTCTCTACGCAGCCGCAGCATTCTGTCAGCTGCTGATCCGCGTCAAAGACGTAGACCATGGCACAGAGGTTCCCGTACGTCAGACCCGGATTGTCAATCCGAACTGTCGCATCGGGCGCTGAACCAGCATTGTTAGAGAAGTAGTTGACTTTGAACACATCTTGAGCTGAGGCAACGCCAGCGCCTAATGTAACCAGGCCAACGATTACCAAAGCCAGGGTCAGTGTCTTACAGAGTGTAAGTTTCATTCGAAGTTCCTCCAGGGCGCCATCTCGGCAGTGGGGTAGAACTGCTGCCAGCGCTCGTGCCCCACTTTAGACATTCTTCAGGTGTTTACAAGTACCCACTTGACCTAACCCGGTTCGCTAAACCTCGTAAGCTACTACGTTTGCATTAGTCCACTACTACTTACGAAGCTATTAGTCGGAGATTTCTGTGTTATGGACTAATCACATTTGATTAGCCTCGAGCAGGTTAAAGAATTCCGAAGTGCATTACTCTTTACTTGGCAGTGCTATGCGCGGAAGCCCGAGGTCATTACTGCGGCGCAGATTGCGCCGCCTGCTGGTCTAGTTGTTGGAGTTGCTTCTTTTGTAGCTCATCCAGGATTTGCCCGGGCGTCTTGCCTGAGGCGGATGCTGCCTGCTGAATGCTTGCATTGACAGGTGCGGTACTAGCCGTATTGGGTACCGGCTCTATTACGGCTGCCTCACTGCTGGCCTCGCTGAATCCTGCACCGTACAACGCCGGCCCGCTAGCCTGTTCCACGGGTCGCCCAATCGCAGGTCCCGGGGTGCCTGCCGGCATCATGCTGGTCTGGGCGGTCAGAATGAGCTCCTTCACACCTTGTGGGTCTTCGGACGAGCTCAGAATGACGTAGTTAAGCTTGGTTCCGTCCAACAGCCGAATCAGCGCCTGACGTGCTGGCGCAGGCCCAACATCATCAAAGATTTGATTATCCGCAATGTCCTGCGGGACCTCGAGCCTAATACCAGTGAGCGCTTTAATCGTATCCAAAATCTGGCCAAGACGCGCACCGTGTCCGACGACCATTAGCTGGCCGCCAGAGTAGGTCACAATCGGTGCAGTTGAATCGGCTTGTGGGGAGACAGGTTGATTTGAGCCTGGCGAGTCCTGGGGCCGCCACTGTTTCGGTGCGTCGGTGTGCGGACGCTTGCATTGGGCGCCTTCTTGATCGGCCGCGTCAGTTGAGTCTTGAACTCCCGAAAGGCGGAGAGGTTTTTTTGCCGACGCTGAATCGAAGTGTGTGCCTTCGTCTTCTTCCGTAAAGGCAGATTTAGTTCCCGACTTGGTAGAAAGATTGTGCTGACTGTCGGGAGTCTGACCCTCGCACACCTGGGTGTGAACAGTCGCAGTTGGGGCATCGTCTTGTGGCTTGTTCGTCTGCCCTTTCGCAATTGAGGCGGACATCGGCAGAGCCACAAGTGCCGCCGCCAGTAGCATCTGCCCAGATAGGTGAGGGAAGCCTTTGCAAATAATTGTCGCTGTTTCGGTTGCTAAATCGTTATGTCTGGAAAGGAAATTATCGCGGTGTAGCATAAGGCACCTCTGACCCACCAATTCGATCACCCTACCTGTAGATCTGCAATCGTACATATGGCTTAGCCGAACGGCGTAGTATGCATGGCACATACCTCGCCCTGAGGTATTAGCCCAAAAAGGCGAGCCTAAACGGCGCAACCTAGTATTCACTTGACAAATCAAAGTGCGCTGAGGGAAGTTGTACGGTGCAAGTCCTGCAGTCAAGGCGGATCGATCCCCCCAGGACCCAACTGAATGTGAAGTGATTCTCTGGCGTGTTGGACGCGACTTCCATCGAAATTCTCCACTCTAGCAGAGCCTGATGTGAAAAATTGGGTTGCGTGAGGAAAGGGAAACGACAGTGTCCATGGCCACGTCCGAACCCGGGTTTATGCTGCTCGATGAGCATTTCCACCCAGTCGCTTTTAATTTCGCAGCAATCGAGATCCTCGCTTTTCCGACGAAAGCGGATCGGATCAAGCAAGCCAACGTCTTCCTTGACGACAAAATTCGTTCCAGCCTATTGACTCGTCAGGGTAAGCACACCCCGGAGTTTGTACGCGAATATCGTTCGGGGGCTCGGCGATACATTTGTCGCACCTTTCGGCTCGACTGCAATATAGCCGTGAAGTCGGCATTCGCAGTGGCGCTGTTATTGGAGCGCCATACGTCGAGTGCCGATGCTTTGAGTGAATTGACGCATCAATTCGATTTGACTGGACGCGAGAGCGAGACAGTATCTCTGCTCCTCGAAGGGCTCACAAGTAAGGAGATTGCGAATCGAATGCACATCAGCCCTAACACCGTAAAGGCATTTCTGCGTCTGGTGATGGTAAAGATGGACGTCTCTACCCGATCCGGGATCATAGGCAAGATTGTCGGACCTCTTAACTAAGTGAGACGGCCCTCTGCACTCTTTTGAGTCGAACTAATCCATCTGAGGAATTTACGTGCCGATAATAGTTGCGTAATGATCGCTTTGCGTGAAACTCGCAACCCAAAGCGATCGCCGCCACGAGCCACGGTTCCCCCAGAGCCTTGAATTGACGGTCCAGCCCCTCCCCGAACTGGGGTCTAGCCGGAAGATGAAAACTCCTACTATTCGCGGCCGCATTCAAAATATCAGTGCCGGCGGCGTCTGCCTCATTACCCCGCGCCCTATTGAAAAATTCTCCGTGCTGCGTTGTGAGATCACGATTGGCGACGTGCCCCTGAAGATCGCTACACTTATGCAGGTTCGCTGGACTAAAAAGCAAAACATGCAGCCCGAAGGTTATCTTTCCGGCCTTGAGTTTCTACTCTAATTCGGTACAGGAAGTGGTTTCACATATGAGACCTGCGACCCCGTTTTGATAGACCTCTACCACACTGTCGTCAGCCCGCCAAATGCTTCCAGGTCCTTCAAACTAGTTCGTATGGATTACTCCTTCCCCACTAACACATATCTGCTACTGACTCCAGCCTAAACCTCTTAGAGAATTGCCAATTGCCAACCCCCAATTGCAGTCTGCGGAAGCCTGACTAGCCCATCAGGATTAGTCACGGCGGACGGAGGTTTACGTCATAATGCGGAATCCTGGCGAGGAAATATTCGCTGCTCTGAAGAAAGTCACCGGAGCCGCTGCAACTTTCTCCATCCTGCTCTTAATTGCATGCGGGACGCCGCCGATGACTGGTGGCGGAGCCCCGCAGTTGACCGCACTGACTGTCACGCCAACGACTTCAAGCATTGCCCTCGGGCAGACAGCCCAATTCAAAGCAACCGGAATGTTTAGCGACGGCAGCAGCAAAGATTTGACTCAGTCGGTTGGATGGAGTATCAGTAACCCGGATATAGCGAGTGTGGACTCATCGGGGCTTACAACGTCCCTTTCTACGGGAATAGCCAATGTGGCTGCGGCCATGGAAGGACATAATAGCTCATCGGTCCTTTCGATTTCGAAGGCTGCCGTGGTGTCCATCGCTGTGA
The DNA here is from genome assembly GCA_013289875.1 of Acidobacteriota bacterium. Lineage (GTDB taxonomy): Bacteria > Acidobacteriota > Terriglobia > Terriglobales > Acidobacteriaceae > Silvibacterium. Next base: position 62,643 of record JABCZC010000016.1, on the reverse strand, counting down.
GCCCGTCGGGTTTATCCATTCCCCTGGGCAACCAGATCCAACTGACTGCTACCGGCACTTTTACTGACAAGAGCACGCAAGACGTGACGAATCTCGTGACCTGGGCAAGTTCGCAGCCGGGTGTTGCCCTTGTCAGTTCCTCAGGGCTAGCGGTTTCGCGATCCGTAGGCACCTCTGCCGTTACGGCGACTCTGGATTCAGTCAATGCTTCCAGCCCGTTGACAGTATCGCCCGCAGTACTTGTATCCCTGGTGATGAGCGAAAATCACGCAACGATTCCACTGGGGACAACAGCGCAGTTCACGGCCAAAGGAGTTTACACGGACGGCAGCCAGCAGGATCTTACCAACTCCGTTAGCTGGACCGCTGCACCTTCTGGGGTCGTAAGCATCAGCAGTTCCGGCCTGGCCACGGGGAGAGCGGTTGGCGCAGCGACAGTCAGCGCCACATCAGGATCCGTCAGCAGCACCGGTGCATTGACGGTTTCCGCAGCGGGGCTGGTTTCCATCGTGATGAGCGAAAATCACGCAACGATTCCACTGGGGACAACGGCGCAGTTTATGGCAAAGGGAGTTTATACGGATGGCAGCACGCAGGACCTCACCAACTCCGTTAGCTGGACCAGTTTACCTTCTGGAATTCTGAGCTTCAACAGTTCTGGCCTGGCTATTGGGAAAGCGATTGGTGCAGCGACCGTGAGCGCAAAATCAGGCTCCGTTAGCGGCACGGGCGCGTTGACCGTTTCCGCAGCAGTGCTTACATCGATCGGAGTAGTTTCGGCCCTTCAGGCCATGCCGCTTGGCACCAAACAACAACTGACGGCAATAGGCACGTTCACCGATGGCAGCACCGGCAACCTGACAGCTTCCGTCGCCTGGGCCAGCGCATCCGCCGATATCGTCAGCATTAGCCCGAGCGGCCTGGCAGCGGCGAACACTGTAGGAAATACCACAGTCTCTGCAACGGCCGCTTCAATCAGTGGTAGTGCGCCTCTCGCGGTGTCTTCGGCCGCTCTTACTTCGATCAGCATCTCGCCGGCGAATCCAATAATGCCTTTGGGAAGCAGCCAGCAGCTTGCCGCAACCGGATTGTATACGGACGGAAGCACGCATGATGTTACGCAATCCGTAACCTGGAATGTGGACAATCCAACAATTGCGAATGTCAGCGGCACGGGCGTTGCAACTGCTGAGCAGATCGGCACAACGGGCGTGGAATCCAGTCTTGGCGACATCGTTGGATCGGCCACCCTGACCGTGCAGCCATTGGCCGCAGTCGGGTACTTCACACACATAACGCCGGATGCGGATGCGACAATTCGCATCACGAACACCGGAAGCACTGGACAAAACCTATGCGCGATGGTCTATGTCTTCGATCAGGATCAGCAAATGGCGGAATGTTGCGGCTGCGTGATTTCACCAGATGGCCTGCGCACGTTCTCTCTCAGCAAAGATTTTCTCGGGAACCCACTCACCGGCGTATCTCCCGTCGCCGGTTCAGTCATGATCGTGACTGCCGACCACATGAGCAACCCCTATTGCAATGCTGCCTCAATCACTCCGTCCGGAATAGGGATCGCGTGGACGACTCATTTGCAGAATCCCCAGTCCTCAACCACCGAGGTGCCACTTTCGTTCACGCCTCTAAGTTCAACTTTATCGTCCGCGCTGCAAGCTCAATGCAGTTTCATCCAGCAGCTTGGCGGAGGGCATGGGATCTGCGGTTGTGGAGCGGGCGATTAGAAGCGAGCGATTTCATAAAACATTAAGATATCCGGCTAAGATCCACTACCGGGCAAAGGCATAGCACATCAGGAAATTGCCCGTCCATCGGTGCGGCGGCCACGACATTGAGGCAACGCCCGAAAATCTGGAGCGCTGAACTTCGGTGACACATCTATCCGCAAACTGCACCTTCTGCAAACAGAACTAAGCCAATTGCACGATTGCGGGTTAGTCATCGCCGTGATGAAATTACTTCGCCAAAGGCAGAAGCATCCCGCTTCGGCTGTTTCTGATGACTCGGAATGGCTGCGGCGGTCGCTGGAAGCGGGGAGAACATGAACCGTTCATTTAGAATCGCGTCGCTATTGCTTCTGCTTGTGGTTTCAGATGTCGCTGCCTTTGCTGTGTCGGTTTCGCTATCGCCAAACCCTGGCGGCGTGGTGGCAGGTGGTCAGTTGCAGTTCACCGCTACAGTCAGTGGAACTACCAACAGCGTAGTAATCTGGAGTCTCTCAGGCAGCGGATGCAGCGGCATTGCCTGTGGCCAAATTACGGGGCAAGGCTTGTACCTGGCGCCGGCAACACCTCCGAACCCGCCGATTGTCACAGTAACGGCCACATCCCTTGCAGACCTCAGCCAGTCCGGGAGCGCAAGTGTCTTCGTCGGCGCAGCTCTGAATGCCACCGTTTCTGTTTCGCCGGCAAGCGTGGGCGTCGTCGCGGGACAGCAGCAATTGTTTAACGCCTTCGTCACAGGCGCAACCAATACGGCTGTCACATGGGGCGTAATGGGCAGCGGCTGTTCCGGAACTGCGTGTGGGTCGATCTCTTCCAGCGGTGTCTATACTGCACCCAGCACTGTTCCGACTCCGGCAGTGGTTACTGTAACTGCAACTTCGGTTGCAAATCCGTTAAAATCAAGCACTGCCACGGTGACGATTCTGCCACCAGTCGCGGTGAGCATGTCACCGTCGACAGCTCAGGTGGTTACCGGGAAGACGCAGCAGTTCACCGCGATCGTAATCAACACGACGAACACGGCTGTGACATGGAGCCTGAGCGGCGCGGGTTGCTCCGGAAACGCCTGCGGCACAGTCTCGTCCAGCGGACTCTATACGGCGCCCGCCACCGTACCCAGTCCGGCCCAGGTGATCGTCACAGCAACCTCAGTTGCAGACACCACCAAGACGGCATCGGCAACCGTGACCATCCTTCCGCCCGTCGCGGTTAGCATTTCGCCGACCACGGCGCAGGTGGTCGCCGGTAAGACCCAACAGTTCGCCGCAACCGTCATTAACACGACGAACACGACTGTGACATGGAGCCTCAGCGGTAGCGGTTGCTCCGGGAATACCTGCGGCGCAGTCTCGTCCAGCGGACTCTATACGGCGCCCGCCACCGTACCCAGTCCAGCGCGGGTGATCGTCACAGCAGCCTCAGTTGCAGACACTAGCAAGTCGGCATCTGCAACTGTGACCATTCTGCCGCCCGTCGCGGTGAGCATTTCACCGACGACGGCACGGGTGGTTGCCGGCAAGACGCAACAGTTCACTGCAAGCGTAATTAATACGACGAACACGGCTGTAACATGGAGCCTGAGCGGTGCCGGTTGCTCCGGAAATACCTGCGGCACAATCTCGTCCAGCGGACTCTATACGGCGCCAGGCACCTTGCCCAGTCCAGCGCAGGTGATCGTCACAGCAACCTCAGTTGCAGACACCAACAAGACGGCATCGGCAACCGTGACCATCCTCCCGCCCGTCGCTGTGAGCATTTCGCCAGCTACGGCAGAGCTCGTCACCGGGAAGACGCAACAGTTCACTGCAACTGTAAAGAACACGACGAACACGGCTGTTACATGGAGCTTGAATGGTACAGGTTGCTCCGGGGCCACCTGCGGCACGGTTTCGTCAAGCGGTCTCTACACTGCTCCCGCTGCAGTTCCGAGCCCGGCACAGGTTTCCGTGACGGCCACATCTGTTGCGGACCCAACCAAGTCGAGCACTGCGTCCGTCACTATTCTGCACTCGATCGTCATAACTGTTTCGCCTGGAAGCGCGCAGGTTGTAACGGGAAAGACTCAACAGTTCACCGCAACGGTGGACGGCACATCCGATACCAGCGTCACATGGAAATTGAGTGGAACTGGCTGTTCCGGAGCCACTTGCGGCGCGATTTCGGCGAGCGGCCTATACACCGCGCCCGGGGCAGTCCCGAGCCCGCCGCAGGTCACTGTCACGGCAACCTCAGTTGCAGATACCACCAAGTCGGCATCAGCAACCGTGACTGTTCTCCTCCCGGTTATCGTAAGTATTTCACCCACGACAGCAAAGGTGGTTGCCGGAAAGACACAACAGTTCACCGCGACTGTGACTAATACAACGAACACCGCTGTGACATGGAGCCTGCATGGTGCGGGTTGCTCAGGAGCCGGCTGCGGCACGATTTCGGCGAGCGGTTTATATACTGCGCCTGGTACGGTGCCGAGCCCGGCGCTGGTGACCGTGGTCGCGACCTCAGCCGCCGACAGCACAAAGACGGCATCCGCATCCGTGACCATCCTCCCGCCCGTCGCGGTAAGCGTTTCGCCCACGACGGCACAAGTGGTCGCCGGGAAGACGCAACAATTCACAGCTACCGTCACAGGTACGACGAATACCGCCGTCACATGGAGCCTCAGCGGAGTGGGTTGTTCCGGCGCAACCTGCGGCGCCATTTCAGCGAGTGGTCTGTTTACAGCGCCTGCGGCAGTGCCGAACCCAGCACAGGTAACTGTGACTGCCACCGCGAATGCAGATATTACCAAGTCGTCGTCAGTAACCGTAACGATCCTGCCGCCCGTCGTCGTACATGTTTCGCCAACGACGGTGCAGCTTGTCGTCCTGAACACTCTGCAGTTCACCGCGACAGTGACAGGAACGACGAACACAGCCGTAACCTGGAGTTTGGCCGGCACCGGCTGCTCCGGGGCTACCTGCGGTACGATCTCGTCGACTGGCCTGTACACTGCGCCCGCCGCAGTGCCCACTCCTGCACAGGTCACGGTGACCGCTACTTCAAAAGCTGATTCGACCAAGTCCAGCAGCGCTGTTGTGACCATTTTGCCGACGATTACTGTGAGTGTTTCGCCTGGCGCTACGCAAGTTGCTACCGGCACCCAGCAGCAATTCACGGCGTCGGTAAACGGCACATCCGATACGGCTGTGACGTGGAGCCTGAAGGGTGCCGGTTGCTCAGGAGCAGCGTGCGGTACGATCTCACAAACTGGTCTGTACACCGCGCCCGATGCGGTGCCTAACCCTGCACAGGTGACATTGACGGCCACTTCGGTTGCAGACAAGACGAAGTCGGCGTCGGCGACTGTGACTATCATAGTGCCGCTCGTGATAAGAGTTACTCCGGTGACCACCGTTGTCGCAGTCGACGGAACCGAGCAGTTCCGGGCCGCTGTCTCAGGAACCCAAAACACAGCGGTCACGTGGAGTGCTACCGGGCCTGGCTGCTCCGGTACGGAGTGCGGGACGATAACCTCTGGCGGCCTGTATACTGCACCGGCAAGTCTGCCAAGCCCCGCGACGGTCAAGATCACAGCAGCATCGCAGGCAGACCCATCTCAAACAGGTTCTGCAACGCTCACCCTCATCGCCAGCAACAATGCAAGATTGCTTGGGCAATACGCCTTCCTCTTCAAAGGTGTTGAGAACAACGGTGTTTACCAGGCTGGTGGAACATTCACTGCGGATGGCAATGGTCACCTGACCTCCGGCTTGGAGGACGCGAACAATTCAACTGGGCCAGCGACAAACATTCCATTCACTGGAACGTATCAAGTAGGCGGTGATGGCCGTGGCCTCATGACTTTCTCAAGTACACTTGGCTCGTACAGTTTCAAGTTTGTGCTTGATGCGCCGGGAGCTAAAGGAAAATTCATCGAGTTCGATCAATCGGGAATCCATGGCTCCGGCATTATTGAACGTCAGGATCCAAGCGCGTTTGCTACGACAGCGCTCTCGGGAAGCTACGCCTTGAAACTTACAGGAAGCGATTCCAAGGGCGACCGTATCGGTGCCATAGGAGATATATATTGCAAAGCAGGCTTTATCTCCATAGGAAGCCTGGATGTAAATGATGGTGGAGCCGTATCACCGACGTATGCCCCATTTGATGGCGATTACAGGGTGGAGAGCAGCGGGCGCGGTACTGTCGGCCTCAACATTCCGGGGTTTGAGGGAGGCTCCTTTACATTCGCGATCTATGTTGTGTCGTCGAGTGAGTACTTCATGATCTCCATTGATCAGCTTAGCTCCAACAATCCTGTGTTCAGCGGGCCTGCGGAATTGCAATCCGGAACTTTCTCAAGCGAGAGCTTCAAGGGGCCATCCGTATTCAGCCTCAGTGGCAACAATGGCAGCTCTACGCAGGCCACTGTCGGCCAATTTGTGTTTGAGGGCGTTTCGGGCGTAACGGCCACCCTCGATCAGAACAGCGGAGGGACCATAACGACCGGCGCAACGCTGACCGGAGCTTTCGATATGCAGATCAACGGGCGCGGCACGCTGAACCTCGATAACAACGACGGTTCCACCACCGTATGGTACTTCTACGCCATTGCCCCGAATCAGGCGTTTCTCCTCGACGCTTCCACCGCTTTCGTCTCCGACGGTGAACTGGATCCCCAACTAACAGTTCCGCCGTTTATTAATTCTGATGCTTTCGGCACCTACATTTTCGCTTCAGGAGAGGCCTTGTCTAATGCAACATCTCTCCTCTCCGGAGTCATTGATTTCGATGGAGGGAATGTGATGGGACAGGGCGGCGTCACTGGCGTCGCGGATATTGCCCAGGAATCGAGTCTCGCCTCTAGCCAGACCTTGGCTGGCACTTACAACATCTCCGCATCTCTCAATGACGGGCGCGGGACCATGCTGCTCACGTCGCCAAACGCTTCAACAATCGCACTGTGGGTCATCAATGAATCAGAGCTGGTGGGACTGAGTATCAGCCCGTCGAATACCCACCCCACGGTCCTGCACTTCGAGCAATGAGCACATCGGAAAACGCCAACCCGAGCATTAGAAGCAGTCCCGATCGATGTTGATGCTACTCTTGGCCGCGAACGCGCTTGTTCTGCCTTCAGACTGTCGCCGACAACGCCATTGGCGCGTTTGACGCAGGCTGCTGCAAGGGTCTCGACGAATTAGTCCGCAACCGTCCTCATGAACGTGGTCGTTCTTTTAAGATCACGGCAGATCCATTTCGAACATAGACAGACGGGCAGCAGCGAGCTTGAACTGGATGCCGTTCCGTGAGCTGTCGTTCCAGTATTCGCTCTGCGGTTCCCCCTGATCCACAAAATCGACCGTAAGTGGGAAGTGCTCATTCAATATCCCTTTGGTGTGGGACTCATGGAGAAAGTTTCAGAAATTGGCGCTGTTCGTCGTCCGACGAAGGCCTCTAAGCACAATCTGACATTTGACAGGGTCAGAATCTTCCTGATCTGCTCAGGGGTGAATAGCGCCAGTACCTCCGAAGCCGCTAGGGGGGCAGAATTGTGAAGGGCAGCGCGCAGGCGTTTTGACACTCCTTCGGATAAAGAGAGAATTCTCAAGACACCGACCTAAGCTGAATTCAACCGGGAGGGCCACATGAGTCTGGGAAAAAACTCACCAAAAACAACGCGCCGGATCTTTCTCATGGCCGGTGCCGCGGCGGCCGCTGGATTAGCGCTTCGTTTGCGACATGTTTCAGAACCTGTGGAAGCGAAAGAGAAGACACCGAAAGAGGTCAAGATTGTTCAGTTCTCAGCTTCAGGCCAGCGCGAAGATACAGTGACGGTCCCAATGATCGTAAAGAGCGATGCCGAGTGGCAACAACAGTTATCCCCGGATGCCTTCGCGGTCACGCGCCACGCAGGTACGGAGCGGGCTTACTCCGGCCAGTATTGGAATTTGCACGACAGAGGCCTATACCGCTGCATCTGCTGCGACACTGCTCTCTTCAGTTCGGATACGAAGTTCGAATCTGGCACAGGCTGGCCCAGCTTCTGGCAGCCCATTGCAAAAGAGAATCTTCGTGAGAGCTCCGATTTATCACTCGAGGTCGCTCGAACCGCAGTCTCCTGCCGCCTGTGCGAAGCCCATCTGGGACATGTCTTTGATGACGGCCCGCGGCCAACGGGTCTTCGATACTGTATGAATTCGGTGGCCCTGAACTTCGTCAAGTCTTCCTGATTGTCAGTTGGAACCTCACGTCCCGCATCGTCTTGAAGAGCGGCTTGCGGCACGATCACGAAATGGCGCGATAGTTCGGGAGGTAGAAAGACATGCCGCGAGTCGCTTCTGCTGCGCCTGAAGAAAGACGCCGGACCAGCTTACGACGAATCGCATAAAGCTGTGGCCGGAGATGCTGGATTTGCTGAAGATCGCGGGCATCTCGGACTACGCATCTGATCGCCGTTCCAGCGCTCCCACATGGTGGTAGCTCCGTGGCCGACGAGATAGCGCCATGAGGGGAACTCGGTATTGAGCAGCAGGCGATAGGCAACGTCAGAGTGACCGGTATCGACGAGGACGGCGAGCAGATAGGGCGTCTCTGATATCCAAGTGAATCCGATGAAGCTTGTCGTGTAGGCGCAAAATTCTCAAGGAAACGAGGAAACAACCGCCTTCGCCTGCCTTGTTTCTGGATAGAAAACTTAAGGTCTGCGACTATGAGGGAATCCGGCGTTTGATCGCGTATTCCAGGAGTTCGGCATTCGTTTTGAGTCCGAGATTCTCCATCATGCGGTATTTGTGAAAGGCCACCGTCCCCGGTTTCAGGTCAAGCATCCCCCCGACTTCCTTCATCGACATGCCTTCAGAGAGCAATTGAAGAATCTCTCTCTGCCGCGTCGTGATGTGATCTTCTTCTCCGCGACGTTTTCCCTTATTTATGAGGAAAGTCACGGTTTCTTTCGCGATCATGGGCGACAGATAGGATGCCCCGAGCACTGCTTTGCGCACCGCGGTCAACAGTTCGTCCGCGGCGGACTGTTTCAGCACATACCCGCAAGCTCCTCTGCGGAATGCCTCCGCAGCCACGTCCGGTTTAGCGTTCATCGTTAAGTAGATCAGCGCTATCTTGGGCATCTTTTGATTAATCTGCTCACCGGCATCAAGACCGTTCAGATGCGGCATGGATATGTCAAGGATGATCACGTCCGGCTTCATCGCTACTGCGGCGTTCAACAGGCTTCGCCCATCCGTAACAATGTCTATAACCTGAAACTCCGGCTCAAGCAAAGCCTTGCATGCTTCTGCCAGTAGGCGGTGGTCATCGGCAATCAGGATGCGAGCAGCAGGCTTACGTTCCATACAAAAACTCCTTGTCACAAATTGCGGTTTTTACGCTGTCACCTTAGCCATAGTTTCCCCTGCCATCTTCTTCAACGCCCGTGAATTCAACTGGCATCAAAGAGCGGCGCAGTGCTTAGTTTCGAAAAGCAAATCGAAGGATCTCTAGGGCCACCTTCCGAACTGCCGCTCCAAAATCCAAATTGTGCTCCTTCGACTCCTGCCGAACAGATTTGCCAATACCCTGCTACTTTAATACACGAGGACGGCGGAGAATACTGTCACTTGCGACAGGCAGAGCCGACAGCCTCTAGACAGCTGACTCTACTGGGGAACTGACCGTGAGACGTATGTGCGCCCTTGAAGGGCCTCGCGGATGGCAGGAATCAGATCCAGTGGCGATGTCCGATTTAGCGGCGTAGGCGGAAGGCCCGCGGAGAATGCGACGACGACAAAATCCCGATCTTTCCATGATTCGGAAGCGCACGGTTTTATGTCGATATGCTACCCGGGCCTTTTAGCCAGAGACGATTGCGGCGGGGACACTTTCGGCACTGGTCGCCAGCACCACCGATCCCGCCGGTAGCATATGCGTCACTGCATTCGAGACCAGATTTCCTACGGTCGCTGCAGCAGCGTGGAGTCCAGTTCGGCGATCAGCGGTTCATCGCCAAACTTCGTGGTGAGCGAGATTCCGCCGTCCGCCGCAGAAGCTTCGTAGTACTCCTGCACCCGAGCAGCGATTTCTTGCTCGTTCGGCAACGCATCGTGACTCCGTTAGAACTCAAGTCGCAGCGAGAGCTGGCCGGTGCGATTGCCGCCAAAATCCGATCCGCGAGCGGTCGTGATTTTTCCAAAGTTGGGATTCGTGATGTCCAGGAGTGGATCGTTCAGATTTGTGTGATTCAGCACGTTGGTGAAGGTAGCTTCAGTGCGCAAATGCAGGTTGTCTGTAATTGCGAATTGCTTGCTGAGTCCCGCCGACCAGTTCACCGTTCCCGGCCCCTCGATATCGCCCACGCTTTCACTGCCGAAGCGGCCGATTGGCGCTGAAGTTACGCCCACGCTGCAGGGATTGCCCGCGTACGAAGCAGCGGTGTAGCCAGAATTGCTGGGGCACGCGAAGGCGGCAGGATTGACCCATTCATTTCTGCCGCGATGGGCGGGAACAATCTTGCCGATCACGTCAGGATGCTGATCGCGCCCATACAGAATTCCGGAGCCGGTGCCGGAAGGGTCGGCATCATTGCCGGGAATATATGCGTTCAGATATGGTCCGGTCTGCAGGAGAAAGATACTGCTCAATTGCCATCCGCTCACGAGCGCGTTCTCAAAACGATTGAGGTCCGTGGCGAACTTGCCCCCCTGCCCGAATGGAAGCTGGTAGACACCGGTGTTGATCCAGCGTTGACGACGCGTGCCATAGACGTTTCCGTAATCAAGCTGACGGTTGTAGGCATAGGTAGAGACCTGTCCGACATTGCCGCCGTTTTCCCCGGCGAAGCCGGTAGCCTGCGGTCCCTGATTATCGGCGAGGTTTTTGGCCCACGTGTATGCGGATTCGAAGGTGAAGCCATGCTGGAAGCGATGGTTGGCTTCCAATTGCAGCGCGTCATAGGTTGCCTGGGCGCCAGGATTGTGAGCGTTCACTGTACCCCAATTGGGGAACGGGCGATCGGTGAGAGGCCGCAACTGGGCGGGCGTGGTGGTCGAGTAGGACATATCGTTGAGGTTCGGTCCCCAGACGAGTTGGTCCGTCTTCATGCCGATATAGGTAATGCGCGCACCAATGTTTCCCGAAAATTCGTGATCGACGGAGAGATTCCACTGCATGGAGTAGGGGTCTTTCCAATTGATCTGGTTGGAGGTGTTGAAGGCGGCAGTACCGTAAACGGGCGTGTTGGATCCGGATCCAGGGCTTGTCTGCGGCCACGCGTAAGCAAGACCGGTAGGAGTTGCTGAGTTTATATAGGTAAGACTCGCCGCCTGCAGCGTGTCGGTTAGAGCAAAGAAGATGCTGCCCAACAATGTCGTGTTGTAAACGCCAAAGCCCCCGCGCACAGCGGTTTTGTCATTGTTGTAGGGGCGCCAGGAGAATCCGAAGCGAGGCAGGATACGATCCTTTTGCGACTTGCGCAGGCTGCTCGGCAGATGAGCCTGGCTGTTGGAGAGCACCGGAGTGCAGCTCGCGTAGGGAGTGGAAGACGGGCCGTATCCGCACGCGTCGAAATTGGCCAGAAACGATGAATCGAGCAGATTCTGATGGCCGTTGGGATAAATGACCGAGCCGGTCCCCGGAGTGCTGGGGTCGAAGTTACCGATTGCCCCATCCTGATCGTGATATGCGGGGTGGTATTCGTAGCGCAGGCCGTAGGAAATGGTCAGATTCGGCATGGCCTTCCACTCATCCTGCGCAAAGAAGCCGTAATACACCGACTTTCCGTCGTTTTGAGGGGTCAGGGTGTAATACTGCGTCTCGACTGGAACGCCGGCGAGATAGTCCGCGAACTGATTGCCGGTGATTTGCCCGGTGAATGCGAAGACCGAAACATTGTTCAGTCCGTAAGATCCCAGCGTGGTCAGAGACTGGAGGCTGCGGATGTCACCGCCGAACTTTATGGTGTGCACGCCCTTGCTCCAGGTGAGATTGTCGGTGTACTGGAACAAATGGCTCTGCGATGTCTGATTGATATTGCCGGCTTCAAGCGAGGTGAGGTTGGGGAAGTAAAGCGCCGTCACGCCATTCACAGGATAGGTGGGACCGATCGGCTCAAATCCCGCGGCATTCGTATAGGGCCCTCCGTTGAGGGCGTTGCGAATGCCGTTTTGTTCGGAGGTAAAGCCGAAACGAAATTCATTCAGCAGAGAGGGAGTAAACGCATAGACCAGCGAACTCGCAAGGATGCGGTAATTATCAAAGTTGGTAATCGACTGGACGTTCAGGTCCTGAGGAGTGAGTAGAGTCAGGTCCTTGAAGGTGTATCTTGCGAAGCCCTGCAATTTCTGATTGAAGCGATGGTCGACGCGGGCGTCAAACTGGTTCGAGTTATAGCCGGCGTCGCGATTGGCAGCGTAGTTGTAACCGGCGCCAGCTTCCGCTTCAGCAATGGTCTGATAATTGCCGACATTCGGCAGAGGGAAAAACCCCAGAAAGGGTTGGCCAGAAGGGTTGACCGGGTTGATGGTGTTATTCGGGTAAAACCCTCCTGTGAAGGGATCAAACAGTTGACCGGCAGGCACTTCCTGACTGAAATTCCCCTGCTGCATCAGCTGGGTGGGCACCAGGTCCTGAATAGTGGTTTGCCGGGGAAAGCGAAACCCTTCGTAGGCTCCGAAGAAGAAGGTCTTATTGGTTCCGTTGTAGAGATGAGGAATGATGAGAGGACCGCCAGCGCTGAGTCCGAAGTCATTGCCGATTTTCTCCGGCCGTTCCGGGTTTCCGGCAGCGTTCACAGGTGTACCGTAGGCTGTGGCATCGAGGGCGCGATTCTGGAAGTACCAGAAAAGGGATCCGTGCAGTTGATTGGTTCCGCTCTTGGTCACGGTTGTGACCTCTCCAGCCTGCCCGAATTCGGCATTGTTGCTGACGCCTTCAACACGGATTTCGGCTATCGATTCAGCCGATGGAAAGGCGTCGGAAAGCGGCGTGTTATTTCTGACGTTCTGGGTGGAAATACCATCGACAGAAGTTTCTGTCTGGAATGGTGCGCCGCCCTGCACTGAAAAATTAATCGTCGGGGTTCCATTGGCGGTAGGAGTGGTGGTGCCGGGGCCGGTGTCGGGCTGCACACCAGGAAGCGCCTGGATGAGATTCAGAGGACTTGTGCTGCCGCTCGCGCGATAGTTGGCAGGCAGGCTCAGCACATTCTGCTCATTCAATGTCGAAGCGATAGATGGCGTCTCCGTCTCGATTGCGCCCGCAGTGCTCGCGTCGACGGTGATTTCCTGCTGGGTAGCGCCCACGGAAAGCACAACATCGAGATGCAGCTGTTGGCGGGCGCTCAGGCCGACCTCGTCGATCAGCCTGCTTTGAAAGCCAGCCTTCGATACCTGGAGGCGGTACTTGCCCGGCGTCAGGTCCTGAGCCTGGAAATTGCCGGCGGCATCGGTGGCATATCTCGCCAGATTTCCCTTATCCAGATCAGTGATGACAACCCGCGCGGCGGGAATGACGGCGCCGCTCGCGTCTTTGACGGTGCCAAGGATGGCGGATTGTGTGGATTGCGCCGTGAGCGGGATCGTGCTCAAAAACGCGAATAAGGAAAAACTGACACAACAACGAACGAGAGAGCGCATGGCTCACCCCTCCCTAACGCCGGCGATTTACGCCTTTTCGGCTATGGCTTGAATGTGAACAAAGATTACATGAGCGATGCTCATGTTGACAAGAGCAAAAAAAAGGACACCTGTTGAATATTTCCTAGGCCAATCTGAATCAGGTGCCTATTTTGCCTGCTCGCGTATCCGGAAAGCGGCCATTGGAGGTGAGCATGACTCAGGTAATCAGTTGGCGAAGACAATTGCCGTACTGGCGTCAATAGGAGTGGAGATCTTCAGGGACACGGCCTTTGCTGTAACTAAGAGCGGCGCGGCGTTCGTCTTTAAGCAGGCGATGATTGGCGATCATCTGAACCCACGACGGAATGAAAGTGATGCTGCTGCCGCTTGCTCTGGCGATCACATATGCCTGAGCGCACTTCTCGAAGAGTTCGGTATTGAAGAGAACACGATCACAGGTCATCCCCAGGCACAGCAACCGATCTCCGAGCAGCGCGACATTAGTTCCCCAGCTGAAGGCTCTTCTGATTTCGTCGCGGTCTGGCTCCTCACGCAATGGCTTGCTGGGCCGGCCGATATGCCTCACTTGCTCATCAAATATGGGCGGCAACGCGCCGCCGTGGCTTGCAAGCAAACGCGTGCCTTCTGAGCTGGAAAGCGCCACAGCGCCAACGTCGGCACGGTCCTGGTAGATCCACGCATGGAGCTTGCCCGAATCGTCGTGTGCAGAAAAGGGGAGTGCACGGAGATCGCTGGAAGTGATCCGTTCCCAGTCATCAGAGCCGGCTACCAGGATCATTTCCATGTGTCCGGGGATTCGCAACGAGAAGCTGTCCGCAGGGGTGCTCAGGAAGCCTTTCCTGGCAAGACGGCGGCATCCCTCCAGCAATTGCGATTCAAGTTGTGTCCACTGCACTGTCGCCCTCTCTCCTTAAACGAGCTTCAATACGTCTTCGAAGCGGTTGAGGGCATCGTCAACGACTGCATCAGTGTCGGCGAGACCAGTGTAGATACGGCTCCCAGCGAGAGTTATGATTCCGTGCGCACTGAACGCGGCCCCCATCTCTTCCATCAGGTGTTTGCGAGGGCCAGCCTCTTTCATCACCTTGAGGGGATTGCGCATGCTCATGAGCATGACTCCCGAGGTCTGCAGATGAACGATCGAACCGAAGTTATATGCAACGTAGGGCAAGCCAAGGCGATCGATGATTTCATCCAGGCCTTTTCGCAGGCGGTCTCCGGCGCGGCCGGCCTTCACCGCGGCGTCGATTCGCCGCATCTCCTGAATGGCGAAATAGCCTGCAGCGCAAGAGAGCGGATTGGCAGACAGGGTGCCTCCGACAAAAGCGCGCTTTGAGGTAGTTCCGATGCCGCCGGCGAGCAGCATCATCACATCGCGCCGTCCACCGATGCCGCCGGCCATGGGATAACCACCCGTCAGGCATTTTCCCAGAACGGTGATGTCGGGCTTTACTCCGAAGTAGCCTTGCGCTCCGCCCATGCCCACGCGGAATCCAGTGACGACTTCGTCGAAGATAAGCAGGGCTCCAAATTCGCGGCAGAGAGCCTGAAGTTCACGATTGAAGTCGCGCTGGACAGGACGCGTGCCGCTCTCTGGTCCGAGGGGTTCGACGATGATGGCGGCGGTTCCGCCACGCAGGCGGTTGAGCCATAGGGTTCGGCGGAGCGCATCGAGATCATTCGGGAATCGCTCCTGAATATAGGCGGTGGACGCCTTGGGTATACCGACGGCCTCTCGTCGGCCGGTGCCGGGAATCCGCATGCCGTAGACCATCTGGTCACTCCAGCCGTGATACGCTCCGCCGATCTTGATCACCCATTTGCGGCCAGTGTACGCGCGCGCCAAACGGAGCGCCGCCATCACGGCCTCGGTTCCGGAGCCCAGCATTCTGAACATTTCAATCGCGGGCATGGACTGGCACACCAGTTCGGCGAGTTTGACTTCATACTCATGCAGGAGGCCGGTGACCGGACCGCAGGACTCAAGCAGCGAGTGCACTTGCTGCCGAACAGTGTCATCGTTGGAACCGAGCAGGATCGGGCCGCCGGCCTTAAGAAAGTCGATGTAGCGGTTCCCGTCTGCGTCGGTGAGATAGGCGCCGCTTGCTTCCGTGATGGACAACGGGAACGGATAGTTAAAGGCCAGGTTGTGCTGGACGCCGCCGGGAATGAATCGCGCCGCTTGTTCGGAAAGCCGTTGCGAGCGCGTGCATTTCTCGTGGAAATAGTTGAGCACGGTCTCCATGTTTTCGCGGCGAATGGGACGGACTGGCTGCCGGATGAGTGCGGCAAGGCGCTCATAGATGTCGTCCATGTCCGGCCATTCGGAGATGCCGTATGAGTTCTCCGGAGCACTCTCGTTAACGAGTGGCGAGTTGACGGCAGCGACAGTCATTGAACGTGCTCCATTTCAGGGGTAGCGGCAAGTAGTAGTGTGAGAACCTTTGATGACGCGGGTTCACAACCCGCCGAGATATGAGTGCTGATCGCGTCGTGGAAGAAGGCGATGCAGGCCGTCTCCAGGACCTCGCCCATTTTCACTGTCTCGTCCAGTGTCGGGCCGCAGCAAACCACACCGTGGTTTTGTAGGAGATAGGCATTAATATCCGGCCGGATCTTCTTCCGCAGTTTCGACGCCAGCCAGGTTGTGCCCGAAGGCGCATAGGAAACGAAGGCAGCGGTTGATCCGAGAAAGGCCCAGTGACGCGGATCTTGAATTTCAAGCTCGCGCCCGAGCAGGGTATAAGCGCTGGCAATGGGCTGATGGGTGTGAATGCTGGCGTCGCAGTCGCGGCGAAGGCGCAGAACATTGGCGTGCAAACGGTGCTCGACAGAAGGCCGATGATTTCCCGCGACCTGCACAAGGTTGTCGAGGCGAAGCACGCAGATATCCTCCGGGCGCATCGCGTAATAATCGGTTGCCGAGGGAGTGACAGCGAAATGCTCGTCGTCAATACGGCAGGCGACGTTCCCTCCGGTTCCGGCAAGATATCCCTTGTCGGCCAAAGACAGACAAGTTGAGACAACTTCACTGCGCACCCGATCGAAGTTCATAGGCCCGCTCCATTCATCGGGTTTAGCCTGCGATACAAGGGCGCGAGGCGCCGCCAGGCAAAGATGAAATTCTCAAATGCCTCGTCGTAAACGCTTTTCCTTGAGGGGTCGGGCAGGTAAGTGTGGCGAATGCGTGTCAGACCGGGGATGTCGTCATAAGACAGGTTGCCGATTCCTACGCCGCCGATCAGCGCGGCTCCTACGGCATTCGCCTGAATCGGTGCTTCCATTTGCTGAACCGGAAGATTGAGCACGTCGGCGAATATCTGGCACCACACATCGGAAGAGGCTCCTCCACCAACCAGCGTGATCTGATGCAGGGGCTTGCCAAGAAAGCGGCCGACTGGGCCAACCATCCGGCGGGTGTTCAGCGCCACACCTTCCAGGAATGCGCGGATGATGTCTTCGCGCGTGTGCTGCAGGGACATGTTCAACAGGCCGGCCCGCAAACTGGGCTCGTCGACCGGGCTGCGTTCACCGCAAAGCCAGGGCATGTAAAGCAAGCCCCGGGCGCCGGCAGGAACAGACGCGGCGATTCTATCCAGAGCGGGATCAATGTCTGCAGGCCGTGGCGCGGCCAGCTCGTCCTGATGGAAAAGGATTTTGTCGGAGAGAAATCGAAGATTCGAGCCGGCCGACGACTGCAGGGCAACCGCCAGATAGCGCCCCTTGATAGCGCACGGCACAGCTGCGATTTGCGCGGATATATCTGTCTTTTTGCGAGGAACGTGAGCGCCAATCCAAGAGGATGTGCCGATATAGAGGTGAGCTTCTCCGTCGCGAACTGCTCCAGATCCAATAGCCGCTGCCGAATTGTCCACGGCGCCTGCAACCACAGGCGTATTCGCCGGGAGCCCTAATTCCCGGGCGGCCGAAGACCATAAGGGGCCGAGCACGTCAGTACATTGCACAATGTCCGGCAATTTTTCCGGGGCTATGCCGGATTGGGCGATCAGCTTCTTGTCATACCGGATATTGTTTGGATCGCGATTGTCCGTCACCCATGACGTCAAAATGGAGTCCACCGTCGCAACAAACCGGCCTGTAAGGCGCAAGTTCATGTAGTCGAGAGCGTTCAGGAATTTATAGGTTTTGTCGTAGATCTCGGGCCATGCTTCCTGGATGAAAGCCATGTGCCCGGCAGGATCTTTACCGGAAAGAGCCGGCGCCCCGCCAGCGCGCCGGATCCAATGCGCCAATTTGAAGGGATCGTAACCGGCCACTGAGAATGCCCGGCCTTTCGATCTACGGCGAATGGCCTCCGCGCCGCGCATGTCGATCCACGACATCGCCCGATGAAGCGGCCGCCCGGTTCGATCGACAGGAACCGTGCACTCGCCCTGGCAGGAGCAGCAAATGGCGGCAATCTCTCCATTGTCGTCGCCCAGTGTCGCGATCAGTTCCCGAGCCGCGGCAAGAAAAGCATTCCACCAATCCTCAGGATCCTGTTCGGCGCCTACGGTGTCCACGATGTGAAGCGGAACGGGAGAGAACGCCCACTTATGAACGATCTCGTCGAAGCCCACGAGGGCGCACTTGCAGCCGGAGGTTCCCAAGTCTACGGCCAATACAAATTGGTTGTGACGTGTAGCCATTATGGCCTTTCCTGCCTTGTGCGCTCATCTCTCCCGGTGAGGTGGATGGCCCTGATGCTTGCGCTGCCCGCTGTCTATTAGTCCTCTGATAATATGAGCATTAGTCATGTTCTGTCAAACCGGAGATGATTGCCTTTTGAACGTAGTTGAACAGGCCCTGAATCGGCCTATGCTCAAGAAAGCGACGTCTAAATGCCATTTCCGGTTCGATCGGCCTCTCTTTTTCTCAAAACAAGATAGTGTATGGTCAGTATCGGAACAATACACAGGTTTAAGGTCCAATTGCACTAACCTCATAGCTGTGAACAGATGAAAGACAGGTGGGGGACAACGATGCTTGAGGTGGAGAACAGGACTCTCATAAAGAGGGTACCTCGACAGGAACGCAGTCAGGCTCGCTTTGAAGCCGTGCTCAAAACCGCACTCAGCCTCTTTGCCGCGCGTGGATATGAAAACGTCTCCATGCGTGAGATTGCGCGAGAGGCCAGGATGCCTATCGCGACGGTGTATCAATACTTCCCGATGAAGCTGGCCATTGTGCGGGAGATGTGGACCCGTTATACATCGACCATTGCGGAGACGCTGGCGACGGGGATTCGCGACGCGCTGAGAAATGGCCGGAATGACTCGCAACATCTTAATGACATCATCATCGACAAGATGGCAGAGCTGCAGTCATCCAATCCTGCTTTTATCGAGATATGGAGTTGCGTGACAGCATCGATGGAACTGCGCGCGCTCAATGTGGAAGACACGCTTCAGAATGCGCGGGTAATTGCCGATGCGCTGCAGGAGATGCATCCCGGGATCGATCCCGGGATTGTTTATGACCGCGTCCTGATTGCTATCGAAGCGGCCAGCGCTACCACTCGTCTTGCTCTGACTCTGCCGGAACCACACCGTGCTCGCGTCTTACTCTCGTTGAAATCAGCTCTCTTTCTGCTTCTTGAGCCGGCGACGATGGAAAAAGGCAGACGCGCCGCCTCGTCTTCTGCGAGGAAAAAGACGCCGCCTACTCAGACAACTCTCCGGAGCAAACGCTAGGAGAGGAGCCACTGCAGAAGCCGATCCTTCCTGTTGCTGAACGGCGGATAGCGCACGTCGAGATCGCCCCATAATTCACGGTGCACTACCGCTTTGGAATGGGAAAACGCATCGAAGGTGTAACGGCCGTGGAAGGCCCCCATCCCGCTATTGCCGACTCCGCCGAACGGCAGGCCGGGCACGATCTGATTGACTATTACGTCATTTATTACGACGCTGCCGGAGCTTATGTCGCGAATTGATCGTCTTTGCAGCGAGCGATTTTTCGTAAAGAGATAAAGCGCCAGAGGTTTGGGCCTCGCCCTGATGAATGCCAGGGCTTCTTCAATTGTCTGGTACCCAACAACCGGCAAAATCGGACCGAAGATTTCTTCCTGCAGGACAGCTGCGCCAGCCGGCAAATCGGTGAGCACGGTTGGCGCAATGTACCGGTCCGTTGCATCTGTGTTGCCTCCGATCGCAACCCTGCCGTCCCGCATGAGCGCAAGGAGCCTTGAAAAATGCTGCTCGTTTACGATGCGCCCGTAGGACTCGCTGCGATGCGGATCGGGTCCATAAAATCGCAGAATTGCCCGGCGTAAGGAGTCGATCAACGCGAGTCGCATGTGCTCCGGGACGAGGACATAATCCGGGGCTACGCAAATCTGGCCGGCATTCATAAAGCGGCCCCAGACAATGCGGCGGGCGGTTACTTCAAGTGGTGCATCCGATGCGACGATTGCGGGATTCTTCCCGCCGAGCTCGAGCGTCACCGGCGTCAAGTTCTCAGCCGCCGCCTTCATTACGATCCGGCCCACACGGCTGGAGCCGGTATAGAAGATCTTGTCGAATCGGCATCCAAGGAGCCGCGATGCGGTTTCCGGACCTCCGGTGAACACGATAACCGAAGTCGGATCGACATAATGCTCCAGATATCTGGCCATCAGCGAAGCGGAGTGCGGCGCGACCTCAGACAATTTCACGACCGCGGCGTTTCCGGCCGCAAGCGCGCCGGCAAGCGGTATGAGAATTTGCTGAAAAGGATAATTCCAGGTCCCAAGAATCAGCGCTAGGCCGAACGGCTCCTGCTGTACCCAGCTTTTTCCGGGCTGCGCAGCAATCGGAGTATGGACACGGCGGGGTTGCAGCCAGCGCCGCAGATTGCGCCGTATCAGCCGTACCTCAGAACGCACCATTAGAGTGTCTGCAACCCGCGCCTCAGTAGCGCAGCGGCCGAGATCGGCTTTGAGCGCTGCCAGCATCGCATCTTCGTGATCGGAGACGAAACGCAACACTCCGTCGAGCTGAGCCAGCCGCCAGGAGAGCGTGCGATGCGCGCCTTCGTCGACGGCTTTCCGCAATTTTTCAAGCCGGGCCTCCGGAGTGATGGCGGCTGTTTCTGTTTTGATCGTCATCGGATTCATTGCGTTCGAGCGCCTCTCCGCTTTTGGATGTTCGCACGCAGGCGAAAGAGAACGGTCACGTCAGGTAAGCCGAAACGCGCGACTCTCCAGCGTAACGAAATCTGATCGCGCTATATGCGATCAACGCCAAAATGTTGAATGTGAGGACGACGATTCCAACCGATGACGCACCAAAGGCCGCGCTCAGGCTGGTCGACAGGCTCGGACCGAGTCCGTTGCCGAGGGTTACGAGACCTGTAGCTGCCGCAACCAGCCGTCCGGTGTGGTCCAGGCTCGCCGATAGTCCGAGTTGATAAATGAGAGAGGAGAGATTAGTGACCGCTTGCAGAACATTCGCCGCAATGAAGACCCAATGAACCGCCACAGTGCTTATTAAGACGATCGACACGGCATTGACCAGAATGAGCGACTGCATGGAAGGAAATCGGCCGAAACGATCGCCCGCCCACGCCGCTCCCATCGCGCCGAGTAACAGCAGGAGCGTGGCAGCCGAAAGCAGGACCCCGATTCCGTGACTGCTGAAACCGGCACGCCTGCCGAAGGAATCTTCGAGGCTCCAGAATGCTCCCTGACCCAGTTGTGTGAGGAAGATCGCGAGCACGACCAGCGCGGCGGCCGACGAAAGAGGCGACCGCGATGATTGCCTGCTAACTTGCTGCCGCGCGGGGGATGAGGGCAGACGTGCCAGCAGGCATGTCCCGGCGAGACAGATAAGCAGAATACAGGCATATGCGCCACGGTATCCGAAACGATCGACGCTGTAAGGCATGACGACAAGCCAAAGCGCGGCATTGACGATCGAGATCATCGTCAGGATAGCGATGATCTTCTCGCGGTCGATTCCGCGTGACAGCACGCTGGTTGCATTGGCGGCCACTATGCCTGCTCCAATGCCTGCGATGAGGCGGGATACAAAGAACAGCGAAGGCGATGGCGCGAGCAGGGTGAGCGCGGTGCCGCCAATTGTGAGCAAACCTCCCGATAGCGCCCAGGCGCGCGGGTGTTCCGTGCGAAACCATGCCGAAAGGCCGAGTGTGGTCAGCGCCGATACGGCCAATTCCATGCTCAGGAGCAGTCCAGCGCCCCGAGCGGAAAATATGCCAGCGACCTGGAGGGTATCGATCAGCGTAGGCATAAGGAAGAGGGCTGTAGTAACGATGAGCTGCGACCCGGCTGCAGGAAACAGAATCATCCTGTCCCGCTTATGCGGCAAGATATTTCTCAGCACGATGCGATCCGTTCGACGAGCATTGGCGCGTACCTGTCAGGTATCAACTCAAAGTGGGCCTGAAAATCACGCGTGGCGCAACATGAGCTTTGCTCATGTTATTGTAGAACCGGGGCAAAGAGAACTGCAAATTCGTGAGAGCCACAGATGTGGCGATTCTCTCCCAAAATTACCGTCGGTGACATCATATGAACGCGTCCCTCCGTACAGCCGCTCGCCTTTGCAACCTGCTCGTTTTTCTCGTGATGCCGGCCGCGGGCATCGCGCAATCCGTCTCCAAACCTATTCCCAGCATCGAGAAGACGGGCGAGACTTTTCGCTTGATGGTCGATGGCAGCCCTTACCTGATGCTGAGTGGCCAGATTCACAATTCAACGACTTCCAATGCGGATGACCTCGATAAAGCGCTGGATGTACTTGCCGGCTGGCACGCCAATACGGCGGAGGTGCCCATTTACTGGGAAGCCATTGAGCCGAAGCCTGGGCAATTCGATTTTCGCCTGGTGGATCGCGCGATCCAGGCAGCGCGGAAGCGCGACCTGCACCTCGTGCTGCTGTGGTTCGGCACCTGGAAAAACGGCGAGAGCCACTACGTGCCCGAGTGGGTGAAGCGCGACAAGCAGAAATATACGCGCGTGCTGGGCTCGCGAGGCGAGGAGACGGAGATTATCTCTCCGCTTTGTCGCGCCGCCATGGACGCCGACGCGCGAGCCTTCGCTGCGCTGCTGCAGCACGTGAAGAGTGTCGATGAAGCAGATCGCACCGTTCTTATGGTTCAGGTGGAGAACGAGCCGGGACTACTCGGAACTGACCGGGACTATTCCGAAGCCGCTAATCGCCTCTTCGATGCGCGAGTGCCGAAGGAGTTGCTCAGCTTTCTGGAGAGCCATGGCCGCCAGCTCTCTGCCCCGATGATCAGGGTATGGGACAAATCGCCGAAGTCGGGCAATTGGAAGCAGGTCTTTGGGGAACTGGCGCCGGAATCATTCAGCGCATGGCTGGTCTCGAATTACGTCAATACGGTTGCAGCTGCCGGCAAGCATGAATACCCGCTGCCCATGTATGTGAATGTCTGGCTGATCGAGGGCGTTGAGCGCGCAGGCCGATGGCCGAGCGGTGGCGCAACGGTGAATGTCTTCGACATCTGGAAAGCGGCCGCGCCAGCCATCGACATCCTGGCGCCGGATATCTACTATCCAAAGTTCTACGATGTCGCCGCGCAGTACACCAGGCCGGATAACCCACTCTTCGTTCCGGAGACGAATTTCAATCCTTACTATGTGGGCTTTGCCTACACCACGTTCGGCGACTTCAACGGGATCGGCTTCAGCCCTTTCGGGATTGACGATGTCCAAAGGAGTCCGACCGGTGCTGCGATCGGCGCCGGCTTTGAGGATACTTATCGCGTGCTGCGTCCTCTGCTGCCGCTGATCGTTCACTACCAATACACGGGCAAGCTTCACCCTATCCTGCAGGGACTTGCAAATGGAGAAGACTGGAAAGAGTCGATCCGGGTCGGCGAGCGGCTGGCCGCGAACATCGATTTCACCGCTACCTTCGACCCGGTAAAAGGTAGAGCCTGCGGCATGATCATCGAACTCGCGCCGGACGATTTCGTCATCATGGGCACTGGGTTCGATGTGACGTTCCGCGAGACAGATGGACCACTGCGCGACGCACAGCTCATCTCCATTGAGGAGGGCACTTTTCAAGGCGAGCAATGGATACCGTCCCGCCGCCTCAACGGAGATGAACGTCACGTGTCGCTGCCGGACAAGTCCACCGTGCTGCGGGTGCGGGTCGCGCGATAGATCGATCTCTCGCCGGTCGCCGGCTTAGTCATTGCGGCTAGTTCATCGTCTCGTTCTTCAGGGAGTCTATATAGCGCTGCAAGATAGAGGCGAGGTAAATCCAGTTTGCGGGAGACGAACTCTCCTGAGTCGTTTCGGTGCGGGTGACGAAGTAGAGAGCGGAGTGTCGATGGGTCCCGCAACACTGGCATCTGGAAGAAGATCTGTTCAGGGAAGTCACCGATCCCAGGATTATCCTCGATGAGATATGACGGCGATTTGCCGACAACCGATTAAGTGGATGGAACAGCTGGGTTATAGCTTGTGAAGCCTGCCTTAGCCATTCCACGTTGTGCCTCGGGATTCTTCATGAAGGTTTCCCATACAAAGGAAGTGCGTACATTTTCCGCCATGAGCATGGTGATTCCGGTGTCGATACCGATAACGTCTTTGTCATACCATTGTTTCAACGGATTGAAGGCATCGACGAACCCGTAGCGGCTCCAGGCTTGCGGATAACGAGCTTTGATATTCTTCAGAACACGCATGGTAGCCTCGGGCAGAAACGGCAGCGAGCCTCCAGTTGCTGCGGGGACTACGGTCCCGTCGATAGGACCCGTGGCCGGTGGGCCGCCCCAGACCACATAGCCGTTTTCGGAGTCAGATGCAGTGATGCCCCAGAGATCGTCACTGTAATCGGGGAAGTTCCTGGCCAGTCCTACACAAAAGAGGCGGTGAACCTCCGTGGCGATGACTGAGTTCTGAAAGTAATCAGCGTATTTATCGCGCTTGTGCCGGAAGTCGAACCATGCCTGGGAGAATTGATTTACAAAGAGCGGGGCAAAGGAGCCAATGTAGCGCATCCCGTCATATTCGAAGGTTGTCCGTTTCCATGCGAACCACGTGTCGGGCTTCAGGGGGTGAGAGGAAGAACCCATCCCGAGCAGATAGATCATCATCAATTCGCTGTAGTCGTTCCATTTGGATGGCAGGAAGCCCATCTCAGGCGTCCATCCCATAGACAACAGCGCGATGTCTTCTGATATCCAGGACCAATCCACACGGTCAAAAATTGCGTGTGAAAGTTGGAAAATGTCTCGATCCCGAAAGTGCTGGCGGCAGGTCAGGATGCCGCAAAGCAAGATCGCGGTATCGATGGAGGAGACCTCAGAATCCCACATCCGCTCGCCGGTATTCATGTTGGCAAAATGAAAGAAAAATCCGCGATGCGTGGGCAACTTCTTCCAGATGAAATCCAGAGTTTTGATGACCCGCAGACGTGCGTCCTCGTGGGAGATAAACCCGCGTTTCTCCGCAATGCAGATTGCTGTCAGACCGAAACCAGTGGACGCGATGCTTGCAGCCACCGTGGTGTCCGTTGTGCGCACATTGCAGCGGTCTTTGATCAATCCAGTCTCTGGATTAGCTTGCTCCCAGAAGAAGAGGAAATTGGCACGTTCAAGATCGTCCAAAAACTTATCGTCCTCAGGTGAAAGCCCCGTCGGCGAACTCACCGGCGCCGATTCTCTCTGCTGTTGCGCTGCCAGTGCCCACACAGGAAGCGCTTTCCATAACGGGATGCCAAGGGAGGCGCCCGCCATTCGACGCAGCAGTTCACGCCTGGAATTGGGCTTCTGCTGTCTATCGACTATTCTGCGGATTTGCGCTTCGGTTCTTCCACCAAGTTCGTCTGCGCTGCCATTCATGCTCATTCAGTCCGTCCGGAGACTTGCGGAGAAACTCATTCTAATTAACACTTTATATTGAATAATATGCAAGGATGTTTGGTAAGAGCGGTCCGTGCAGGGTGTATTCCAAATTATGGGTCCACTGCTGATCAGCGGTGAATAATGCGAAAGAAGCACATCTGGACGATCATCGCGGCGGTCTCCACCGTCTTGCTCATTCTGCTACTGCTGTACCTGCACCGGAGATCGATTTCCGTCCGACAGGAAATACCGGTTCAAGGCGCAGTGATTCGGCAGGATGCTGACCCCGACAAACAGCGGCCGATAGCCGATGTAGCGATCACACTGACAGATGGCGTGAAGACCATCGAGACTCGCTCCGAAGCTTCGGGATATTTCAAACTCGTCTGGCAAAAAAACGTATTGTCCGAAAACCCTCTCACTCTGAGCTTTCGATACCCGAATTACGAGCCCCTTAACTTGACGGTGCAAACCGGAAGATTAAAGACGCCCCCCGAGTTATACGTTGCTGCAATGATTCCGATCCCGCTCAAGAGCGTCGCTGCATCCGGGCTTCGAGAGACGGTGGTCTCCAACGTCCGCGTGAGATATACCCTCAATTCCCGTGAAAACACGAATGTGGGAAGCGCAGTCAAAGTCTTTCAGGTTGTCAATAAGGCGAATGTGCCCTGCAACCACCAGGCCCGATGTTCGCCGGATGGCCTGTGGAAGGCATCTTCTGCATCGGCGTCGATGGATGCCGGACCGGACAATACATTCGGCAATGTAAGAGCCACCTGCATTGCAGGGCCGTGCCCATTTACACGTATTGACTCAAGTGGATTTGTTCACGGCGGGCGCAACATCCACGTTTCGGCCTTGAACTGGTCGGATACGGCTACGTTTTTGATCGAGGCTGAGGTTTTTCGTAATTCGATCATTTCCAATGTCCGCGAGTCATATCCTGTCATCTTTGACCGGACGCTCAACTTCACGCTCCCACCAACCGAGGAAGGTGTGAGTCTTGAGGCCGAGATCGACGGCTCTCCCATCGTGTTCCCTCTGAGTCCGGACCTCAATTTGAGCTGGGCCACTTGTACAGTCCGGACTGACACGGATAAAGAGAAGACCACGGTGTATCGTTGCGAACTCAAGCCGGGTTATCGGTTCTAATCTGCGATCGGCGTAAATTTCACTTCTAGCTAGATTGAGATCGAGCGAATCTGTTCCTGCAGAGCCTCGTTTCCGTAACGGGTGACCGGCGAGCAAACCACGTATGTTCCTGCAGCACAAATGGAGGCCAGACAGGTGGTTTCAGCCCGGTTGGATTGTCCGCACATCCGGTCCGGCGGAAGGACTGATTGCGCAGATGTGCAGCGCGCGCCCTGACAAGCGCGGATCCCACCTTGCCGTCTCCGATTTCTACAGTGCGCGACCTTGGCGATTTGAGTGCGTGGTGGTGTCGGATTCAGCCTTATGGGGTCTCGAATTCAATGGGGTACAAATTCAGGCTTATGCGTGAACCCACCCACACAACAACAACTCCTGCCGCCGCTAGCGTTTCTAGCTGCAGCCGCTGGTGCTGCCGCAGCTCATGCAGCGGTAGCAGCTTCCATTGCGGACCATGATGGCCCCGCAGGTATGGCAGCTGGGGGCGTCGCCCATGTCGTAGAGGCCTTTCATGGCGTCGGAGGCGTGGTAGATGCCTCGGTCCTCCATGTGGAGCTCGCTGCGGGATTGGCTGACGGCTCCGAGCTCGGGCAGGATTCCTCCCTGCGGTGCGCTGGTGTAGCCCATGCCCTTTGGCTGAAAGCTACCGGAACCTGTGGCGCTCGATACATCGTATGGATTCCTCGCCTCGTCTGCGGCTTCGCTCAGAATGACACCCTGAGAGGAAGCGGCTTCAAGATTGGCCGCCGGGCCTGCTAGTCCGGCGAAGAGCGAGAGCTGCTGGCCGGAGAGGAAGCGCAGTTGGAGCCAGCGGAAGATGTAATCCATAATGGACTTGGCGTAGCCGATGTGTTCGTTGCCGGTCCAGCCGGAGGGCTCGAAGCGGGAGTGCGCGAACTTCTCACACAGGACTTTGAGCGGGACTCCGTGCTGCAGGGCGAGCGAGACGGCAGTGGCGAAACTGTCCATGAGGCCGGAGACGGTCGAGCCTTCCTTGGCCATCTTGATGAAGATTTCGCCGGGCTGCCCGTTGGGGTAGAGACCGACGGTGATGTAGCCCTCATGTCCGGCGATGCCGAATTTGTGGGTGAGCGAGGCGCGCTCTTCGGGCAGGCGATGACGCACGGCGCGCGGTGGAGCGCTATGGTCCTGGTCCTGCGCGGACGGCGGAGTGCTTCGCGTGATTGAGCCAAGCACGGTGGTGAAAGCGCTAGTGGCGTCGAGGACGGACTTCGCCGTGACCTCGATCTTCTCGGAGATCTTGCCTTCGAGGGTTTTCACGTCCGCTTCCGGCGCGGTCTTGCCGGCGGAGAGCGCAGCAAGGACGCGGTCCGCAGCGGCATTTACAGTCTCATCGGCTGCCGCGCCCTTGATCGCCTTGGCTCCCTTGCCGTCGGAGACGTTGAGCGGCTGCGCGCCCTTCGATCCGTCGCGATAGATGGCGACGGCCTTCAGCCCCTGACGCCATGACTCGAGGTAAGCCTCGGCGATGTCGTCGATGGTGCAGTCGTGGGGCAGGTTGACGGTCTTCGAGATGGCTCCGGAGAGGAATGGCTGCGCGGCGGCCATCATCTTGATGTGGCCCATGTAGTGAATGGAGCGCGTGCCCTTGGAGGGTTTGAAGGAGCAATCGAAGCAGGCCAGGTGCTCGGGCTTGATGCCGGGCGCGCCCTCAATGGTTCCCGTGGCGTCGATGTAGCTGACGATGGCGTCGACCTCGTCGTTGTTGTAGCCGAGCTTGAAGAGAGCGGCGGGCACGGTGTTGTTAACGATCTTGATCATGCCGCCGCCGACGAGCTTCTTGTACTTCACGAGCGCGAGATCGGGCTCGATGCCGGTGGTGTCGCAATCCATCATGAAGCCGATGGTGCCGGTGGGCGCGAGGACGGTGACCTGTGAGTTGCGGTAGCCGTGCTTCTCGCCGTGGGCGAGAGCCTTGTCCCAGCAATCGCGGCTGGCGTCGATGAGGGCGTCGAGTTGGGGCGCGGTAAAGGGCTCGGCACTCGTTTTCGACTTGCCTATATTGTTGACTTCGGCGCGGTGCATGCGGATGACATCGAGGAAAGGCTCGCGGTTGACGTAGTAGCCGGGGCAGGCTCCGCCCTCGTGATCGACGCTGGCGGTGAGCGAAGTGGCGGAAGCGAGCGGCGGGCACTTCTCCGCAATACGCGAGGACTGCAGGTACGCCTCGCCGCACATGATAGCGGTGAGGGTGGCGGCGAAGTCGCGTCCGGCGTCCGAGTCGTAAGGCAGCCCGAACGACATGAGCAGCGCGCCGAGGTTGGCGTATCCCAGGCCGAGCGGACGGTAGTCGTGCGAATTCTTGGCGATCGATTCGGTGGGGTATCCGGAGTTATCGACCAGGATATCCATGGCCGTGATCATGATGTCGATAGCGTTACGATAGGCCTCGATATCAAATGTGCCTGACGGTGTTACGAATTTGAGCAGGTTGAAACTGGCCAGGTTGCAGGCCGAGTTGTCGAGGAACATGTACTCCGAGCAGGGATTGGAGGCGTTGATGCGCGCCGTGTTCTTCGACGTGTGCCACTTGTTGATGGTGGTGTCGTACTGCATGCCGGGGTCGCCGCACTGCCAGGTGGCTTCGGCGATCTTGTGCATGATCTCGCGCGCCTTGCGCGTCTCGACCGGCTTGTGGTCCTTCACAGTGTACGTGGTGAACTCGCCATCGCGCTCAAACGCCCGCATGAACTCGTCGGTGACGCGAACAGAGTTATTCGCGTTCTGGAAGAAGATGGAGCTGTAGGCCTCCGAGTCGGGGCCCGAAGAGCCATCGTAGCCCTCGCGCATGAGAGCCCAGGCCTTGGCCTCTTCCTTCATCTTGCACTCGACGAAGTCGAGGATGTCGGGATGGTCGACGTTAAGGATGACCATCTTGGCGGCGCGGCGCGTCTTGCCGCCGGACTTGATGACACCGGCGAAGGCGTCGAATCCGCGCATGAAGCTGAGCGGGCCGGAGGCGGTGCCACCACCTGACAATTGCTCCATTGACCCGCGCAGGGTAGACAGGTTCGTGCCTGTGCCCGAGCCCCACTTGAAGAGCATGCCTTCGGTCTTGGCCAGAGTCAGGATGGAGTCGAGCGAGTCGTCGACCGCGTTGATAAAGCAGGCGGAGCACTGCGGTGTGCGGTAGCCGGTGACGGAGAACTCGACGGCGCAGGTATGCGCGTTCCAGTGCCAGTTCTGGGCGTCGGACTCGGGCTCAAGGCGGTCGCATCCCACGTTAAACCAGACGGGTGAGTTGAAGGCGACCTTCTGCGTCACGAGCAAGTGGACGAGTTCGTCGTGAAATATCGCGGCGTCTTCAGCGGTGGCGAAGTATCCGCCGGCTAGGCCCCAGTCGCGGACGGTCTCGGCGACACGGGCGATGAGCTGGCGAACTCCGGTTTCGCGCTGCGGCGTGTCGAGCTGGCCATGGAGATACTTGCTGGCGACGATGTTGGTCGCGGTCATGGACCAGTCGATGGGCACCTCGACATCCTTCTGCTCGAAGATCGCCCTGCCTGTGGCGTCGGTGATGAGGGCAGTGCGGCGCTCCCACTGAACTTCGTCGTAGGGCGAAACCGTGGGCTTCGAGAAGAAGCGCTCGAAGCGCAGGGCCGGCTGGGTCTTCGAGACGGTCTGGGCTGCGTTCGGGGAGGCGGCTTGTCCGGCGCTCGGGGCGGCGGTGATAACGGATTTCCTGGTGGCCTCGGCCATGGTGCTCCTTCACAGGGGTGCTACGAATTGGGATGCCCGCACAACGGCGGGTTTATGTCCTGGTTCGGCGGCAAAAATCAGAACCGTTGCCGCTTGAAAATCTCCACAAGAGTGAGTCTGCGGGAGTCATCTTCCAGTCAACGTGCGACTTGCGGATGAGGCTGGAAGGTGAGCTCAATTCCCTGTGAACCTGCGGTAAATTTATAGGGCCGCAAGTGGGAAAGTACCGCTCTTGGTTGTGGGTGTCAAGCCAGAACCACAATATCTTGTATTTTAGATTCAAATTGGTAACCCAGTGCTTCATTTTTGGGACATTGGCTGTGGAGAATCGCCGGGAGCCGCGCCGGCCGCGGGTGAGGAGGGTTCGGAGAGCGGATTTTCCGCCAACTCTGGGCCGAAAAGCGCTGAACGGCGAAACCCTGGCACTCTTCGCAGGCTACGCGCCGGGGAGAGGAGGCAGCAAGGCAGAAATCAGGCCGTGACTGTGGATGGCTGTGGGAGATGTGGAGAACACGCCCAATTCGGGAATCGCTTGCGTCCGCCGGGAAATGTAGTGAATCTAAAGGCGCAGCGGAGAACACTTTCCCCGAGGAGCGATCCCTTGTCCCATACAGCGGAAGAGATTGAGCAGATAAAGCATGCGCCTATGATACCGGGCGTGATCGAAGAGATTCTGGCACGCTGGAGTCCGCGGGCATTTTCTCATAGACCTGTCGCCGCGGAGGATCTCAAGAAGATTTTCGAGGCGGCGCGGTGGGCTGCGTCTTCGTACAACGAGCAGCCGTGGCGGTTTTTCGTCGGTCATCGCGGCGATGCGACCTACCAGAAGATTTTCGACAGCCTTGTCGAGTTCAACCAGGGATGGGCGAAGAGTGCGCCGGTGCTGATTTTGTCGGTCGCGAGCAAGTCGTTCGCGCATAACGGAGCACCGAACCACTTCGCGATCCACGATACGGGTGCGGCAACAGCCTACCTGGTGCTGCAGGCGACCAAGCTGAGGCTGCATGGGCATTCGATGGCCGGGTTCAATCAGGAGAAGGCGCGCGCTGCCTTCGGCATCCCCGAAAACTATGCGATTGGCGCGGTGACAGCGCTGGGGCACCTGGGAGATGTTGATGGGCTGCCGGAGGGGTTGCTGGAGCAGGAAATGTCTCCGCGCCAGCGGAAGCCGCTGCATGAGATTGTGCTCGCGGAGTGGGGAGAGCCGGCGAAGCTCTAAGGTCACTTCCCCTTCGGAAATTCGCCCTGTTCACTCTGAGGATTCTCCTGGGTAGCTTCTCATCTTTTATTCATCGCACACTGAGGAATCCGGCGCATACTCTCATCTTTTGGACATGCGCCGTGTTCTTTTCTTTCTCAATCCGCTGCTGATGGAGCGCCGTGGCCGGCGCGCGACGGTCGATCGCGTGGCCGAGTTGCTGCGAGGCTCGGGCTGCGTGGTCGAGATGCAGGATACGCTCTCCGCGCACTCGGCAGGCGAACAGGCCCAGGATGCGGTAGCGAGCGGCTTCGACACAATCTTCGTCTGCGGCGGCGACGGCACAATTTTCCAGGTGATCCAGGGCGTGGCGGGGTCTGAGGCTGCCCTCGGCGTGATTCCTTTCGGCACAGGCAACGTGCTGGCGCAGAACCTGCGTTTGCCGCGAGAACCCCTGGCAGCGGCGCTGGCGCAAATGCACGCGAACGCGACGTCGATACCGCTGGGCAAGATCGTGTGCAAAACTCCCGGCCACGTGAAGGACAAGAATTGGTACTTCACGATTGCAGCAGGCATGGGTGTGCACGCAGCGCTGATGAATCTGGCCCCGACGGGAACGGGGAAACGGGTGGGCGGTCCGTTCGCCTACTACGCCGGCGGTGTGCGGCTGCTGGTTCAGCATCCGATCGAACCTTTCGATTTCGAAGTGACGACCACTGGCGGCGAAGTGCGCCGCTTTCGGGCCAACGAAGCAATTGCCCTGCGGGTGCCCGCGGTCAACTTGTGGCGAGCCGGGGGCGATCTGTTGAAGCCGCAGCTCCGCGTGGCGAGCGTGCGCGAGACGAGTCGCGCGGGATTGGTGCACGCCAGTTTTCATGCTCTGGTGACACGCAGGAGCAATGGCAATTCGAGCCTTCCATACGCTCAGTTTGACGATGCGAGCATGGTGGTGTGCAGTCCGGTGCCGGACTACGATTATCAAACCCCCTTGTTGATCGAGGCGGATGGCGAAGTGATTGGCCTAGAACGGGCAACGATTACAGTCGCACAGAGACGGTTGCGCCTGCTCTGGCCTGGCCGCATGAATTCGTAACAGTTGTTGATTTGTTTGATGGGAACGTGTCAGATACTCGCGGTACTTGAGAATACAAAGCAGATACTTCGATTCCGCTCCGCTTCGCTCAGGATGACATTCTCTTTTTTTGACCCAGATCGTGCCCATTACTGTTTCTTTTCTGACGACGCCTGAACAGTGGCGTCAAAAACGCCGGTTTCAATCATATTTCCGTGCTTCATCTGAACGAAGATCCGATAGGTTCCCGCGCTGGGAAATCCATACGGAAAACTGACCGTGCTGGGCGGGGCGCCCTGATTCATGCCCATTCCGGGCATGCTCTTCATATCCAGGCTCTTCATCTCTTGGGATGGCGAAGTGCCCTGTATCTGGTCGTTCTGGGATTGGGCAATCATGAGAGCAGCCATGGAGGCCGAACCTGAGGGATGGATGTGCGCGAAGACGCTTCCGTCGGTTTTGACGAAGGCGGCGTGGCCTGGCATGCCCATGTAGAGCGCCATATCACTGGCGGGTTGGTCATTGGGATCGAGCAGCTCGAAGGTGAAATCGTAGGGCGATTTTGCGACCAGCGTATCCGGGCGCTTCCAGGTCATTGTGTAGCCGTCGGGCAACTTATAACTTGCGGTGGTCTGGGTCGCCACGCCCAAATACTTAAGCGCAACGGAAGTTCCTTCGGCGTCGTCGCCGGCGAGAGCGCGACCCGCAATGTAGGGCAGCCTGATCGAAGAGATGAGCGTCTCCGGAAATCCATTAGCGTGAACGACGTCCGCGTAGAGCCGGTATTCTCCCTTTGGAATAGTCGGGAGAAGGAGTTGAAATTCCCCAGTGCCAACTTGCTCGGGATGCAGGTGGAAGACGACATCCATCGCAGGCCAGCGCAGCATATATAGGTGCATAAGGTGGTTGTGGTCGGGGATGAAGTCGTCCAACTGGCGCTGTTTGACCCAGCCGGGGTCGGATAACTTGAGATCGAGGACATTGCCTGGCTGGAGCTGCGCCTGCATTTCAAGCGGCTTGTAGATGTAGTGGCGATAGTCCGCGGCTTCCGCGCCCCACCACTTGTTCCCGAGAACAATGGCGGCAAGAAGCACCACAAATGCAACCGCCATGGCGACATAAGCGCGGCGGCGTGGAACGGACGGCGCTTCCGCGCCTGGCGTGAGTTGCGCTTCGCGCGCGGCCGCTCCAATGATGCCGACCAGTCCGAGAAAAAGAACAACGCCGAGGAAGGCGAGGATCGTGCCAAGGCCGCGCTCCATTTTGCGTGTGCCCATCGCCGTCGCGGGGACTGGGACCGAGAAGACTCCGGGGCCTTGATTCCCGCTTACAAAGAAACGGATCTGCCATGAACCGGTTGCCATGATCCAAAGATGGCCGGCGAAGTATTGAGCATCGGCAGATGGCCGCTGCATCGCGTCCGGCACCGGTGGATGCTTTGAGCCTTCCCCCGTGAGCGGAATGGGCGTAATCTCGACGCGGTCGATGCCGGAGGTCTGGGACCGCACCTCGATATCCGCAACACCGGGAATGACGAGCGGCGGGCGGACCACGACAGAGAGCTTATAAGGACCAGCATTGCCCTCGACGTAGACGTCGGGGCTGCCTACATGAGCGCGGGCTGCCAGCGGAACGAAAGCCAGCGGTGCGATCGCGAGAAGGACCAGTATGGGCAGGCGGCGTTTGTTTATCATCGTTGCAGTTTCTTCATCCAGCGGCCCAGTGCGAGCCCCAACCAGGTGAAGACCATGGCGTAAAGCATCGCCATGAAGAGGCCCTTCCAAAGCACAATGCCCTGTTCGGGCTCAACAAATTGGCGCAGGACATCTTTTGAGGTGGGAGGCATGCCGTAGTCGACATAGCCAGTTCCGAAGAAGCGATTGGCTGCAGTTTTGGTCATCAGGAAGTCGGCAAAAGGCCACTCAGCGGCAACGAGAGTCAGCACGAAGATGGGACCGGCCGCGATCGCGATGATCCAGGGCTTCCACTCTTTCGCGTAGGTGAGCAGCAGGTCGATGGCGATGGCGGGAATGATCAAGAGCAGCGGAAACTTGGGAGGAATGAATTGTGTGAGATGCCGATAAACCGGCCCCAGCTTGGGCTCCGCGGGAAAGAGCGGGAGAATGAGGATAAGCCCGCAAACAAAGAGGGTGTAGAAGGCGGCGATCGAAGTTGCGGCCCAGCGGTTGCGCGAGGCGACGTGAATGGCGGCAAAGTAAAGCGGCGTACCCAGAGTGCAGACAATATAGGCGCTGGCGCTGTGCAGATAGACGTCCCAGGTGTACTCCATACGGAAAAACATGGAAAGCACAAGCAGCAGGCCGGAGAGATAAATCATGAGCCATTGCAGATGGCGGAACTGTGCGCTCTGAGGGCCGGCGGCGGCCTCTGCGCGGTTCATGGCGGCAACGAGTAGGAAGAGTGCACCAAGGCACACGGCCCAGATGCCCAGCATGAGCACGGCGTGCGGCGGCGACACTATCTTGACGTCGAGGCCATAGGCGTTGTGCCACCAGTTATCGAAGGGCGCGGAGGTAAGCATGGCGACGCCTCCCCAGGCTGCGAGGAAGGCTCCGAAGGGTCCTCGCAGGCCGAAGACGCGGACGGAAGAGGCGACCATTTGCGGCGGCCGAAGGAACGTAGTGAAGAGAATCAGATAGCCACTCCAAATGCCGGCGAGAACTCCGCAGAGATAGATTGCCATGTGGGCCGGGGTCCAGAAGGTGTCGCGGCCGATGGAGCGATGCCACGAGACATCCCAGTGCGCTCCGATGGTGACGGAGGTGACGGCGAGAGCGGCGCACCAAAGATACCAGGGAATCCGGACGTTTGTGCCGGAGGGGCTTGCGGTGGTAAGAGTGGCCATGGACCTTCCAGACTTCGATGATGAAGATAGGATACAGCGTCAGGCAGGCGCCAGTTATGATGGCATGGAATGACGAGGAGGCTTTGTGCGCAGGTGGATTGCATTGCTGATGATGGCCGCTGTGGCTCCGGCGTGGAGCCAGACCGGATTGTCGACGAAGTGGGAAGAGCTGACGGGGCCGGACTTTATCGCGGCCATTCACCAGGCGCAGGGTGTTTGCGTGCTGCCGTTCGGCATTATCGAAAAACATGGTCCGCACCTGCCGCTGGGCACAGACCTGATCAACGTGCGCTACGCCGTTGAGCACGCCGCGCAGCAGGAGTACACAGTGATCTTTCCGCCGTATTATTTTGGCCAGATTGCAGAGGCGCGGCAGCAACCGGGGACGGTTTCCTACAGCATGCACATGCAACTCGACCTGCTGCAGGAAACCACCGATGAGATGGCACGCAACGGATGCAAGAAGATCGTGATCGTCAACGGGCACGGCGGAAACGAAAGCCTGCTTCCATTTTTTGCTCAGTCACAGTTACAAACTCCGCATGACTATGTGGTTTACGTCTACCGCTGGTCGCCGTCGAACCTGCTTGGGCGTCCGCCGCTTCATTCGAAGGTCGATATGCATGCCGGTGAGTCGGAGACGGCGCACACGATGGCATCGCGGCCGGACCTTGTGCATCAGGACCGCGCGAATCAGGAATCAGGCGCGGACCAAGCCCGGCAGCATCTGCCGGACGGCGTGTATACGGGCATCTGGTGGTATGCGCGGTTTCCCAATCACTACTCGGGCGACGGCAGCCTGGCAACAAAGGAACTGGGCGAGTTCGATATGAAGGCTTGGGAAGATGCAATCGCCAACGTGATCAAAGCGGTCAAGGCGGATAACGTCAGTCTCGAGCTGCAGAACCAGTTCTACAAGGATGCGCAGCATCCGCTGGAGACGAAGCAGTAGGCGGCACGCGGTGTGCAGGGGGAATCGAAGAGCGGTCTCAGTGTTCTTCGTCCGCAAAGAGCGGATTGTTGTTGAGGAACTCCTGGATCTCGTTGTTCATCTCCGGCGAATTGGTGTCGTCGAATACCCAGATTTTCCCCCGGGCCGAGCCGATCAGTTTCCGCTTGGGCCTGGTAGGGACCGCCACGATCTTCACCACTGCCTCACCTCCGCGCGCGATAACGACCTCTTCTCCATGCTCGGCGAGTTCGATGAGTTTGAGGAGATGCGCGTGAACGTGATGGATATTGACTTCCATACCGCAAAGATTAGCGAAATTCGATCAGATTCTGCAAGCCGTAGCGGCTTTTGTCACGGATGGAAGAGTTGTGTCTCCACCTGTTTTCATTGGAGTAGGCGCGGCTAATTGTTTAAATCTGAAATGGTCCTAAAATAATACGCAAGTTCTCTGGTAGTTTTGCTAGTCTCATTGCGGGCGATCAATCACTAGTATGTTGTCGGTAACCGTTTGAAATCGCCGCTGCGAGGGGCAATCATGCCACCTCCAGACATCACCAGATCGAAAGGAACACCCTATGAAGACGAGATGTCTGGCACTGTTGCCGTTTGTTGCCGCCGCTCTGTTAACCCCGCTTAGTCTGGCGCAAGCACCGGTTTTCGAAATTGCGCCGGTGTCAAGCCAGGTCGTGTTCAACGTGAAGTCCTCGGTTTCGATAGTCGGCAAATTTGACAAGTGGGACTCCACTCTCAAGTTCACATCGACGGATATCAATACTGGAGTTTTGGACATTAAGATTGACGCGGCCAGCGTAGACACCGGAAGCGGCATGAAGAATGACAAGCTGAGGAGCAAGGATTTCTTCGACGTAGCGCATGATCCGTACATCACGTTCCACTCGACGAAGATTATCCAGACCGGTCCGGCGGTGAAGGGCCAACCGGTTAACTTTGAAATCGATGGCGACTTTACGATACGCGGAGTGACCAAACCGGAGAAGCTGACGCTGGTAGTTAACGGTGCGGGAACTGGTTCCGCCGAGGCCAAGGGCACCATGGCCTTTGACCGCAAGGACTACGGGATCAATGGGAGCATTCCCTTCATCAAGATCGCCGACCGCGTCGAGGTGACTGTCGATCTCAAAGCAAAGCGCGTCAGCGGGCCTCCGGTAGCGCTCACGCAATAGCCGTTCGGGCGGGAGTCTCTTTGTAATCTGAGCGACTTATCCGTGCGTCGACCAGACTTCGCTCGAGATTGTCAGCGACGTGTTGCTTCTGAATGCATCGCAGACAGTCTCTGATTCCGGCTCGCTGGTCACTTTAGCGTAGGTCGCGAGACGTTCGAGGAGTTCCGCGGCTTGGCCTGCCGCTGGCGTGCCGGCAAGATCAAGATCGTAAGCAAGTCTCAGCAAATCGTAGAGGCCGGCGAAATCGCGGTCTTTTACTCGTCTGCGCAGAGCGATGTTGAGGAGGAACCCGGCGAGCGCATCGGCTTCCGGTCCTGAGAGGCGGCTGAGTTCGTCGCGCCAATGCGGGCGTTTGCCGTCGCCATCGAGAATCCCCAGGATGTGTTTTGCGCGGCCGGGATTTGCGTCGGTTGCGAGGACATATTTGGGCGGGGCGTATCCCGGATGTAACGACGCTGCGCAGACCAGTCCCATGACATACGCGGTGTGATATGCGGTTGCGACCAGATACCGCGTGCGCTCCACGCCTTCCCGCGCCTTGATCTCGCCGATGCGAGTGCTGGGAGTCGGCAGGAATCCGGCTTTGTCTTCAACATGCGCGAGCACGTGGAAGGCAAAGGCTGAAGCGGCGCTCCAGACTTTTCCGGTGAGGGGCCAGCTGAGCAAGACTTCCCCGCTAAGATCGTAGTCCTGCTCATCGAGACAATGAGCCAGCAACGCTTCCGCTTCTGCCAGGATGAAGGCGCGTCGGCGAGGCAGAAGCGCCGGGACAAGATTGAAGTCGGTGACATACATCATCGCGTGCGTGAAGGCGTAGATATCGTCACGGGTGCATCCGAGCAGGTCCATGGGCTGAGCGAGGATCGACCGTCGTGCGCTAGGCGGAGACGTCTGATGGCGCTCCGGCTTCGGCTGATACCAGCCCGCAGCTACCCACTCCTGTTCGAGGATGCGATGCGGGACACGCTCGCGGCCGCATCGCGCCTGCGATTCAAGGCTCACACGAAGGAGCTTGTCGAACTGGTAGTCGTGATAATCCAGGCGGCTAAGACAGACATGCGGAAGAGCGTAATCCCATGCAACGGCTGGCTCGAGACAGAGCCCGAGCAAAGCGCGGTCATTGCGCGCATGCGGGATAAGGAGCTCGGCCACGTTGCGGATGCGCGTCTCGACTTTGTCATGGATCATGGCGGGCGAGGCGGCGACCAGCAGGACGGCCGTCTCGGAAATGATTTTTTCGGGCCGGATGTTTTTCGACGGGTTCTGAGCGTCGGTATAACCGTTGGCGGCCAGATGCTCGACGGCGAGCCCCGCAATATCGAGGGCATGGCAAAGACGGCGGATGAGATCTTGCTCGTCCCACTTACTGCATTCGGTCTGCAAAGGAGCCGGTGTCATGTCGCCCCGCTATGTCCCCGATATTTGGCTTAACGCGTTTAGCCGAGTTCCTGCGCATTCTCGGCGAGTTCGCCAAGGTTTTCGACCGGGGTGCTCAGAGGCAAAACCTGGTAAACGTGAAAGAAGATGCGGTTGGTGCCGCAGAACCAGTCTCCGGGCTCTTCTGCAAGCGAGAGCGAGGGACCGACTTCGGCGAGGACCCGGCCGACGGCGTTGAAGTCGACGGCTTTCGATTCCAGCAACTGTTTGACGATTTGTCGGTGTTGATTGGAATTGCCCATGTGATGCTCCTTTTTGCGAGGCACGGGGGAGGGCCTCTTGTTTCTATTGCCTCGCTTGCAGGAATAGTGCGGGCGACGCGGATTTCGTTTCACGCGGGCGAGCGTGGTCCAGATGGATCAGAAAAAATGGGAGGCCGTAAATGGTGTAACTCGCTATCTTTCGGTCGGCGCTAAGCTCTTTTTTGCTCCGGTTACCCGGAAGCTATAATGCGTTACCGAGAAGTTAAAATCTTTAGCAGATAGTGCCTTTAGTGGTTCACGTATTATTCAAGGTCTTCGTGGATGATTGTGCGGTAGGTGGTAGCGCGCAGCGGTCAGGAGGAGCGCGGAACAAATCGAAGATAGCCAAGTTGAGAAAGGGTGTGCTCAGTGAGCCTGACAAAATGGGTTGGACAACGTGTCAACGATGCTCTCCTGGCAAGGGGCTTTGAAATTGTTCGTTCGGAAAGTCTATATGGCTGGCAGCACATGCAAGCGCATCAGGAGCGATTCAACGCTGCCCCTTTAGCCGAAGATGCAAAGAGCTATCTCAGGCCCGACAATCCCAAGCTTCTTGACCTTGAGCAAAGATACCGTGCGTTTGACGCTCGGGTAACCACCCCAGCCATATGGAAAGACGGCCACGTGCGCGAAGAGGACTTGGCCTATTTTCGTGGCGATAATGGGTGGGTCTGGCAGGTCCACGGTACCAATGCCAACATACTTGCATATGCCCTTTGCCTCTACTATTTGCGATCGATCGATCGCCTCGGACTTCTCGGCAGACTCGGCGAGGACGCCAACTTCGGGAATTTCACCTTCCGGATTGGAGACCAGGACGTCTCGCGCGACTTGCTCGACTCGATCGCGGAAATATATTTTCTGGATCATCATCTTGGCATCGGTTCCCGGCCGGGCTTCCGAATTCTCGACATCGGAGCGGGCTACGGGCGCCTTGCGCATCGCCTGACCACCGCGTTCCCGCACATTGAATATACGTGCACAGATGCGGTGTCTGTTTCGACATTTGTGTGCGATTACTACTTGCGCTTCCGCGGCCTCGAGAAAGCGCGGGCCGTTCCGCTGGATTTGATCGACAGCACGTTGCAGGAACAGCCGGTCGACCTTGCCATTAATGTGCACAGTTTCCCGGAATGCAAAATGGAGGCCATCGAGTGGTGGATCCAGTTGCTCAGCAAGCACCGTGTGAAACACCTGATGATAGTTCCCAACTGCCACGACGACCGCATGCTCGAGAGAGAGGGCCGGGACTTTCAACCGATGTTGGAGAGTTACGGGTATCGGACAGTTTTGAAGGAGCCTAAATTTCTTGATCCCGTCGTCCAGAAATACGGACCGTTTCCAAGCTGGCATCATCTTCTGGAATTACGTTCCTAATGGAAAAAGGCGCCGGGCAAGAAGAAAGCCCAGCGTTTGCTGGGCTTCCCTTCTTGCTGCTTGGGTGGTGCGTTATTCCGATGCGGCCATTTCTTCTGCCTCACCTTCCTGGCGCATCATTTCGAGCTCGCGCTCGGCTTCTTCGTAGGCCTGGCTTACTTCCTGCTGTACGCGCTGGGCCGCTTCTTCGAGCTCCGGTGAGAGCTGGATGTTGCGGTAGTATTCCATGCCCGTACCGGCGGGGATAAGACGGCCGACGATGACGTTTTCCTTGAGGCCGCGCAGGTTGTCGACGGCGCCGTTGATGGACGCCTCGGTCAGCACGCGCGTGGTCTCCTGGAACGATGCCGCGGAGATGAAGCTGTCGGTCGAGAGCGAAGCCTTGGTGATGCCGAGCAGGAGCGGACGGCCAATGGCCGGGCGTCCTCCCTCAGCGATCGCGCGCTCGTTCTCGTTGCGGAAGCGGAACTTGTCGACCTGCTGCTCGAGCAGGAAGTTGGTGTCGCCGACTTCCTCGATCTTCACCCAGCGGAGCATCTGCCGGACGATGGTTTCGATGTGCTTGTCGGAGATGGTCACGCCCTGGAGACGATAGACTTCCTGGATTTCGTTCACCAGGTAGCCCTGCAGCTCCTTCTCACCGAGCACGGCCAGAATATCGTGCGGGTTGAGCGGTCCATCCATCAGCGGTTCGCCAGCCTTCAGGCGCTCGCCTTCCTGCACGTTGACGTGGATGCCGCGTGGCACGGAGTATTCCTTCTCTTCCCCGTTGTCAGCGGTGACGTAGATCTTGCGCTGACCCTTGCTCACTTCGCCGAACTTCACCACACCGTCGATTTCCGAGATGATGGCGGTTTCGCGAGGCTTGCGCGCTTCGAAGAGTTCGACGACGCGGGGCAGACCGCCGGTGATGTCCTTGGTGCGCGTGGTTTCGCGCGGAATCTTGGCAAGGATATCGCCGGGGAAGACCTCATCTCCATCCTGGATCATCAGGTGCGAGCGCGAAGGCATGAGGTAACGCTTGTTGCCCTTGGCTCCCTTGATGATGATGGCCGGCTGGCGCTTCTCGTCGGCAGCATCGGAGACGACGAGTCGCGAGAGACCGGTGACTTCATCCACTTCCTCGTTCAGGGTGATGCCTTCCTGCAGGTCCTTGAACTGGATGGTGCCGCCAATTTCCGTGAGGATGGCGAAGGTGTAGGGATCCCACTCGGCAAGGATCTGTCCGAGCTCGACGTGCTGCCCTTCTTCCACCTTGAGGCGCGCGCCGTAGACGATCTGGTAGCGCTCCTTCTCACGGCCGCGGTCATCGATAACGGCGATCGCTCCCGAGCGATTCATGGCTACCAGGCCACCCTGCTTGGAGCGCACGGTGACGAGGTTAATGAAGCGAACAGAGCCGTTGTTCTTGGCGTCGAGGCGCGACTGTTCGG
Source organism: Acidobacteriota bacterium (assembly GCA_013289875.1). GTDB lineage: Bacteria > Acidobacteriota > Terriglobia > Terriglobales > Acidobacteriaceae > Silvibacterium. Next base: position 20,833 of record JABCZC010000016.1, on the reverse strand, counting down.
AGACTCGCGATGCTGTACCACCAATGTGGAAGGTACGCATGGTGAGCTGCGTTCCGGGCTCGCCGATCGACTGCGCGCCGATGACACCGACTGCTTCGCCGAGCTCAACCATGCGGCCGGAGCCGAGGTTGCGGCCATAGCAGAGGATGCAGACGCCGCGCTTGGACTCGCAGGTGAGCACGGAGCGAATCTTGACGCGCTCAATGCCGGCTGCCTGAATTGCAGAGGCGGTGTCTTCGTTGATCTCCTGGTTAATATCGACGATGACGTTGCCTTCGAAGTCCTTCAGTTTCTCCAGCGATACGCGGCCGATGATGCGATCGCGCAGCGGCTCGATGATTTCGCCGGACTCGACGATCGGCATCACGTAGATGCCTTCGACGGTGCCGCAATCCTTCTCGCTGACGATGACGTCCTGGGCCACGTCGACGAGACGACGGGTCAGGTAGCCGGAGTCGGCGGTCTTGAGAGCGGTGTCGGCAAGGCCCTTGCGCGCGCCGTGCGTCGAGATGAAGTACTCGAGCACGGTGAGTCCTTCACGGAAGTTGGCCGTGATGGGGGTCTCGATGATTTCGCCGGAAGGCTTGGCCATCAAACCGCGCATGCCGGAGAGCTGACGAATCTGCTGCTTCGATCCGCGAGCGCCGGAGTCGGCCATGATGTAGATCGGGTTCATGGTGCCGGCCTTGTCAGCTTCCTTCATGTTGTTGAACATTTCGTCAGCGACCTTTTCCGTCACCGTCGACCACAACTGAATGACCTTGTTGTTACGCTCGCCGTTGGTGATGGCGCCGTCAAGGTACTGCTGTTGCACCGCGAAGCGCTGCTTCTCGGCATCGCGTACCACAGGGTACTTCGTCTCCGGGATGACCATGTCATCGAGGCCGACGGAGAGACCGCTGCGAGTGGCGAACTGGAAGCCCAGCTCCTTGATCCGGTCGAGCATCTTGACCGTGACCTCAAGGCCGAGGTTCAGGTAGCAGTAGTTGACCAGCTGTCCGATGCCCTTCTTCTTGAGCAAGCCGTTAACGTAGGGCATGCCCTCGGGGAGTGCATCGTTGAAGATGGCGCGACCCACAGTAGTGGAGATGAACTGCTTCTGGTACTCCACCGGCTCGGTGTGCGTCAGGTCCTGATCGTCGTACGCGGTGGTCATGTCGAGGACAGGACCGGTGTGGCGCAGACGGATCGGCGACAGTGTCTCAACTTCCTTGGCTTCGAGGGCCATGAGCACTTCTTCGATGTTCGCGAAGACGCGGCCTTCACCCTTGGATCCCTTGCGGGCCTTGGTGAGGTAGTAGAGACCGAGCACCATGTCCTGCGTCGGCACCGTGATGGGCTGACCGGACGCCGGCGACAGGATGTTGTGCGAGGCCAGCATAAGCACGCTCGCTTCCACCTGAGCTTCCGGCGACAAGGGGATGTGCACTGCCATCTGATCGCCGTCGAAGTCCGCGTTGAAAGCGGTGCAGACGAGCGGATGAATCTTGATGGCCTTGCCCTCGACGAGCACAGGCTCGAAGGCCTGAATGCCGAGGCGGTGCAGGGTTGGGGCGCGGTTCAGTAGCACCGGGTGGTCCTTGATGACTTCCTCAAGGATGTCCCACACGATGGGCTCCTGCATCTCTACCATTTCCTTGGCCTGCTTGATGGTGGTGCAGTGGCCGGTCTGTTCCAGGCGGTGATAGATGAAGGGCTTGAAGAGCTCGAGCGCCATCTTCTTGGGAAGACCGCACTGATGCAGCTTCAGCTCCGGTCCAACGACGATGACGGAACGGCCCGAGTAGTCGACGCGCTTGCCGAGAAGATTCTGGCGGAAGCGGCCCTGCTTGCCCTTGAGGGTGTCGGAGAGCGACTTGAGCGGACGGTTGTTGGCGCCGCGCAGAACGCGGCCGCGGCGGCCGTTGTCGAAGAGAGCGTCGACGGCTTCCTGCAGCATGCGCTTTTCGTTGCGCACAATCACCTCGGGCGCATGGAGGTCCATGAGCTTCTTGAGGCGGTTGTTGCGGTTGATCACGCGGCGATAGAGATCGTTGAGATCGGAGGTCGCGAAGCGGCCGCCATCGAGCGGCACCAGCGGGCGCAGCTCAGGCGGAATCACCGGGATCACGTCGAGGATCATCCACTGCGGCTTGTTGCCGGACTTGCGGAAGGCTTCGACTACCTTGAGGCGCTTGGCGTACTTGAGGCGCTTCTGGAGGGAGGTCTCGACCTTCATGCGCTCGCGCAGCTCGATCGACAGCTCGTCGATAGCCACGCGCTTGAGCAGCTCTTTGATGGCTTCGGCGCCCATCATGCCCTTGAAGCCAGTGGGGCGATATTGCGCGTCGAGGTCGCGGAAGCGAGTCTCATCCTTGATGATTTCGCGCTCCTTCACGGGCGCGTCGCCGGGATCAACGACGACATAGCTCTCGAAGTAAAGCACGCTCTCAAGATCGCGCAGCGAGATGTCGAGCAGGTGGCCGATGCGCGAGGGGAGGCCCTTGAAGAACCACACGTGCGAGCAGGGCGAAGCCAACTCGATGTGGCCGAGGCGCTCGCGGCGAACCTTGGACACGGTGACTTCAACACCGCACTTGTCGCAGATGACACCGCGGTGCTTCATGCGCTTGTACTTGCCGCAGAGACACTCCCAGTCGGTGACCGGGCCAAAGATGCGGGCGCAGAAGAGTCCGTCGCGCTCCGGCTTGAAGGTGCGGTAGTTGATGGTTTCCGGTTTGGTGACTTCGCCATGAGACCAGCTGCGGATTTTCTCCGGTGATGCGAGCTGGATGCGAATCGCGTCGAAATCAGTGATCGGGCTAGTCAGTTCAAATGGGCTGGAACGGTACAAGGTGTTCCTCCTTGCAGCTGGCTTTTAGCTTCTAGCTATTCGCTCTCAGCTGCGGTTGCTTCTTGTTCTTTACCTGCGGCGCTCTTTTCAGGGAATGCCGCTTCAATCTTGTGCGTCAGCCACTAGCCACGGGTTAATCCCTAGTGGCTAATGGCTAATCGCTGCTCTTAATCGGCGGCTGCCAGCGTGGGCAGCGGTTGCTTCTTGGCTTCGCCGTTGGGAGTCATCTTCATCAACTCCACGTCGAGGCAAAGCGACTGCAGCTCCCGGATCAGCACGTTGAACGACTCAGGCACGCCGGGCTCGATGGCTGCCTCGCCCTTGACGATGGCCTCGTAAATCTTGGTGCGGCCATAAACGTCATCGGACTTGGCGGTGAGCAGCTCCTGAAGAATGTATGCGGCGCCGTATGCTTCAAGCGCCCACACTTCCATTTCTCCGAAGCGCTGTCCACCGAACTGCGCCTTGCCACCCAGCGGCTGCTGCGTGATCAGCGAGTACGGCCCGATGGAGCGAGCGTGGATCTTGTCGTCAACCAGGTGCGAGAGCTTGAGCATGTAGATGTATCCAACCGTTACCGGCTGCTCAAACTGCTCACCCGTCATGCCGTCGAACAGGGCTGTCTTACCCGAGGACGGTAAACCGGCCGCGGCGAGAAGTGCCTTGATCTCCGTTTCCCTGGCGCCGTCGAAGACCGCCGTGCCGAACCAGATGCCGCGCTGCATGCCCAGCCCGACGCGAACGGTCTGTTCGTCGTCAAGCTCAAGCAACTGGCGCAGTGCTGCGGTGTTCACGAACTTCTCCTTGAAGATTTCGCGGATGGCGTTCGCGTCCTGGTTCTTTTTCACGAGATCTGCGACCTGCTTGCCGAGTTCGTGCGCCGCCCAACCGAGATGCGTCTCGAGGATCTGACCCACGTTCATACGCGAAGGCACGCCGAGCGGATTGAGGACGATCTCAACCGGCGTTCCATCGGGCAGATACGGCATGTCTTCCTCGGGAAGGATGCGCGCGATGACGCCCTTGTTACCGTGACGTCCGGCCATCTTGTCACCCACCGAGAGCTTGCGCTTCATGGCGATGTAGACCTTGACGAGCTTGATGACGCCCGGCGAAAGTTCGTCGCCCTTCTGCAGCTTCGCGATCTTCTCGTTGGTGATCTTGCGGAGAACGTCGATCTGGCGCGAGGTCATTTCTTCGATCTCGTCGATCTGCTCGTTCACGCGCGGATCCTTGTCGTTGTAACGGATGCGCTTGAGGTTCTTGGTCGAGATGCGCTCAATGGCGTCGCGATCGAGAACCGCATCCTTCACGAGGAGGCGCTTGTTGGTGCGCTCGTCGTGCAGGTCGGCCAACACCGTCTTGCCGCCGAGAATCGCTTCCAGACGCTTGAGACGCTCGTCGGTGAGAATACGAATCTCATCGGCAAGGTTCTTCTCAAGCTGTGCAACCTGATCGGCCTCGATCTGCTTGGCGCGCTCGTCCTTCTCCTGGCCCTTGCGGGAGAAGATGCGGACGTCGACTACCGTGCCTTCGATGCCTGGAGGGCAGGTGAGCGAAGCATCGCGAACGTCGCCGGCCTTCTCGCCGAAGATGGCGCGGAGCAGCTTCTCTTCAGGGGTCAACTGCGTTTCGCCCTTCGGGGTCACTTTGCCGACGAGGATGTCGTTGTGCTTGATCTTGGCGCCGATGCGGATGACTCCACTCTCATCAAGATCACGCAGCGCATGCTCGCTGACGTTGGGGATGTCGCGGGTGATTTCTTCCGGTCCCAGCTTCGTGTCGCGCGCTTCGATCTCGAACTCCTCGATGTGCACCGAGGTGTAGTAGTCCTCGCGGACCAGCTTTTCCGAGATCAGGATCGCGTCCTCGAAGTTGTAACCGCGCCACGGCATGAAGCCGACAAGCACGTTGCGACCCAGGCCGAGCTCGCCTTGCTCTGTGCAGGGTCCGTCGGCGATAACCTGGCCCTTCACCACGCGGTCGCCCTGACGGACGATCGGTTTCTGATTAATGCAGGTGTTCTGGTTCGACCTCTTGAACTTGATGAGCTGATAGATGTCCGAACCAACCTCACGCGAAAGCTGCGTGGGGTGGTGTTCACCTTCAACGCGAATGATGATGCGCTCTGAGTCGACCGAATCCACGAAGCCATTGCGGCGGGCGAGGATGACGGCTCCCGAATCGCGAGCAGTAACGCCCTCCATTCCGGTTCCGACAAACGGCGCTTCGGAAACCAGCAGCGGCACCGACTGGCGTTGCATGTTGGCGCCCATCAGCGCGCGGTTGGCGTCGTCATGCTCGAGGAAAGGAACGAGCGATGCGGCGACCGAAACTAGCTGCTTGGGGCTCACGTCAACGTAGTCGACCTCAGAGCGGTCCACGAGAACAAAGTTGCCTTGCCGGCGAGCGTTGACCAGCTCCTCGGTGATATGGCCCTTCTCGTCGAGGTCGATGTTGGCCTGAGCGATGGTGTGACGATCCTCTTCCCAGGCGGACAGATAGAAGGAGAAGGGCTCATGTTCGATGGGGCGCTTCTTTTCCTTCCGGAGCTGCTCGTTGAGCTTGAACGCCTCGGACCTTTCGAGGTGATCGCCTACGCGCAGGCCGCTTTCGCCGGCGTTGGTGACCTGGACGTAGTCCAGCACACGGGCTCCGGCTACACGGCGGTAGGGCGACTCGATGAAGCCATACTCGTTGATGCGCGCGAAGCAGGACAGAGAGCTGATGAGGCCGATGTTCGGACCTTCCGGCGTCTCAATCGGGCAGATACGGCCGTAGTGCGTGGGGTGAACGTCGCGGACTTCGAATCCGGCGCGCTCACGCGACAGACCGCCCGGCCCAAGTGCGGAGAGACGGCGCTTGTGCGTGATCTCCGAGAGCGGGTTGGTCTGATCCATGAACTGTGAGAGCTGTGAAGAGCCGAAGAACTCGCGGATGGCCGCCATGACCGGCTTGGCGTTGATGAGATCGTGCGGCATGGCCGTCGACATCTCCTGGTAGACGCTCATCTTTTCCTTGATGGCGCGCTCCATGCGGACGAGGCCGATGCGGAACTGGTTCTCCATGAGCTCACCGACGGCGCGAACGCGGCGGTTGCCAAGGTGATCGATGTCGTCCACGGTGCCGATGTTCTTACGCAGCTTGAGCAGGTAGCGGATGGTCGCGTAGAAATCCTCAGGCGTGAGCGTGCGGCGATCGAGGGGCGAATTGTCCTGGTTCTCGTAGAGCTTGATATTGAACTTCAGACGGCCTACGCGCGAAAAATCGTACTTGCGCGGATCGAAGAACATGCCTTCGAAGAGCGCAGTCGCCGTGTCCAGAGTTGGCGGATCGCCCGGACGCAGCTTGCGGTAGATTTCGATGAGCGCCTCTTCCGGCTTGCGGACGGAGTCGCGGCGCAGTGTGTTGGTAATGATATTGCCCACATCATCGCGCTCGGGGAAGAAGAGCTCGATCGAGGAAACGCCGCTCTCGACAATCTTGTGCAGCTTGTCGGAAGTGAGCTCGATGTTGGCTTCGACCAAGATCTCGCCCGTCGTCGTGTCCACCACGTCGGAAGCGGTGACGGCACCGTCAAGCTCGGCAGCCTCAATCTCGACTTCCGAGATCTTGGCGTGGCGCAGAGCCTTCAGGATCGAAGGCGTGACCTTGCGGCCGGAGTGCGCAATCTCTTCGCCCTTGTGGACGATGGCGTGCGCCGGCTTCGCGCCCAGCAGGTGCGTTGTCTTGTCGGCGCTTTCGTCGATGGTCCAGAAAAGCTTGCCATCCTTCACCGCGATCTTGTCGACGGTGTAGAAGGTCTTGAGGATCTCATCGTCGGCGCGCAGACCGAGAGCGCGCAGGAAGATGGTGCCGAGGAACTTGCGCTTGCGGTCGATGCGAACATAGAGCGTGTTCTTCTGATCGAACTCAAACTCGACCCACGATCCGCGGTAGGGGATGATCTTGCCGAGAAAGTAGGTACGGTTGTTCGCGGTCTCAAAAAAGACGCCGGGCGAGCGATGCAACTGGGAAACGATAACGCGCTCGGTCCCGTTGACGATGAAGGTGCCGTTCTGCGTCATCAGCGGAATATCGCCGAAGAAGACTTCCTGCTCCTTGATGTCGCGGATTGATTTGGCGCCAGTTTCGGGGTCCTTGTCGTAGATGGTCAAACGCACGGTGACCTTCAGCGGAGCCGAGTAGGTCATGCCGCGCTCTTCGCACTCAGCCTGGTCATACTTGAGCTGCAGACCCACAGGGTCACCGCACTTGTTGCAGAAGTCGGGCGTGTTCTTGTTGTAGGTGCCGCACTTCGAACAGAGCACGTCGCCCGGATGGAACGGGTCGGTAATGACCATGTTGCCGCAGTTGACGCAGGAGGTGCGCAGGTGATGCAGCCCCTTCAGGTGGCCGCACTTGCACTCCCAGTTGCCGATGGAGTAGTCGACGAAATCGAGTTGCGAGATATTGCGGAAATCGGTAATCGGAAAGACAGATGTAAAGACGGACTGCAGACCGTTATCTTCGCGCTCCGAAGGCAGCTTATCCATTTGCAGGAAGCGTTCATAGGAGCGGCGCTGAACTTCAATAAGGTTGGGAATCTGGATCGATGTCGGAATTTTGGAAAAATCGAGACGGCTGCGAAGCGCGCGGTTCTCGTTCGGCATGTTCACTCCTCAAGACTCGTCGATACGAGGCTCCGGCAGGATTCGCCGGAAGAAAAGATACCGCCCGAGTCACGCGGCATCTCCTGGTGATGCATGGTTCACGCGATTCGTGTTCGCTCCGCCTCGTTCGGAGAAAACATCGCGTTTGTTTCGTTCCCGCCGGCGATCGTGAATTGCAATGTCGCCGGTTTTCACTTGCACGAAAGGCTACTTGGGGCGTAGGCTTCCGTTTTGCTCAAGACAACCCCCTCGGACAGGCCAGCGTCCGAGCAGAGTAGTTACCGGCCTTAAGAAACCGGCGCTGCGATAGATCGGGCGGGATCGGAAAGAAAGGAGCGCAACACACTCAAGGAACGAGAAGAATCTGTCGACAAAACGGCGAAAGGCTCGCTGAGACAGGACGTCTCACGAGCGCAGCAACCGAATTGTGCACTGAATATGGACAGAATGTTAGATTCCCGCTGATCCCAATACTGCGTGTTCGCCGCCTTACAGCCGATCGCAAATCATATCCACAGGCCCGCCGATTATCCTGTCGATACGCCGGTATGAATCTCTACCGGATGAACTTAAGAACCGATGCTCTCGAAAATCCCGCGCAGACTGCCAAGCTCAATTGCCCCTGAGCCTGTCCATGTTCTGTCATGTCGCGAATTGTCGGAGTTGAAACTCGAAAGACCGCGCCCGGTTTACCGAACCCAGAAGACCGCTTGCCAAAAGAGTAGCCAACAAGAGAAAGCCGACCGGAACGCACCTCTATAAGAATAGCGCATTCCGGTTTGGCATGCAACTTGCCTTATTACCAAAGGCAGCCACCGGTCACCCTACCTGCCGCTAGCGAGAGGATTTACCGCATCGCTGGACATCAAGGGACTGGGAACCGGCACTGAAGCTATTTGATTTCGACCGTCGCGACGCCTTCGAACTTCTTCTTGATGTTCTCAGCGTCTTCCTTGCTGACGCCTTCCTTCAAGGGCTTGGGAGCGCCGTCGACCAGATCCTTGGCTTCCTTCAGTCCGAGCGCGGTAACTTCGCGAACGGCCTTGATCGTGCTGATCTTGTTCGCGCCGGCATCCTTGAGGATGACGGTGAACTCGGTCTGCTCGGCTGCCGCAGGAGCCGCAGCGCCCGCGCCCGCTCCGCCAGCCACGACAACCGGAGCTGCCGCCGCCGCCGAAACACCAAGACGCTCTTCGAGCTTCTTCACAAGGGCCGCCGCATCCAGCAGGCTGAGCCCAACGATCTGATCTTCCAATTGCTGTAAATCCGCCATGATTTTCTCCACGTGTAACTAAATTTTTGCGTTGCCTTCCGGATCGCCAGGTCTTTCAACTACATGCGTTCCGGTTGCCGCTCGCCCGTCCTGAGGTTTCCGATGTGCCCAGACCCGGCACCCCTCAAGCCTGCTTACGGCTGAACTTCCCAACTCTAAGCCAATAGCATCCCGCTATTCGCTCGCGGCTTCTTCTCCGCCTGAAACTTCCGGCGCGGCCGGCTCTTCGACCGCCGGAGCGGCTTCGGCTACAGGGGCAGCGTCGGCTACAGGAGCCGACTCTGCGGCTACAGCGGCTTCCGCCACCGGCGACTGCTCGACTACCGGCGTTGACGCCGAAGCCTTCGCGCCTGAAAACTTGCTTTGCTCGACCGCCTGGTTGATAACCACTGCCAGGTCACGGCCCGTCGCATTGATAACCGTCGCCAGACGCTGCGCCGGGGAATTAATGAGGAAGAGGAGCTTCGCGAAGAGCTCTTCCTTGCCCGGCATGGTCGCCAGAGCCTTGACCTCTTGAACGTCGATCACCTTGCCGTCAACGATGCCGAGTTTGAACGTAAACTCCGCGTTTTCGGTCACCCAGGTCGAGAGAGCCTTGGCCAGCGCGACCGGGTCGCCGCTGGTGTAGGCCACCGAAGAGACACCCTTCAAACCCTGCAGGGCGGCTTCGATCTGCGAGCCCTTGGAGGCGCGGGCTGCGAGCTTGTTCTTGAGGACGCGATAACGGCCACCCGCCGCGCGAACCGTCTTGCGCAGCTCAAAATCCTGTGAAACCGTTAGTTTCGCGAAGGTGCCGACAATCGCGCTGGTCGAGCCCTCAAGCTCTTTCGCGAGCTGCTCGACCTTCTCCGCCTTCTTTGCTTTGGTCAATGCCATAAAAAGCCTCTAGCTTCTAGCTACTAGCCGTTAGCTGAAAAAATCACACCCAAAAATCGCTTCTTTTGCTGCCGAGCGGCTAGGAGCCGGCAGCTGGAAGCCGAGTTTTACGCCTTGGCTGCTAAGTCAGCAATCGCACTGTCGAGCGGAATACCAGGGCCCATCGTCGAGCTAAGGGTGATGCCTCGAATGTACTTACCCTTGGCCGCCGAAGGCTTGGCGCGAACCACGCTCGAGATGACCGTCTGCGCGTTCTCAACCAGCTTCTCCGGCGTGAACGAGAGCTTGCCCACGGGGACGTGCACCAGCGCCGTCTTGTCGGTGCGGAACTCGATCTTACCGGCCTTGATTTCGCGGACGGCCGCGGCGACATCGCTGGTCACCGTGCCCGTCTTCGGGTTGGGCATGAGCCCGCGAGGACCAAGGACCTTGCCCAGGCGTCCGACCGACTTCATCATGTCGGGCGTGGCGATCAGGGCGTCGAAATCAGTCCAGCCTTCTTTCTGAATCTTCTCGACCAGATCTTCGCTGCCGACAAACTCGGCGCCGGCCGCTTCGGCTTCCTTCAGGCGATCGCCGGAGGTGATGACAGCCACGCGCTTGGTCTTGCCCAGGCCGTGCGGCAGGACAACCGTGCCGCGAACCATCTGGTCGGCGTGCTTGGGATCGACGCCTAGACGCAGGGTCAGGTCGACGGTTTCGTCAAATTTTGCGAATTTCACTTTTTGCAGGAGCGGAACCGCGTCCTGGAGTGCGTACGGGCGATTTTCAACAGTCGCGCGCGCCTTCGCGACATTTTTGCTGATTTTTCTCGACATGCTTCCTCGTCTCCCACCGCTCAGTCGCTGCTGCCTGCTGGCCGTGGTGTGTGTTACTGCGCCTCACGAAGAGGCTCATTCACAAGTATGGCATATATTTCCCCTGATTTCCACGGGAAATGCCTTGCAAACGGCCTACGCTACGACGTCGATACCCATCGAGCGCGCCGTGCCCTTGATGCTCTTGACCGCGGCTTCGACCGAAGCGGCATTTAGATCGGGCATCTTCTGCTTGGCGATGTCGAGCACCTGGGCTTCGCTCACCGAACCAACCTTGGTCTTATTCGGCACACCGGAACCCTTCGCCAGGCCGGCTGCCTTCTTAAGCAGAACGGCGGCGGGAGGGGTCTTGGTGATGAAGGTAAAGGAGCGATCGACGTAGACGGTGATGACGACGGGGATAATGAGCCCGGCCATCTCCTTGTTCTGCGTGCGGGCGTTGAACTGCTTGCAGAACTCCATGATGTTGACCTGGGCCTGACCGAGGGCCGGACCAACCGGCGGCGCAGGAGTCGCCTTGCCGGCTTCAATCTGGAGCTTGACTTGCGTTTGTATCTTTTTCGTTACCGCCATTGCTATAAGACCTTTCTTTAGGGCAGCTACCAGCTTCCAGCTAATAGCTCTTAGCCAAATTCTTTACTGCCTGAACCCTGTTCGCACATTGAGCCGGTCAACCAAACAAGGCGCAGGCTTTCTTACTGCTCGACCTTCTCGACCTTGCCAAATTCGAGTTCCACCGGAGTGGAGCGTCCGAAGATAGTGACCATCACCTTGACCGTTTCGCGATCTTCGTTGACTTCGTCGACGATGCCGTTGAAGTTCGCGAAGGGGCCCTCGGTGATACGAACCGACTCGTTCTTCTCGAACTTGATCTTGATCCGCGGCTTGTCTTTCGAGGTTTCGCTGCGGAAGAGAATCGAGCTGACTTCTTCTTCGCTCAGCGCAACCGGCTTATCGCCGGTTCCCAGAAAGCCCGTTACCCGCGGCGTGTTCTTGATCACATGCCACAGGTCGTTGTCGAGATCCATCTCGACAAGAACATAGCCGGGCAGAAAAACACGCTCGACGGTACGCTTCTTGCCGTTGACAATCTCGGTGACTGGCTCCGTCGGGATCATCACCCGACCAATCTTGTTCTGCAGGCCGAATGCCTGAATGCGGCTATCGAGCGACTCGCGCACCTTGCGCTCAAAGCCCGAATAGGCATGGATGATGTACCACTTGAAGCGTTCGTTGGCCGCCGGTCCCAGTTGTTCGGTCTGTTCGGGCGCGGTCCCAACTGCTTCGCTGGTGTTTCCGTCTTGAATTTCTTCCGCCATCAACATCCTCTTCGCACCCCGCTTACTGCGTGCCGCCCAACGAGTGCAATAACGCCTTCAACGCCTGGTCAAGCACGGAATCCACTACATAGAAAAAAGCAGCAAAGGTGAAGACCGTAACAATTACCACCGTGGTGGTGGCGCGCACTTCGGCGCGAGTGGGCGTAACCACCTTGCGCATCTCACCGCGAACGTCCTTCAGGAAATCGCGGGTGCGGTAGAAGAACCCGGTCACACGGTTGATGCCCTGCTGCGCGCGATCTTTCTCCGGTACTGCGATTGCCTTCGCCATAACACCCTTCTCTGCGGGAACGGGTCGGAACCATTCCTTACTTCGTATTTCGATGCTGCTCAATGGCTCGCGCCGCTTCAAATCTGGCAGGGGCGGAGGGATTCGAACCCCCAAGTTCGGTTTTGGAGACCGACAGTTTAACCGTTGAGCTTACGCCCCTGTATGTTTTCAGTTGCCAGTGAAAAATCTTCAGCAAATCCGACAGGCAACTGGGGACTGACAACTGACTACTTAGTTTCCTTATGTGCCGTGTGCTTGCGGCAGCGATTACAGAACTTCGAGAACTCCAGGCGACCGGTGGTCGTCTTCTTGTTCTTCGTCGTCGAGTAATTCCGCTCTTTGCATACGGGACATTGTAACGTCACAATTTCGCGCATCTCTTTATCCTAACCGATTGCCGGAACTCCTGCCCCGGCAACCCAGAACTTGATTTTCTCGTCACTCTCCCCGTCCAGCTTTGGCGCCGCAAGGCGCGTCCGCCTGGACGGCGAGTCCCTACTGGATGATGTCGGTGATGGTGCCGGCGCCTACGGTGCGTCCGCCTTCGCGGATCGCGAACCTCAGGCCCTTCTCCATCGCCACCGGGGTGTGCAGCTCAATCTCGAGCGAAATGTTGTCGCCCGGCATCACCATCTCCGTACCCTCGGGCAGCTTCGCCGAGCCGGTCACGTCCGTTGTCCGGAAGTAGAACTGCGGACGATAGCCGTTGAAGAACGGCGTGTGACGGCCGCCTTCTTCCTTGCTCAACACATAAATCTCGCCCTTGAACTTGGTGTGCGGCGTGATCGACGCCGGCTTGGCCAGAACCATCCCGCGCTCCACATCTTCCTTCGCAATACCGCGCAGAAGAAGTCCCGCATTGTCCCCGGCCAGACCTTCGTCCAACTGCTTCTTGAACATTTCGACGCCCGTAACAACCGTCTTTCTGGTCTCGCGGAAGCCCACAATCTCCGACTCCTCGCCCACCTTCACCTTGCCCCGCTCGATGCGGCCCGTAACCACCGTGCCGCGCCCCGAGATCGAGAAGATATCTTCGATCGGCATCAGGAAAGGCTGATCGATCGCCCGCGTCGGCAGAGGAACGTTCTTGTCTACCGCCTCCATCAGCTCGTCGATCGTCTTTTCCCACTGCGCTTCGCCATTCAGCGCGCCCAGCGCAGAGCCGCGAATCACCGGCACGTCGTCGCCCGGGAAGTTGTACTTCGAGAGCAGCTCACGCACTTCCATCTCGACCAGGTCCGTCAATTCCGGATCCTCGACCGCGTCGCACTTGTTCAGGAAGACCACGATGTAGGGCACGCCTACCTGGCGAGCCAGCAGAACGTGCTCCTTGGTCTGCGGCATCGGGCCGTCCGTCGCAGCAACGACCAGAATTGCTCCGTCCATCTGCGCCGCGCCCGTGATCATGTTCTTGATGTAGTCGGCGTGGCCCGGGCAATCGACGTGCGCGTAGTGACGGTTGGCCGTCTCGTACTCCACGTGTGCCGTTGCGATGGTGATGCCCCGCTCCCGCTCTTCCGGTGCGTTGTCGATCGAATCAAACGAACGAAACGAGTTCTTCGGGTTGTGCTTGGACAACACCTTCGTGATCGCTGCCGTCAACGTCGTCTTCCCGTGGTCGATGTGCCCGATCGTCCCCACGTTCACGTGAGGCTTCGAACGGTCAAATTTCTCCTTCGCCATACTGTTCCCTCTCTCGTTCCTTCGGTCCTGCTCTAATGTTCCGAGCCCATCGGGCTCACGATAAACCAAAACTCTAAAAACAGAATTTCTGTTTTGTTTTACTTATTTGCCCTGATTCCTGCTGATGATCTCTTCCGAAATCATGCGCGGAGCTTCTTCATAGCGCGCAAACTGCATGCTGTAGGAGGCGCGCCCCTGTGTCGATGAGCGGATATCGTTCACGTATCCGAACATCTCCTTGAGCGGCACCATCGCCTTAATCACCTGCGACCCACCCGAGTGCTCCATGCCCTCGATACGGCCGCGGCGTGAGTTGATGTCGCCGATGATCGTGCCCATGTGCTCTTCCGGAACTGTGACTTCGACGGCCATCACCGGCTCAAGCAGCACAGGACTTGCCTTCTTCGCAGCTTCCTTGAAAGCCATCGATCCCGCGATCTTGAAAGCCATTTCGTTCGAGTCGACATCGTGGTAGCTGCCGTCATAGAGCGTGGCCTTGAAATCTACCACTTCGTACCCCGCCAGCACGCCGTTGTGCAGCGCCTCGCGAATGCCCTGTTCGGTAGGCTTGATGTATTCCTTCGGAACCACGCCACCCCTGATGGCATCGATGAATTCGAAGCCCTTGCCCGGCTCGTTTGGTTCGAGGCGAATCTTTACGTGGCCGTAGTTACCCGAGCCACCCGTCTGGCGGATGTACTTACCTTCGGCCTCGGCAGCCTTACGAATCGTCTCGCGGAACGCAACCCGCGGCTCGCCCACATTAGCCTCGACTTTGTGCTCACGCTTCATGCGGTCGACGATAATCTCGAGGTGGAGCTCGCCCATCCCACTGATAATGGTCTGGCCCGAATCGATGTCAGTGCGAACCTTGAAGGTCGGATCCTCGTCGGCCAGGCGCGCCAGCGCCATGCCCATCTTTTCCTGATCGCTCTTGGTCTTCGGCTCGACAGCAACCGAAATGACGGGCTCCGGGAAATCGATCGCGCTGAGCGCAATGGGGTGTTGCGGCGAACACAGCGTGTCGCCTGTCTTCAATTCCTTCAGGCCCACGCAAGCACAGATGTCGCCCGCATAGATCTCGGTGATGTCTTCACGCTTGTCGGCGTGCATCTTCACCAGGCGGCCAACGCGTTCCGTCTTGCCCGTGCGCGGATTCAGAACCGTGTCGCCCGTCTTCAGAACGCCCGAGTAGACGCGGATAAAGCCCAGCTTGCCGAACTGATCGTTGATCAGCTTGAAGCCTAATGCCGAAAACGGAGCCTCGTCCTTTGCCTCACGAATCAGCGTAACCGTCGTGTCGTGCGGATCAATGCCCTCGACCGGAGGAACATCGAGCGGACTCGGCAGATAATCTACTACCGCGTCGAGCAGAGTCTGCACGCCCTTGTTCTTGAAGGCCGAACCGCACATAACGGGGAAGACCTTCATGCCGATGGTGGCGCCGCGCAGAGCCTTCTTCAGCTCCTCAGGAGTCGGCGTCTCGCCCTCGAGAAACTTGTGCAGCATGTCGTCATCGTTCTCGGCGACGGTCTCGATCAGCTGCATGCGGAACGCCTCAGCCTTCTTGCGCAGTTCAGCGGGAATCTCTTCGACGGTGTACTTCGCGCCCATCGTCTCGTCGTTCCAGACGATCGCGCGCATCTCGATGAGATCGATCACGCCACGGAACTTCGCTTCCGCGCCAATCGGAATCTGAATAGCCACCGGCCGCGCACCCAGACGCTTGCGGATGGTCTCGATCACGTGCTCAAAATCGGCTCCGGCCTTGTCCATCTTGTTGACGAAGCAAATGCGCGGAACCTTGTACTTATCGCCCTGCCGCCAGACGGTTTCCGTTTGCGGCTGCACACCGGAGACGGAATCGAACAGCGCAACCGCGCCGTCCAGAACACGCAGCGATCGCTCGACCTCAGCGGTGAAATCCACGTGGCCGGGCGTATCAATGATGTTAATGCGGATGTTGTTCCAGGTGCAGGTGGTCGCAGCCGACGTAATCGTGATGCCGCGCTCCTGCTCCTGCTCCATATAGTCCATCGTCGCCGTACCTTCGTGCACTTCTCCGATACGGTGCGTGATGCCCGTATAGAAAAGGATGCGCTCGGTCGTAGTCGTCTTTCCGGCGTCGATATGCGCCATGATTCCGATGTTCCGGCAACGATTTAACGGTACTTGACGGGCCACAATATCTTCTCTCTGCTTCTCTCGGGCCTTAACAACCCGAGGTTCAAACTTCTTTCGGGAGCAGCTATTCACTCCCAGATCTATGCATTCCCTTCGTCAGCCCAGAGCTGGCGCACAAAGCGCGCGTCCGCCTGAACGGCCAGTTCACCAGCGATAATGCGCGAATGCCTTGTTGGCTTCGGCCATGCGATGAACATCTTCCTTCTTCTTCATCGCGGCACCGCGGCCATTGGCTGCATCGAGCAGCTCATTGGTCAGCTTGTCGATCATGCCCTTCTCGCCACGGGCGCGACCGTAGGAAACCAGCCAGCGAATCGCAAGCGAAGTACGCCGTTCCGGATTCACTTCGATCGGCACCTGGTAGTTGGCGCCGCCCACACGACGGGTCTTGACCTCGAGCAGCGGCTTGCAGTTTTCAACCGCCTTCTTGAAGAGCGTCAGCGCTTCCGCGCCGCCCTTCTCTTCCAGGTTCGACATCGCGGTATAGAAAATCCCCTGCGCCGTCGACTTCTTGCCGCCCCACATCATGGAGTTGACAAACTTGGTGACGAGCGTCGAGTTATAAACCGGGTCGGCAGCGACCTCACGTTTGGCGATATGACCTTTTCTCGGCATAGTTCCTTAATCTCTCTTCATTCCAGGGCTTCGCGGTAAATCCGCTCTCGCCCTCTTGCTTTGCTCGCGCCTTTCCAGCGCTCGCTCCGCAATTCACCCCAACTACAAACTCGTCTTGACTGCCCGAATCCAGATCGCGCCGAAGGCGCTATTGCCTGGACGGCCAGTCCCGCGCAGTCCTACTTCTTCCCGCCTGCGGCTGCTCCAGCCTTGGCACGCTTTGCGCCGTACTTCGAGCGACTCTGCGTGCGCTTGACCACGCCTACTGAGTCCAGCGTTCCGCGAACGATGTGATAGCGCACACCCGGGAGATCCTTCACACGGCCGCCGCGAATGAGCACAATCGAGTGCTCCTGCAGGTTGTGGCCCTCGCCGGGAATGTACGACGTCACCTCAATGCCGTTTGTCAGGCGGACGCGGGCAACCTTACGGAGCGCCGAGTTCGGCTTCTTGGGCGTCTGCGTGTATACGCGCGTGCAAACTCCGCGCCGCTGCGGCGATCCCTGCAGTGCAGGGGAGGCCGTCTTATACCGCGGTGCGGTGCGACCCTTCCTTACCAGCTGACTGAATGTAGGCAAACCAAACTCCTTACCAATCCAAACCGTTTCAAATCCACAGCACGATGCAGGATGCTGCTCGCACACGTATCGAAACGCTCCAGGAGCGTTTCCGTGCGAAGTCGCAATCTTCCTGCTTCGCGTCCGCCTTGCCTTAGTACCAGACGAGAACCCCGACGGTGGCCGAGCGTAAGTTCAAACCCGCTTTGTGGCGGATTCGGAAAATAGCCAACTCCGTTTCGCTGGTTCCGGCCTGCATAGCCCGCCAAGGTGGCGAGTGTCGCAGGCGCCGATGCGATCAGTCCTTGCCGCACGAGCCCGGCAAGGTGTCACAGACTTTTCCGGCCCTGCTTTACTGCCGCAGGCCAGTTCTATGACTTGTGTTACTTGAGCCTCTGCATTTCCCATTACGCACAGGAAAAATGAGCACACTCGTGGAACCTTTTAAGAATAACAAGAGGTGATGCTGTCGTCAACGAGAGTATTTCTCTTCAGAGAAATATTTCGGCGGACTCCTGTCGTGACCACTTTCGCGACAGCCTGAACAGCGCCCATGGTGCCAGAATCATCTGCTAGCATCCGTAACCATGAGCTTTCGCCGCCTCTCCAGACTTCTGTTTCATGCTGCCACTCCTGTACTGATTATCGCATTCGCTTGCGTCGTTATCCCGGCTTCCGGGCAAACACCGGCGCCACCGGCTCACGATCCGCGCATCGCCCACGTTATCCAGACCCTCGGACAGGGCCGATCCATTCGCGAAACCGATCTCTCCCCCGACGGCAACTCTATAGCCTGGAACGTGACCGGTCCCGGCGGCGGCATCAAAGTCGCACCCCTCAATGATCCTGCCCACCCCAGGGATATCACCGCGTGCACAGGTGGGGCGAAAGGCAGAGAGAGCGGCATGGCATGGTCGCCGGACTCGAAGCATCTGGCTTTCTTTTCCGATTGCACGGCAGATAAGAAGACCGCCATCTTCTTGGCCGATCCCTCCTCCAACGCCGCTCCGCGCGTACTCGCGCCACTCAACGGCTTCGCCGGGGAGCTGCAATGGTCGCCGGATGGCAAACTCCTGAGCTTCTTATACGTAGAGGGGGCGACCCGGCCGTCGGGCGCGCTCGCCGCGATGAAGCCGCCATCTGGCGTCATTGGCGTCGAAGGGCTGGAGATTCAGCGGGTTGCAGCCGTCGATCCCGCAAGCGGGCAGATCCGGGAACTGACCCCCGCCAATCTCCACGTCTACGAATTCGACTGGTCACCCGATTCACAGAAGCTTGCCTACATTGCCGCGCCTCCGCCAGGAGAGAATAACTGGTGGGTAGCCAAGCTCTACACTCAGCCTCTTACTGGCCAGCCCGAGTTTCTTCTCGATCCTGCTCTAGCATCCGGTCCACTCCACGGCCTCCAGCTTGCCGTGCCTCGCTGGTCGCCCAACGGATCACAGATCGGCTTTATCGGCGGCCTCATGTCCGACCAGGGCTCGACGGGCGGCGACATCTATCTAATCCCTTCTGCCGGCGGCGATCCCAAGGACGTCACGCTGGATCGCCATGCCAGTCCGGCGTGGTTCGAGTGGCTCGACGAACATCAGCTGGGCATCGCGGAGATCAAAGGCGGGTCATCACACCTCTTCGTTTATGACCTGTCCACGCAGCAGGAGTCCTCCGAGCACAACCTCACCCTCCCCGACACCATCGGAGCCGGGGGGCTCGAAATGCGCGTCTCCGTCTCGAACACCAACAACATCGCTTTCGTTCGCAGCTCTTTTTCGGAGCCACCTGAAGTCTGGGCCGGCGAATTGATGGACATGAAGCAGATCACCCACTATAACGATGGCCTTAAACCAGCGTGGGGCAAAGCCGAGTCGGTCGAGTGGAAGAATGACGGCTTCGATGTGCAGGGCTGGCTGCTTTATCCGGCCAATTATGACCCAGCGAAAAAATATCCCATGGTCGTCGTTGTCCACGGCGGACCGTCTTCGGCCGTAGTACCTCGCTGGCCCGGAGCCGGCTTCGGCGGCGCACCCTTCTCCGCCCTCGGCTACTTTGTCCTCGAGCCAAATCCTCGGGGCAGCTATGGCGAAGGGGAGCGCTTTACGCAGGCCAATCGCAAGGACTTCGGTTACGGCGACCTCAAGGACATTCTCGCTGGTGTGGACACGGTTACGGCGAAGCTGCCGGTCGATCCGCAGCGGGTCGGCCTTACCGGCTGGAGCTATGGCGGCTTCATGACCATGTTCGCTGTTACCCAGACCAATCGCTTCCGCGCTGCCGTCGCCGGAGCTGGCATCGCGAACTGGCAGAGCTATTACGGCGAGAACTCCATCGATCAGTGGATGATTCCCTTCTTTGGCGCGTCGGTCTATGACGATCCGGCGGTCTACGCGAAGAGTTCTGCCATCAACTTCATCAAAAACATCAAGACGCCGACCTTAGTGGTCGTCGGCGATCGGGACGGGGAGTGCCCGGCGCCGCAGTCCTTCGAGTTCTGGCATGCGCTGCGAGACCAGAGCGTCCCTACGCAGCTTGTGGTTTATTCCAACGAAGGCCATGGCTTCGTCGACCCTGACCACCGCCGCGACGTGCTTGAGAGGGCGCTGGCCTGGTTTCAGCAGTACATGCCGTAAAGGCAGTATCAATGACTTGGAAAAAGGCAAAGTGGCGTAGCAGACCGCCACATCCAGTGAATTTCTACACTGAAGTCTGATCGCTGAGTCGTAAGCTGTGGGCCCCGTCCCTTGCCGAAGGCTCTTTCACCTTTTACACTCAAGCTTCGAGCCCTTGTCCAAACAAGGACAAATCGACATCTTTGGCTGGAAAGACCGTTCGCGCACCTGAGTGCGGGCGGGGAGGTTTCATGCAGCGGTATCTCGCCCTTATTGCGTTGTTCATTTTTGCTCTTCCCGTTGGTCTTTCCATCACAGGCTGCACCACGAACGTCGGCGCTTACTGCAACGGTCTCGGCTACGGCATCAAAACCAATGCCGTTGACTTCATCGCTCTTAATCCTGCGACCACCGGCATCTCGCTTTCCTGGGGGCAGATCGGGCAACTATCGCAGCCCACCGCCACAAATTGCAAAGGTGCTGCCGCCACCGTCAGCAAATACACATACGGCAGCACGAATCTCCTGTTGGCGGATATTTCGCCGACTGGCGGAGTTTGCGGTGGAACCTGGAACCGTAATAGCCCCGGCGGTATCGCCGACTTTACCATCTGTACGCCTCCTGCGGGGTCCACTACCAATCAATGCAACGCAACAAGTTGTGGCGTTGCGCAACTCACGGCGACCGGCAGCGGCGTGACCAGCAATCCGGTGCCTGTCTTTGTTCACCCTCCCATCACGGCCATTACCATCGATCCAACGGCACAGACTTCCTGCACATCCCAGAACCAGAACGGCCCGCTGCTTACTGCGTACACAACGGTCCTGGGGCCGAACGGCATTCCAATTCCCGACGGCCGGCCCTCCGCCAGTGGCGCCGCCACTCCGAATTACGTAGGCACCATAAACTACTCCGCTCAGAATGGAACCATTGTCACCATCAACAACACGAGTACCACCGGCACAGGAATAAACGGAACCACAACGGCCAACCAGCCGGGCTCCACGGTCATCAACGCCTCGGTTTCGATCACCAGCTCCGGCTCTGCGGCCGGCTATTTCTACACCTGCCCGCCGAAGAGCATTTCCCTTAGCATCAACGGGTGCGACACTGCGGTGGTCAACC